>JAFGYD010000080.1 GCA_016936295.1 Spirochaetales bacterium | reverse complement strand
TATTTTAAAAAGTACCATGATAAATTAAAGGGAACTGAAAAGGCATTAATACTACTTACAATTTCTCTTTTTTTGTTTCAAGTAGGGGAGTGGGTACATATTGCTGCTCTAATAGGTGTTATGTCCGCCGGATTTATTATTTTAGAAAAAGCTGAACATGCCGCACATGAAGCAGCAAGACAGTTAAACGGAGTTTGGATATTTGCTGAAATAATACTTTTTGTTCTTATAGGATCAAGTGTTGATCTTCCAGTTGCACTTTCTGGAGGTTTTAAATCAATTGGTATAATATTATTGGGATTATGCTTTAGATCTATTGGTGTTTTTGTTGCAACTATGGGCTCTGGCTTAAATTACAAAGAGAGAATTTTTTGTATTATAGCATATTTCCCTAAAGCAACAGTGCAAGCAGCACTTGGAGCTGTAGCATTGGAAAAAGGACTGCCATTTGGTAAAGAAATTTTAGCTTATGCCGTAATGTCAATAATTATAACTGCACCCTTAGGTTTATTGGGGATAAATATATTTGGACCTAAATTATTAAGTAAGGAACTAGAATGAAAGTTATAGGAATTTGCGGAAGCCCCAAGACAGAGGGAAGTACGACTTTAATAGGATTAAAAAAAGCAATGGAACAGGTTGAAGTTCATGGAATTGAAACAGAGATAATCGAGATTTCAAAATATAATATCTCCGGGTGTGATGCATGTGGTGATTGTTCTAAAACTGGTTATTGCTCTATAAACGATGAATTCTCAAGTGTTTTATTTGATAAGCTGGGAGATAAAGAGGTTAAGGGGGTTATATTTGCTACTCCTGTCTATTTTGGAGGTATGACATCCCAACTTAAAGCTCTTATTGATAGGTGCGTTGTTTTTAGAAGAAGAGGATTTGAGTGGGAAAATAGGGTTGCAGGTGTGTTAACTATTGGAGGGTCTAGAAATGGGGGGCAGGAGTTAACCGCAATGGATTTAGTAGCTACTGCCATGATTCATGGAATGGTCGTTGTACCAGATGCTTCTCCAACAAGTCATTTTGGAGGAATATTACATGGAAGACATCAAGGTGGTGTTGAAAACGATGAAATAGGTCTTCAGACAGCTGCTAATTTAGGGTTTAAAGTAGGTGAAATTACAAAGAAACTCTATTCTTAGTTAACCTTTTAAATCTCTTATTTTTGTAAAGTAATTTATATCGCTGCTCATAAAAGGATTATTATTAATTTCATCGGCAATTGTTGTATTTAATGATGGATAATCAAATTTTAGTAGCGAGTTGTAAAAACCACTCTCTCTATTTAGTGTTTTTAGAAATTCTATACTATTGCTTAAATATTCATGGCCAGGAAGTACTTTAGTATATAGAGGGAGTTCCTGGAGTTTTTGTAATGAGTTAAACATCTCAAAATAATATTTTTTATCTGTTTTTCCACATAGTCCGGTAAAAAGTGTATCTCCAGTAAAAATTACACCTCTTTTGGGCATATAGAAGCAACAAGAGTCCTGGGTGTGACCAGGAGTATGTATAATAGTTACTGTATTATCACTGTTAAATGCTAATAAAGAATCCCTGCTATTATTTATAACTTTAACCTTTGGGAATTTTCTTTTAATCTCATCTACACCATTTGAGTGATCTGAGTGGTTATGGGTTAGTAATATACATTCTGGTATTAATCGTAAAATTTCTAGTCTATTTAAAAGTGGATCAGCATCTCCTGGATCAACTATCATCGCTTTAAACCCGTCTTCAATTATGTAAGAGTAATTGGTTTCAAGAATTTTTACCACATGTATCATTATATCCCCTGGAAGCTTAAGTAATTTCCAACTATATTCCCCCAGTTAATTGCTCCGCTAAAGGAAAAAAAGGAAACACTAAAAAACATCAATATAATTATAATCGGTATTATAATATTTTTCTTCTCCTTTTTTCTGCTTTTTATAGATAAAAATGGAAATAAACCTATAAATATAAAAAATAGGCTAAAAATAGTGTCAATAAATATCTTTTTATTACTATATGTCGTAATAAATACTGAAGCCATGTAGTTTAATGATGTATTGATATTAGATAGCCTGTTAGAAAATATTAATATCCCAATTAATGTAATTAATAGACCGCTAATTATTTTAATTTTTCCTAAATGCTGTTTGATATAGCTACTTTTTTCTTTAAACTTTGAAATAAATATTCCCGATAGAAAGAATGGAATAGCCAAGCCAAGGGAGAAGAAAAGAAGAAGTATTATCCCTCCAGCTAAGGTTTGAGAATTACCTGCAAGTAGTAAAATTGATGCTAAAATTGGACCAATGCATGGAGACCATCCAGCACCAAATGCCATCCCTAATAATAGGGAGCTTATAATGTTTTTATTCTTTATTGTTACAGTAGCTTTCTTTTCATAATCGAGAAATTTTAAGAAATTAAAAATAGTATTTAAGCCTAATATAATTACTAATATTCCAGAAACTCTGTTAATTATTAAAGAATAACTTCTAAATGCAAAACCCAGTGTACTAATAACTACACCCATAATTGTAAAAACAACTGTAAATCCAATAATAAATGAGAGAATTAAAGGTATAGAACCCTTATTCCTTTGCATTCCATCGTTAAAAGAAGCTGCCCCAATATAAGCAATATAGCTGGGAATTAAAGGAAAAATACAGGGTGATAAAAATGATATAAAACCAGCAAAAAGGGCAATAAATATATTTAATTCCATTATTTCATTTCCTTTAATGCAGAAATAAAATCATCATTATCCCATTCATATGAGCCTAGTTTCCCTGCAACTATATTTCCATTTTTATCTAATATATATGTAGTAGGTATGCTTCTAATTCCATAATTATTAGATACCGCTTTATTACTATCTAAAAGAATATTCATTTCATAACCCTTATCTTTTATGAAACTCGAAACTGTTTCTTTAGTCTCTCCTACATTTACAGCGAGAACTACAAAATTAAGATCATTAGATAGCTTACTGAGGTTTTCCAGGGATGGCATCTCTTGAACACATGGCCCACACCATGAAGCCCAGAAATTTAAAACTACTATTTTCCCTTTGTAGTCACTTAAAGAGACATTTTTGCTTTCAAGATTTACAAGTTTAAAGTCTGGAGCCGGAAGTTCCTGATTTGCTACATTGATACCAATGTTTTCTAATGGACTGCTTTTTTTTATTTCAGGTTCTTTTTTTGTACAACCTACCAATAGTAGTATTGTTATTAATATAAATATATGGTTTTTCATATATAAATATTAACATGAAAATAAATTATAAGTATAGAAAATATTTAAAATTATTATTAAATGTCGCGTATGACCACATAAATATTTTTATTTATTTTTAAAGATATGTTATTATTGGGGAGAATATGTATATAAAAACAGCTTACTCCTATTTTAAAAAACGAAAACTTAAAAGAAAGGGGAGAATTTATATTACTAAATTGAGTTTGTCATTATCCCATTCTTTAAAAATTGATTATAAAAATATTTCTAAATTAAAAGTGTCTGATGTTGATATTGAAATTGAAGGTAGTATGGAGCCAACTCTGAAAAAAAACTATCTATTTTATAAAAATACATGTTCTTTAAAGAGTGATGATTTACTTTTTCCCGGCCACTAAAAAAGCTATTTTTTATTTGCTTTAATTAAATCATCAAGTGTTTTAAGAATGTTTTTTCTACTGTATTCAGGTAGATTTTCAATCTCTTTTATCCTTTTTGTATATTTTAAGTTAATATTTTCGAAAAATTCAATATTTTTTTCAAATCCTAAAAGTTGATCAGTTGTAATGTTTAGTGCCATTGCTATTCTAATTATCATCTCATCGTATATTCTTGACCTACCACGCTCATAGTCGGCTAATGTTACTCTGGATATACCTATTTTTTCTGCGAGATCTTGCTGAGTTAGCCCTCTCTGTTTTCGTATTTCTGCAATTCTTTGACCTACAGTTTTGTCATCTTGGAGATCTATTTCTGGTAAGTTATATTTGAATTTCCGTGGCATTAAAATAATTTTATCATTACAAAAAAAACTTGTCTTGATGGCTGTAACGTATAGCATCATTACAAGAAGTGGCATATCTGTTTTACAAATATTGATAAAAATTGTAGGATATTAAAATGATTAAAGAGATTATTGGTATAGTTTTATATTTAATACCTATTACCTACGGTATTTATTTATATATTCAAGTTGTTAGGATTACAAAGAAATCGACTAAAGAAGAATTAGAAGCGATGGATAAAAAACTTACTAGAATGAAAAGAAGTTCATCTATATTCTTTTTTGTTGGTGTGTACATGATATATGAAGCGTATAAGAGGTTATTTTAGTTAACCTCTGTGTTTAATTAAAATTTTGTCTATACCTAAATCTTCAAGTTTTTTTACAATTTCATAACTATCATTTATTGGGATACTTGTTAGCATTACTCTGGTAATTCCTGTATTACTTAATGATGTTGTTGGTTTAAACCCTGCTTCAATGAGCTTTTTCTTCATGCTAATTGCATAAGTTAAATTAGAATAAGCTGCAACTTGTATATCCATAACTTGTGGTTCGGAAGGCATTTCTATAATTTTTAGTGCCACATTTGCAGTTCCATCCCCAATCATATCAATGGTTTCTGCAGCTTTTTTTGATAAATCAATTACTCTTCCCTCAATAAAAGGACCTCTGTCATTAATTCGAACTCGAACTTTTTTACCATTTAGTATATTTGTAACTTCAACAATTGTATTAAATGGAAGGGTTTTGTGGGCTGCAGTAAGTACGCTAGTGTTAAAAATTTCACCATTAGCAGTTTGTCTTCCAACAAATTTATCTCCATACCACGATGCAACACCAGATAAGTCGTGGGAATATATATAAAATGTTGTTAAAAATAGTAAAAATAATAATATTCTTTTCATATAAAAAAATATCGACTTTTAGGGGTTAATCCTTAATTAAAACTATTATATAATATTAAAATTATGAGTGACAGACCTAAATCGACACATTGGGCGGATCTTACCGCTGAGAAAATTATTAGAGAAAAAGGGGATAAGGATTTATATACCTGTGCTTCTGGTATTACCCCTTCTGGAACAGTTCATGTAGGAAATTTCCGAGAGATAATTTCTGTGGACCTAACTGTTAGAGCATTAAAGGATATGGGCAAAAATGTAAGATTTATCTATTCCTGGGATGATTATGATGTTTTTAGAAAAGTACCTAAAGATATGCCCAAACAGGAAGAGATGGCTACTTATTTAAGAAAGCCAATTGTTTTAGCTCCAGATTTTATAGATGGTGAAGAAAGTTACGCTAGAGCAAACGAAAAAAGATTAGAAAAGCTATTACCGGAAGTAGGAATTTTCCCTCACTATATTTATCAGGCAACAAAATATAGAAATGGTGACTATGCAGATAGCATGAAAGTTGCATTACAACATAGAGAAACTATACGAAAAGAGTTGAATGGAAGTAGAACTTCCGATCTTCCAGAAGATTGGTGGCCAGTTTCTGTTTTTTGCTCAAAGTGTGATAGAGATACAACAACCGTTTTAGACTGGGACGGAGATTATGGAGTTCACTACTCATGTGAGTGTGGAAATGATGAAACTGTAGATATGAGATCAACACCTTGGGTAAAACTACCCTGGAGAATAGACTGGCCAATGAGATGGGCCTATGAAGGTGTAGATTTTGAACCAGCAGGTAAAGATCATCATTCCGACGGAGGAAGTTTTGATACTGCAAAACTCACATGTAAAGAAGTTTATGATCATGATGCTCCTGTAACATTTCAGTATGACTTTATTGCTGTAAAAGGTAGGGGAGGAAAGATGTCCTCATCTGCTGGAGGCGTAATAAGTTTAGCGGAAGTTCTAGAGGTTTATCAGCCAGAAATTATTAGATATCTATTTGCTGGAACTAGACCTAATTCCGAATTTTCAATCTCATTTGATTTAGATGTATTAAAAATTTACGAAGATTATGATAAGTGTGAAAGAACATACTTTTCAAAGCCTGAAAATGATAAACAGATGAAAAAATGGGAAAAGGAAGCTAGAATATATGAACTATCCCAGGTTGATAGTGTTCCTGAAAAAATGCCATATCAAATCCCTTTACGACAATTAACAACTCTTTTAAGTATACACGATGGGGATATAGATAAAGTTATTGATGCATTAGGAGATGTTGAAGATCACCAGATAGGTAGACTTAGAAGAAGATGTGAATGTGCCATTAATTGGGCTAGAGATTTTGCTCCTGAAGATTTTAAATTTACTATAAATAATGGAACTGAAGATCTCTATGACGTTAATGAAACCGAACGAAAAATACTTAAACTTTTGGCTGCAACAGTAGAAGAGAGTATTGATACTCTAACTGAAAAAGAGTTTGGAGTAAAAGTATACGATATTGCAAGGGAAGTTGGTGTTGATTCAGGGGAAATGTTTCCTTTAATTTACAAAGTATTAATTAACAAAGATAAAGGACCAAGAATTGTATCTTTTTTGTGCACTATTGGGAAAGAAAAATTGTTAAAAGTATTAAATAGATATTAAAAGTATTGAGGAAAAAATGAAAAGAGTATTAGGTGTTATTTTATTTGCATTGGTTGCAACATTAGGATTCTCACAGGATTATTTAGATGTTGTAGAGAAAACAGATGGATCAATTTTAAAGGGAATTATTATTGAAAATAAAATTAATGATTTTGTTAAGATTGAGTTAACTGGTGGATCAGTTTTTGTTATTAAGTATAGCGAAATTGAGACATTAAAAAAAGAAAAAGTATCAAGTAGCCTTAGTGGTGGAAACAATATTGTAATTAACAATAACTCTACAGCAACTGCGAATGCAAATAGTAGCGGATCATCTTCTGAGGATTTACGTGGTTATTCGTTTATGGAGCTGAACTCCATTTTAAGTGGACTTAATTTAAGTAAATTAAATAAGGTTAAGCTTGATCCTGTACTTATTTCAGAAACAAAATACGAAGTTAAATCATCTGTATATAATAGTGTAAATAAGGATAGTGCTGGACCATATATGTTTGCAAACTGGTTTCTTCCATCCTCTGGAAGTTTTTGGCAGGGAGACTATGGTACTGCAGCAGCTACATTAATTATTAATCTTGTTGGTTTTGCGGTTTATTTTGGTTCATACGCAAATTATGCATATAATGTAAGTAATTATGAATATGACTATTATGGTGACAGCTACAACGATTACGACGGTTCACTGGATTTAGCTTTAATGGTTACTTCTGGTGTTGTTCTTTCTGTATGGAATATTGTTCAGATTTTCAAACCAATGAGTTATAATAAAAAATATAACGACAAACTTGAAGATTTGTTAATGTTTAGAAAGTAGAAAATCCAATTATGAAATTAGTGAATAAAATTATATTATCACTATTTCTTTTTTTATCTTCTGTTCTAGTTTTTAGTTCAGATGATATTAGGGGTTATAGTTTAGTTGAGCTAAATAGAATGTTTAGTGGAATAAACTATAACACCCTATATAACTTGAATGTAGATCCTTTTTATATGGCACTAACAAGTGAAGAGTCTCGAGAATTAATGTTTAATCGATATCAGCAAAATAGTAGAGGTTTTTTATCCATTGCTAATATTATTCTTCCAAGTTCTGGAAGTATTTTTCAAGGAGATTTTAGCACCGGTATTAAAACTATAACTATAAACACTTTAGGTTTTGGAGTTATGTTGGGTTTTGGGTATAATTTAATTGATGAGTATTTTAACGAATCAAGTGCTGATTCAATTATACTAAGGGATAAGATTGTAATTGGATCTACTGCATTATTAATGCTTATTTGGGATATATATCAAATATCCTCACCAGCTCGTTACGAGAAAAAGTATAATAAGTTATTATTGGAAAAACTTGGTTATTCTTCATTATACTCACCTTCTTTGTTAGAAGATGAGTACAATTTTTAATTAATCATTTAGATGAGAATCTTTAAGTTCATCCAATTTTTTTTGTATTGCATCTTTTACTGCAGCCGTAAGTTCTCCTGTTTTTGAGTAGTCTGCAGGATCTATAGGATCTAGGAAATATAGACTCTGATTATTTATTTTTTTCCAAATCCATCCTTTTTTTGGCATAGAAGTATTATTTCCGTACATTGCAACAGGTAATATTTTTCTGTTACATTTTCTAGCTAAAAGAGCAGCACCATCTCTGAATTTACCAAGTTCACCAGATTTACTTCGTGTCCCTTCGGGGAAAATTGCTATTGAAACATTATTGTTTAAATAATTTTCACAGCTTTTCATCATTTTAATTTGGCTTTTTGGGTCTTTTCTGTCTAGTAAAACATATTTTGCCATGGCCATTATCCAACCAAGAAACGGTACAAATGTTAGCTCTTTTTTTGAAACCCACTTTAATCTTAATCGCGTAGCTGAAAGTATACAGATATCTGTTAAAGATTGATGATTTGACGCAATAACGTATGTTGCATCTTTATCTACTTCTTTTAATCCATAAATTTTAGTACGCCAAAAAGGATTTGCTACCATTAATACATACCCAACGGCAGTATTCATTCTGTGGCTGATTAATCTTTTTTTGTAGTCGAAAGGTGTTGTAAATAACCACACAATAAAACATATTGGTGTATATGTAATCATAAAAAACAGTATAATTAAGTAGTAAAATACTGTACCTAAAAAGTAAAAAACAATCATTTTAATATTCCTTTAACCAAGTAATCTTTTCTTCTCCATCTTTTATTAACTTTTACTCTTAAGTCAAGTTTTATTTTATATGGAAAAATTTTATTTAATTCTCGCTGGGCTCCAACCCTGATCTTTTTAATAGTTTCACCTTGATGTCCAATTAAAAAACCTTTTTGACTATCCTGTTCCACTGTTAAGAATGCTCTAACCCACATAGTATTTGTTTCCTGGTCAAATTCAGTATCTGCCATTTCTACATAAACTGCGTGGGGAACCTCATCTTTTACTCTTCGAATAGCTTTTTCTCTAATAATTTCAGCCATTCTGAATTCCGGTTCCTGGTCTGTATAAAATTCCGGTGGATACATTAGTGGTCCTGTGGGACAATAATTAAGTAAAGATGTTTTAAGAGCTTCTACTCCTTCTTCTTTTAAGGCTGAAACTTCTAAAATTTCTTTAGGCTTTATGTTAACTAGAAGTAAGCCCTTCATTTCATCAAGTGTTTTTGACTTCATATCACACTTATTAAGAACAACAATTAATGGTTTTCTACTCTTGTTAACAATATCAATAATTTCCTGCTCTTCTTTCCCCAAAGTTTTTGTTGAATCAACAACATACATTACAACATCAGCTTCTTTGAGGGATGAATGTACCGCTTCCATCATGTAATTATTAAATTTTTTGTCAGATATGTGGTATCCGGGAGTGTCCAGGAAAACTAACTGACCAACCTCCGGGTTTGTATAGATTCCACGTATTTTATTTCTTGTTGTTTGGGGGCTTTCTGCTGTGATTGATATTTTATAACCACAAATTGTATTTAATAGGGTAGATTTCCCTGCAGAAGGACGCCCTACTATTGCTATAAATCCTGATTTCATGAAATAAATAATAGTCTATTTTCATTAAAATAAATACCGCTTTAATAAAAAATAAATTTTGAATATGATGTAGAATATATTATATTATTGTAATAACCCATAAAAGGATGCTTTCATGTATAGAAGATTAGAAGAAGGTGGAGAGACTAAGCCACCAGTAACTCCTCCACAGGATGAGTTAGCGCAAAAAATGTTAAAAACTAGAACTATATTACTTTCGGGTGAAATTAATAAAGAATTGGGAGAAAAGATTGTTAAACAGCTTTTGCTTTTAGAAGCAGAAAATGATGCCCCAATTAAACTATTTATAGATTCTCCAGGTGGTGATGCTGATGCTGGATACGCTATATATGATATGATTCGATTTATTAAACCTGATGTATATACAATTGGAATGGGATTAGTTGCAAGTGCTGGTGCATTAGTTTTATTGGCAGCACCAAAAGATAAACGAATAGGGCTACCAAACTCCCACTATTTAATTCATCAACCATTAAGTGGTATGAAAGGTGTAGCTTCAGATCTACAAATTCATGCTGAAGAAGTAGAAAAATTAAGAAATAAAATTAACCAGTTAATTTCAGACGAGACGGGGCAGAAAGTAGAAAAAGTAGCAAAAGACACCGACAGGGACTACTGGATGAGTGCTCCTGAGTCCATAGAATATGGATTAATTTCTCGAATAGTTAGTAAGAGAGAGGAATTAGAAATATAATGACTGATAGAATCCATGCTGCTTTAAACTCCACATTTGAGAAATTTGAGGATAGTAATAATCAATTAGGCAAAAAACTGAT
>JAFGYD010000079.1 GCA_016936295.1 Spirochaetales bacterium | reverse complement strand
GCAATAAAATCTCTAATTGGTTCTAATCTTTTGTATGTTATTTGAAGGTATTTGGACCACTCTTTCTCTGTTAATTTAGCTTTTTCATTATTTATAGCTCTAATATTATAATTTTTAAAGGAGGTAACTACTTGGTCTTTATAGTTATTTCTGCTACCAATAATTCCAATTGATGTACTTTTAATCTCTTTTTTCCACTCAGGGCTATTTTTTTTATCAGCTAAAGGTTCTGACATAATCATATAACTCATTAAAAGATTATATGAAATTATTAAAGTTTTTCTCCAAGGTAAATTCCTTCCCATTCCCATCCCCCGTGTATTTCTGGATCTTTAGGGAAATCAACTTTTCTAAAATAAAAATACCATGTTGGGTAAACATACCATATACTACTACTCCAGGGACTACCGTTTACAGCTAAATATGCCTCGTTTTCTGTAGACATTGGATCTAATTCGTTTCCAGTCTTTAGATTCATATTTGTTAGAACATAGGATTCCATTGGGTAACTACTTTTTAAATCGGAAAATTTTGATTTCCAATTTATAATAAAGAAGTCATAAGCCCTGTATCTATCTAGTTGAGTAGCATTTTTTGTTGAAATAGCATACTTTACCCGCTGTACAAGGGTATCTAAATCTTTAACAACCCAAGTTTTATCCGAGTAATAAAATCCTACTTTTTGAAGAGTATTGTCACGAGCAGAAGGTTCAGATTTTATTGTAGTATAAGGATAGTCTAAATATTTTTCATAAGCTTTTATAGCTTCATCCCATTTTTCTACTTTATCAAGTGTTTTTCCAAGGTAGTAATATATCTCACCAAGGTTTACTCTGTCACTATGTTCATTGATTATTTTTTTGTAATAAACAATTTTCATATTATCATCGGCGGTTAGACCAACTAAAGTTTGTAACGCATTTAAATGTGTAGACTCTCCATTTATTATTAAATCTTTATATAGCATTACAGACTTATGAAGTAGTGGTATAGCCAAATTATTCTCTCCATTAATAAGATAGGAGGAGGCTAGACTTAACAAGTAGTAGGTTATATATGGATCGTTTTGATTATTATTTATATAGTCTGTGATAAATAATCTTAGATCTCCCGGTTCGGAATTTTTAATCATATTTGTTATTATTTTATCCATAACTGTAAATCTATTTCCGTCGTAATCTGTATACTTATTAAGTAGAGGGAATAGCTTCTTTAATTCTTCATGTTTAGGATTTTTAGAATCGATGTAATATTTATAATCTTTATTATTACAGGAAAATAAAAAAATAATTACTAACGTAATAATAAAAGTCTGTTTAAATTTCATAAACTCGATTCTATCATGTAGCAATAGCTCTTTGCAAGTTTGTTCTTATTTAGTAATATTCATATTTAAAGGAGTATTTATGAGTAATAAAGTTAAAATGATAGAAGGTAGACTTACAGTGCCCGATAATCCAACAATCCCCTATGTTGTAGGTGATGGTATAGGAGCTGATATATGGGATGCCGCCCAAGGAGTTTTTGATGCAGCAGTTGAAAAGGCTTATAAAGGTAGTAAAAAAGTAGACTGGAAAGAGGTTTTAGCTGGGGGAAAAGCTTTTGATCTAACAGGCGAATGGTTACCACAAGAGACCGAAGATGCTTTTGCTCAATACTTAATTGGTATAAAAGGTCCATTAATGACACCTGTTGGTGGTGGAATTCGAAGTTTAAATGTAACTTTAAGACAAAACCTGGATCTATTTGTATGCCTTAGACCAATCTCATACTATAAAGGTATTGAGACTCCTGTAAAAGCACCGGAAAAGGTAGATATCGTTGTATTTAGAGAAAATACCGAGGATGTATATGCAGGGTTTGAAATCTCTTCAAGTGACCCGAAGGTTGAAAAACTTAAGGCATTTTTAAAAGCTGAAATGGGTTGGGATATTAAGGGTGAAACAGGACTTGGTTTAAAACCTATGAGTAAGGAGTCTACAGAAAGGCTTGTATTAGAAGCAGTTAAATATGCTATAAAAAATAAAAGAAAGGTTGTTACCCTTGTTCATAAAGGTAATATTATGAAATATACAGAAGGTGCTTTTAGAAATTGGGGTTATGAAGCTGCTTTAAGAGAGTATCCCGATTTTGTTACAAAAGACCCAAAAGAGAGTGATAAAATTTTAATTAACGACTGTATAGCAGATGCCTTTTTACAAAATATACTATTAAAACCAGAAGCATACGATGTTGTTGCAACCTTAAACTTAAATGGAGACTACTGTTCAGATGCTTTAGCAGCACAAGTAGGTGGTATTGGAATCTCCCCCGGAGCAAATATTAACTACCATACAGGAGTTGCAATTTTTGAAGCAACCCACGGAACAGCTCCGGATATTGCAGGTAAAAACATGGCAAACCCATCCTCAGTAATACTTTCAGGAAAAATGATGTTTGAATATATGGGTTGGCAGGAAGCTGCAGATCTTTTAGAAAAGGGAATTAGTACTACAATTGCTTCCAAAAAGGTAACAGGCGACTTAGCATCTATGATGACAGGAAATCCGGTAACACTTGGAACAAAAGAATATGCAGCATTAATTATTCAAAATATGTAATCTATTTAACAATCAGGGGTAATAGAATAGTGTTTTATCCCTGATTTGTCTTCAATAAAGAAACCTTGTAAATCTTTCCAAACTCTTTGCAGAATTTTGGCTTCTACTACTGCGTCGGTTATTGCCCTATGATATTTCCCATCAACCACAATATCCATCTCTTTTGCAACAGCCGAAACCTGGAGCTTATCCGTCTTTCTACCACTTAAACTATGCCACATCATAGCCATTGTTTTTATATCAAAGGCGGTACCTGAAAAGGGATAATTAATTCCATAATTTATATATGATTTTCGTAATAGGGGAATATCAAAATATGTACCCCAAGCACAAAGTCGAACCTTTTTTATACTCCGTCCATTTAAAGAGATTACTAACCAATTCATAAACTCTTTTTCAACACCAGGGAATAGGGGTTTATTTTCCACCATTTTGTTCGTAATATGGGTCAAATCGGATATAAACTCCGAAATTTCCTCCTCCGGTTTAATAAGCGATTCAAAAGTAGAAATAATTTCTAAATCTTTACTTAATAAGACAGCACCTATATCAATAATATAGTTGTTAGTCTGGTTCCCTTTCTCATCGCTTCCTGCTGTTGCTTCTAAATCTATAACTAATAAATCTGTACTTAAGTTGAACATAGGTAAAATTTATAGTTGTTTTTTAAAGGCTTGTAAATGATTTTCAGAACCCTTTTTTAAAAACTCAAAAACTTCTCTTATATCATTAGGGAGTTTTTGTTTTAAAAATTTGTCATACATTGCTATGTTGGCAATTTCTGCATCAACACCTATTTTTGCTGCTTCATCTAAACTATCAGGTAGATGAATAAATTTAGTAGTATCTACACTTGGTATTTTGTAATTATATGTTTTGTAGATATTTTCCAAATATTCAATATGTGTTTTTTCAGATGAAATTATATTGATAAATGGTTTAACATTTCCAAACTTCTTAATTATTGCCTGATATTCATTTAAAGCTAAATACTCATCTTGAATTGCATAACTGAGCATCTCTTCCACAGTAAAATCCTTAGATTCTAATGCTCCTTTAGATCCAAAATCCTGTGAAAATAACATAAAAGAAAATAGTGATAATGTTAATATAATAATTTTTTTCATTTTTATTGACCTCTCTTTATTTAATTATTGTACATTTGAAGCAAAAGTAAAAATAATACTATCAATCTTTTATGGAATTTATAGATTTTGTACTGTTTTTAAACTCAATACCTGGTTTAGGCATACATGGAATTAAAAAAATTATTTATGAAAATCGAGGAATGTTAGGAGATTTAGAATTTTGTAAATATTTAATAGAAGTTAATAGTGGTATTCACTTTAATAGATTAAAAGTAAATGTAGATAGAATAAAAAGTCTTTGTGATAAACTTGGAGTTACAATAATCAGGGGAGAGAACTATCCAATTTATAACTCCCCATTACTCCTTTTTACCAAAGGTGACAGGTCGTTACTTGAGGTGGAAAAAATAATCTCTGTTGCCGGGACTAGAAACCCAAGTGATTTAGGAATAAAAATAGGGGAGGAGATTATCTCCCATATAGTAAAAAGTAAATGGGTTACCATAAGTGGTTTAGCTAACGGGTGCGATAAGCTCGCCCATAAAACAACTATAGAGAGTGGGGGAGTTACAATTGCTGTTCTTCCCTATGGGTACAGAAAAGATGTTGCACCATGGATATTAAATAACGGATTAATTATTAGCGAATATCCGCCCTATTCATCCCAGGAAAAGTATAAATGTATTCATAGAAACAGGATTATTGCAGGATTATCTAAACTTCTCTACGTCATAGAGAGTAATAAAGATAGTGGAAGCGAACACACAATGAAGTATGCTACATATATGAATATACCAATAATATACTCGTTAGGTTTTACGGAGATTTGCAATTACAGTAATAATAAAGTAATTACACCTATTGAGTTTGACCTATTTACTAAAAATTTATAATATAACTAAATGAAAAAATACTGTTTAGTTATATTTTCTCTCCTGGGAGTTTCCATATTTTCTTTTGATAATTATATTGGATTTACACCTAAAGAGATTGTTAATCAATTTGGATCTCCAGATTTTGTATACACTTTAAGAGGTAGTCGCCCGGAAGAGGACGATGTGGTTTTCTTCTACGACAGTCGGCTTTATATCTATTTTAATCAGAACAGGGTTTGGCAGTTGAGGGTTGACGAACAAACACCATTTGAAATTAATGGAATAAAAATGGGAGATTCTAAAGAGAAGGTTTCATCTATACTTGGTGAAATTTATGAAGAGAAAGAGGACTCTTTAGTATTTAAAAGACCAGATGCAGGATATCCTGTTTATATTAAACTATTTTTTTCTGGAGCAGGCGTGAACGATATCTATATGTATAGAGGGGATTACTAATTGAGTAAGCTATGTTTAACAATAACAGAGACATCACTGGAAAGTGTATATAATACTATTAAAAATAATTTTGATAATATTGATTTAGTTGAGTTGAGAGTAGATTTTTTAGATATAAGCGAACAGTGCAAAATAGATACATTCAAATGTAATAAACCTGTAATTTTAACTTTTAGAAAAAAAATTGATGGGGGTTTATATTGTGGTGATGAATCTTACAGAGAAAAAATTCTAATACAGGGAATCAAAAGTGGTAATTTTAGTTATGTTGATTTAGAAGAGGATTTACACTCTACAGATATAGATAAAGCCGTTTTAAGTTCGGGAATTAGGGTTATAAGATCATTCCACGATTTTAATGGAGTTCCACAAAATTTAGCAGATAGAATAAAAAATATAATTAGAAATAGCAATGAAATTCCTAAAGCTGCGGTAATGATAAATGGAACTAATGAGCTTCTTACTTTTTATAAAGAAGTAGAAAAACTGGGTTTTATTACTAAAATTGTTTTAGGTATGGGTAGTTACGGATTTAATACTAGAATTCTAGCCGAGAGAATAGGTTCTTATTTAACATTCTGCTCAAAAGAGGGTAGCTCAGCTGCTCCTGGACATGTATCTCCCCAGCTCTTAAATGATATTTACAGGTTTAGAAAAATAGAAAGGAACTGGAAAATTATGGGGATTATTGGAAACCCTGTTATGCATACAAAATCTCCTCTAATACACAATAGGGGTTACAAAGAGTTAGATCTTAATGCAGTTTATGTTCCATTTGAAACCAATAACCTGGAACAATTTATGGAAATTTGCAAACTACTAAATATAGAAGGATTTTCGGTAACTGTTCCCTTTAAAAATGATATTATTCCTTTACTGGATGGGGTTACTGAGAGTGTTAAACAAATTGGAGCATGTAATACCGTAACAAGGGTTGGGGATAAGTGGATAGGTGACAATAGCGATTATGTCGGTTTTATTAATCCTCTTTTACAAGCCTATGGGTCTATTCAAGATAAACAGATTTCGGTTATAGGTGCAGGAGGCGCTGCTAAAGCAGCTGTTTTTGCATTAAAATCCCATGGTGCTAAAGTTGTCATTCTAAACAGAACACTAAAAAATGCAGAGGTTTTAGCTAAGGATTTTAATACAGATTGTGCTGAACTTTCTATTGATTCTATTGATACTTTAAATAGATTTTCAGATATTATAGTTCAAACAACAAATGTTGGAATGCACCCTTTAGAGAGTATTAACCCATTAGATTTTTACACATTTTCCGGGAATGAATTTGTCTATGACATTATATACTCCCCAGAAAAAACTATTTTATTAGATAAAGCAGAAAAAGCAGGGTGTAGAATTCTAAATGGCTGGAAAATGTTAGAAGAACAGGCATATAGACAGTTTAAACTTTTTACGGGATTAGAATATCCATTAAAATAGTGTTGTATGTATTCTTTTTACCAGACTAATTTTACTAATATCTATGGAGTAGGCAACTTCTTGGGGAAGTTTAATACCGTGAAGTATTCTTAAATCTCCCTGTTTTTCTATTTTTTCAGGGAGTATTAACTCTTTTTTTATTTCAAAATCTTCTACAAAATTAATCTCTAGCCTGTTGTTTGGAGTCTTTATGCTCACTTCAATTAACCTTAATTTTGCTTGATAATTAATACCCTTTGCCTCTGAAAAGTCAATTTTACTAATTCCTTTTGTTATCTGTTCCTTTGTAAAAATAATACCCCTTTCAACTCTTTTTTTAAGGTCTTCATACTCCTCTTTTGTTAAGGATATTTTCTCAACCTCTTGTAATAAACTTTTTTTATTCTCTGTTTTTGGGGATATTTCTCTCTCTTTCCACTCAATGATAAGTGGTTTTCTACTAATAAAGGAAGGTAGAGTTGTTAATTCTGTTGGTTCTGACTGGCTCATATCCACAGGGATTATATCTACACTCTCTAAAAGATTTCTTGCTGTTTTAAAATCCTCAGGTTTAATTAAATAGACGCCTTTTGCAGGATTTAGTAGTATTAAATTATCAATAATCCCTGTCTCTTTTAATATATATTCTTTATCGGAATCCAGGATTAAAACAGATGCCTGGTAGTGAATAGCTTTAGTGGACTCTTTTTCCCACTCTTTTAAAGTTAATATTATATTATGGGATATTTCCTGAAATGATAGATTGTTAATACTTGTTATAAATGAATCCAGGTTAGAAAGAGTTAAACCTTTAATAACAGATTCTTTATTAATTTCAAGTTCTGTATAGATATCCATCTTTTTCAGGTTGGAAAAAAGGGCAATTATATAACCATCTTTTAAATCTATCCATGGTTTAAATGTAACATCAAAATTAGGCTGAATAATAACTGTCTGATTATCTCCATAATCTGGATTTATATTACTTAAATCTAAAATTGGATTCCGTGTAATTGTTCCATCTTCTAGTGTAATTAATATATTCAATGTAAGTAAATCATCAATAAACTCCATTATAATGCTATTACCATTTAATGATGGATCGTTACTTACAGCTTTAATAAGCTTTTTTAAATTCTCTGGATAGAAACTTCTGGTTGTGGGTATTGTCTCTATAACACGTTTTATTGTTGAAATTCTTTCGCCTAAATTATGATAACTTTCAGTTGTTCCTGCACTTGCAAAGTAGAGCCATCTTTCCTCTCTATTTAGGTTAGACAACTGATCCCATATTTCAGTTCTTGGAACTAGAGTATTATCATTAATTCTAAATAATCTAAGGTTGTGTAGAATCTTTCTAACTAGTTCCAGTTTTACTTTACCATCTTCGCCATTAAAAAGATGTGGATATAGGGTCTCTATCTGGTTATAAGCCCTTTTTTTAAATGCCCCACTAGATTTTAGAAGATCTTTCTGATGTATTATAAATGATAAAAAACTAAGTATTAAGGAGTCTGTTAACCAGATCATTTTACCAGCTCCCGGGGTATGAGGCTCACTTTTATATAGTAATCCGGGATTTAAAATATCTCTTTTAATACTCTCTTCGAATAATGGGGATAGGTAAATATGTCCATTATCGCTATAGATTATCAGTTTTTCCTCAAGAACCTTTAAATTATCGCATAACTCAATAAATGGAATTACACCTGAAAAAAATTCGTATATAGATTTAGCTGTAGGTTTATATATAAAATTAATAGAAGTTATAAATAGTATCTCTTTTTCCGAGAGGGATTTTAGTATTTTTTCCTCGGCGTTATATTTAATGAGAAAGACAACAAGTTTTTCGATTAGGTCATGTTTGTTAAATGGAGTCTCTATTTTTCCTAAATAATTTTTCATTAATTCAAAAAAATAATTATCCGGGAGAGTAAGCATTATATGTTTCCATTTATCCGAACTATTTATCACATTAGATCCTTTGTATTCCAAATTTCAATGTTATATTTATACCCTTGTTCTGTTAAGAATTTTTGCCTGTTTGCAGCAAATGTCTCCTCAGTTGTATGTCTTGTCACTATTGAATAGAAAAATGAGTCTTTTTCCTTTGGCCTTAGAATTCTCCCTAATCTCTGGGCTTCTTCCTGTCTTGAACCAAATGTACCGGAAACCTGAATTGCAACAGAAGCATCTGGGAGGTTTATTGCAAAGTTTGCTACTTTAGAAACAACAATAACCTTTTCTATCCCCTTTTTAAAATTATCAAATATGACTTCTCTTTCTGGATTAGGAGTTTTCCCGGTTATTAAAGGTGCTTTAATTATTTTAGCTATCTCTTGTAACTGATCAACATATTGTCCTATTACTAATACCTGGTCATCTTTATGCATATTTAGCAATTTTTTAATAATTGAAACTTTCCATGGATTTTCACTGGCAATTCTGAATTTTTTTCTCTTATCTGCAATTGCGTATTTTAACTTATCGTCTTCGTAGATATCTACACGTATTTCATGACAGTAGGCTGTTGCAATCCACCCTTTGTTTTCTAGCTGCTTCCAGGGCACATCGTATCTTTTAGGTCCTACAAGTGTAAAAACATCACCTTCGGCACCATCTTCCCTTATAAGGGTTGCTGTTAAACCAACCCTCCTAACAGCCTGAATTTCTGCTGTTACTTTAAACACTGGTGCTGGTAGTAGATGTACTTCATCGTAAATAATTAAACCCCAATTCCCAGTTCTAAAAAGATCGAAATGGGGGAATTCGCTCTCTTTATCCTTTCTCCATACCAATATTTGGTATGTTGCTACAGTTATTGGCTTTACAACCTTTCTATCCCCGGTATATTCACCTATCTCTTCTCTAGGTATATCTGTTTTATCAGCTAACTCATCTATCCATTGGTGTACTGCAGCTACGTTTGTTGTTAAAATTAAGGTATTTGTTTGTAATTTTTCCATAACATTCATACCTACAATTGTTTTCCCTGCACCACATGGGAGAACAAGGGTTCCAAATCCGGTTCCGGGTTTGTTATTTCCTACAAATGCTTCGCAAGCCTCTTTTTGGTAATCCCTTATACCAAAGGTTCTACCAGAGAGAGTAACATCCCTGAATTTAAAGTTATAAGGATCTCCATCCTTTAAAGGAGCCAAATCTTTTACAGGATAACCTAATTTTAATAACTCCTGTTTTACAACGCCTCTATCTAATAGATTGAGTTGGAAAATAAGTTCTCCCATTGGTCTTAAAAGGTTTTTCAGAGATTTTTGCGCAGATAACTCAGCATAGATCATGTCACTATCAACAATTAACTGTAGTGTCATATCATCCTGTGTTTTATCTAAATATAGTTTTCCATATCTACCAATAATATCTTTAATTGTAAATTTTACATTGTCAGGAACTGGGAATCTTGAATAATTATCAAGGATATCGCTAATTTCCTGGTGTGTAATACCTGCAGAAGCAGCATTCCACAAAGATAATGGAGTAATTTTATATGTATGCATATGTTCCGGGGATTTTTCCAGTTCAGAAAACGGCGTTATATCCCCCCTTGCAGATTCAAAGTCGGGATTGTGTACATCTAAAAGTAAGGAAGAGTCTCCCTGTACAATAAGAGGTTTAAATTCACTTATATTCATAAAGAGTAATTTTATATTGTATAAGAACTTATTACAAGCTTTAAACCGAAACCTGAATTCCGTAATTATTGTCTATACATATCTCTAGCCCAAATAACGAATCCTGTGTTAAGTAATCTTCCATCCCTTCTGGATAGTCTCCAAGGGTTGCTCTATACATTCGTAGCATTTTATAATATTTAGAGTGCATAATAACCTTACTTGGCTTCATTTTATTCTTAAGCATAGATTTTTTAGCTTCTAAAACAAGAATAAGAATCTCTTCTGCTTTAATCTCTTTTTTATCCATAAAATATTTTAACATAAATAAAAGATCTATGCATATAAAAGGTTTTTTTTAATTATCTTAAATGATATAAGTACCTATAAGGATGATTATATGATTATTGAAAAAAATAAAGCAGTTACTGTTGAATACTCTCTTAAAGATGATAAAGGTGTAGTTATTGACAGTTCTGAAATTAGTGGTGAATTTACATATGTTCACGGAATGGAACAAACTCTGGAGGGTATGGAAGATATACTTGAAGGGAAAGAAGCTGGGTTTACATACGAAGGAGTTATTCCTGCTGCTAAAGCCTATGGAAATAGAAGTGATGAATTTTTAATTCCAGTTCCTAAAGAAGAGTTTGAAGATACAGACAGTTTTGAGGTAGGAAGTTTTTTATCCATTGAAAATAACTATGGCGAAATTCAAGAGATGGAAATTGTAAGTGTAGATGATGAAAACGTAACAATTGATGCAAACAGCCCATATGCTGATATGGATATCTCCTTCAGTTGCAAAGTGATTGAAGTGAGGGATGCAACTGAAGAAGAGTTAGCTGAAGCAATGGAAGATCATGAGCATGATTGTAACTGTGGATGTGAAGACCACGAGTAGTCCATCACAGTAAACCATGCGGTTAAAGGTTCTATACCAATAACTTTATTGATATGTTTAAAAATAACACTCTCCCCATTAAATTCAATATTTAATGGGAGTGTTACATATACCGAGTCACTACATCGACTTAATTGTTTTAGTGGGCTATACCTGTGTTTAGCCCCATCTTTAATAACATCTATCTCTTTTGAGACAGTAGATAGAGTTAAAACATTGCCACTCTCTGTAAATGACAAGGAATTTTTTTCCCCATTTATACCCATAGGATCTGGATCAAATGCTTCTATTACACCAATAGATGTTTCTATCTCTATAATTTCATTTGGTTCGTAGGATTTAAGAGATCCATTTTTATAAAATGAGATCCCTGTTTTTATATTAATAATCCCCGAAGGAGTTGGTAATTCAACTATTTCTCCTGGCCAAAACGTAATACTTTTAATTTCACCTGTTTCGTAAAAATGTAAGTATATAGGCTTAACTCTAATATTACCTAAAGGAGTAGGGATTGAAATAAGCTTTGCTAATTTATATTCATTTTCCTGGCTCCAGTATCCTGAAAGTTTTCCATTTAGAGGAAAAACTCTTTTTATTGCACCACTTTCATAAAATGTCACAAATTCACAAGTAATAGAACCAACCGATGTTGCAATTTCAGTTGGTTCCTGGAGTTGAAATGATTTTATTTTCCCTGTACTGTCAACCTTAATTGGAACTAATTTCATTCTTCCATGGTCTTCTACCTTATATACAGGTACAAGAGAACCTATTTTGGTTTTAATCTCTATTCTTTCAAGTGGCTGAATAGCTTCAAGTACTCCATGGATATCTCGGTATAATCTTTGTTTTCCTGAATTTAACATTTTTGCTCTCCTATATCTTATTTAAAGCAAGAGCCGTGCCATGTTTTTTATCAGGTTGAAATGGGGTTTTACATGAAATACTTTACATTAATGTATATTTTATATTTTTAGCTACATTAATGTTAAACTGAAACAACCATTAAATCATCGTATAACTGTGTATAGTCAGTCTTTCCCTCTTTGTTAAAACTTATTGCTGTTTTAGGATGTTGATTAAACTGACCAGTAAGCATATATGGTATATCATAGCCCCAGCTAATCTGATTTTTTAATTCCGTAATATGTTCCCTAATAAATTTTAATACAGGAAAAATATAGTAGTCAGAATTTTTCAAATATCCAAAAAGTAGTTCAAGAGGGCAGTTTCCGGCTCCTCGACCAAGTCCTGCAATTGTTGCATCGATAAAAGTAACACCTAAATCCATAGACTCAATTGTGTTTGAATATGCTAATTGCTGGTTATTATGAGCGTGTATTCCTAGTTTCTTACCATTGTTTTTAGTAGCAGTTAAGTATTTATTTACTAATAATCTAATCTCTCTGGAATGAAATGTTCCAAAACTGTCTACTATATATATAATATCTACATTTGATTTTGATACCCTAGATAAGAATCCATCTAATTCTTCTTCTGAAATCTTTGATACTGCCATTAAGTTTATAGATGTTTCATAACCTTTTTTATGAGAATCTTCAACAATTTCAATTGCCTCATCTATTTGATGTATATAACAAGCTACACGAATTAGATCAATTACACTCTCTTTTTTAGGAAGTATTTCTTCTTTTAGAGTTCTTCCTATATCAGCCATTACAGCAATTTTCATCTTTGATTGTTTGTTATCTACTATTTTTCTTAAATCTGATTCATTACAAAAGTTCCATGGCCCAAATTCTTTGGTACTCATAAGAGTTGGAGATACAATTTTTCCAATTTCAAAATAATCAACTCCACTTATAATAGCTGTATTATATGCAGCTTTTACAAATTCATGGGTAAAATGAAAATTATTAACTAAGCCCCCATCTCTAATGGTGCAATCCAGAACTTTAATATCGTAACTTCTTTCTTCTTTAAACAAACAATTCATAACAGCATTATGCCTGTAAAGTTCGAATTTATCAATATATTTCAAATTAAATTTGCTATTCTATTGTGTTTTAACGTTAAATACAAAATATTTAATGGTTCTAGAATTCGTGCAAATTGCAATAAAACCGAATATAATTTTATTCATAAATAATATATACTTAAATTGGGAGTGAAAATGAAAGAGATATTAACTTTGCAAGAGGTTGCAGAATACTTACAACTTTCCGATAAAACGATATTAAAAATGGTTAAAGAGGGTGAAATCCCCTGTGCAAAAATAGCTAATCAGTGGCGATTTTCCAAAATTATGCTAGATGACTGGATTACAGCAAAAATGGAAGTAATCCCTCAGAACGATTTTTCAAGACTTGTTGAGAAAGAGTATGATTTTATTAAAATATCCCGGCTCATTGATGAGAATTCCATTATACTTGATTTACAATCTACAAATTCCAGTGATGTGCTGGAAGAGTTGGCAGAATGTGCATATAAAAATGAGCTTGTTAATAATAAAGATGAATTTATTAAGAAGTTAATTGAGAGAGAAAAATTAACTTCAACTTCTATAGGGAAGGGAATTGCACTTCCACATTTAAGAAAGCCTTGTGGAACTATGGTAACAGAACCTAAAATTGTTGTTGGCTATTCTAAAGAGGGTATTGATTTTTCTTCTCTGGATGGAGAAAAAACATTTTTATTCTTTTTACTGCTATCTGACAGTGAAGTTGTGCATTTAAAAATACTATCAAAACTAACCCAGATACTATCTGTTGGTAACAATATAGAGGAAATAAAAAACATAGATAATACGAATGACATTATAAAGTTTTTTATTTTAGCAGAAAATAGTATTATCTATTGATTTTTAATACTATTTTACGGAAAATAAGGTAATATGACGGAAAATAAGGAGCTTTAAGTGTTAAAGTATTTAAATCCAAATCTTATTAGAATTGATAGTAAGAGTGATACAAAAGAGGAAATTATTGTAGAAATTTCTGATATGGTTGGAAGAATTTGTCCAGAAGCTACAAGTGGTGAAATATATAGAGCTTTAAATGATCGAGAAAAATTGAGTTCAACTTCCTTGGGAAAAGGAATTGCAATTCCACACTGTACTCTAGCAGGTGTTAAAGATTTTTATATTGGACTTATACGTGTTCAAGGAATCGATTTTAATTCTTTAGATGGAGAAAACGCAAAACTTATATTTTTTAGTGTAGGGCCAAAAAACCAACAAAAGAAACATATATCTACACTTACAGCAATATCAAAAATTGGTTTGGATAAAGAACTTTTAAATTCTATATTGACTGTAAAAACATCGGAAGAAATTTATTCTCTACTAAAAAGTGATGAAGACGAAGAAGACTACACTGTTAAGAAATGTCAGTTTGTTATACATGTACAGGACGAGGACGTATTAAATAGTATTTTGGAGATTCTTACCTCCGATTCAGATGGTGCAATATCTGTAATTGATGCAGATAGTCCTGGTGCATTTTTAAATAAACTACCACTGTTCTCATCCTTTTGGAATGATATCTCGGAGAGATTTAACAAGATAGTAGTTGCTATTGTTGATAAACGTCTAATGAATGAGACAATTAGAAAAATTAATTTGGTTAATCCCGGTAACGAATCCAATTTATGCGTTACAGTAACCGATCTGCTATATTTTAACGGATCTTTGGAATACTAGGGGTAATTATGACATTTATACAGACAAATACTCTATTTATAATTGGTATATCCACTGCTTTAGCTCTATTTTTTGGAAAATCAATGAAGTTTGTGAAATTACCTTCAATAATTGGATATATGATTATTGGGGTTATATTAGGAACTTCGGGTTTTAATTTACTAAATGAAAATTTACAAAGTAGCTTGGATTTTATTACAGATATAGCACTTGGTTTTGTAGCTTTAAGTATAGGTTTGGAGTTAAATTTCAAATCTTTAAAGAAACTGGGGATGGGGATAGTTATTGTTATTTTCACCGAATCTTTTGGTGCGTTTATACTTGTAACAGGGTTTATCTATCTTCTTACCAAGGATCTTCCTCTTTCATTAATTTTTGGCTCAATTGCTCCAGCAAGTGCTCCAGCAGGAACAGTTGCAATAATTCAGGAGTACAAAGCAAAGGGACCACTAACAAGTGCTTTATATGCAGTTGTTGGTTTTGATGATGGTCTTGGTATTATTATCTTTGGATTTGCAGCAGCTTTTGCAAAATCACTTTTAGGTGCAGAAATAGGTTTGGATACCGGTTCAATTGCTGAATTATTACTAGTTCCAATGAAGGAAGTTGTTCTAAGTTTAATAGTTGGTGGAGTAGTCGCTGTATTATTTTCCCTATTGTCAAAAGCTATAAAGTCGGGGCGTGATATTTTTATTCTACTCTTCTCCTTTGTTTTAATTTCAACTGGAATTTGTAATATGCTCCATTTGTCACTTATCTTAACAAATATGATTTTTGGAATCGTTGTTGTTAATACACAAAAAGTTAAATTAGTAGAGAAGATACACGATGAGTTAACCCAGATAATGCCACTTCTTTTTGTTCTCTTTTTTACTTTAGCTGGAGCCAATTTAAATATTGCAGCAATTCCATCCCTTGGTTTAATAGGGTTACTATATCTTATAGGCAGAAGTGCAGGATTAATTTTTGGAGCTTCTATAGGCGCTCATATTGGCAATCTATCCGAATCTATAAAAAAATATCTGGGAATAGGAATTTTATCACAGGCCGGAGTTGCAATTGGTTTAGCCCTTATTGTTAAGTCTGAATTTGTAGCTTTTGGTGATCACGGAATTTATATTGGTTCTACAGTAATAAACACAGTAACTGCAACTTCAATTATATTTGGAATATTTAGTCCTATACTTACTAAAATAGGGTTAGTTAAATCGGGGGAGATAACAGTTAATAACTAATTTCCAACATATAATTCCAAAGTTTATTACTATAATAAATAGGCATATGATCAAAGATATTTAAAGAGATGTCATCTTTTCTTTTAGAGATGACATCTCTTATATCTGCTATATCTTGATCAATTCTTTTATCAAACTCCAAAACCTTATTTTCCCTTCTATTTTTAATTGCAAGAATTGTATTATTAACAACTAAATTACGCTCTTCTAACGACAATTCAGGTCTGCTAAAATAAACCTTACCATATTCATTTAGATATATAGTATTCCCTACAGATTCGTAGTAGAAGTTAAGTTGGGGTATATTAATAGGTACCATAGTTACGGGATCCTTTAAATTTTCAACTCTCCAGACATTCTTGTTTGTAAATAATTTTGTAAAGTTTTTATCTCCTACCCTTGGAGAACCATAAATATATAGTCCTGCTGGGTTTTCAATTCTAGGATAGCATAGAGTTGCTAATGCTCCTCCAAGGGAATGTCCTGTTACCCAGATAGGAATGTTAGGATTCTGTGTTCTTATATTTTTAATTGATGAAGCTAATCCATTTTTACCATCCCAAACCTCATCGATTCCTTGAAGAAAGCCTCTGTGAACCATCCCTCCTACTGGATTTGGAACAGGAATTGTCTTTATATCTGTTATTATATCGTATATTGCCGATGTTGTTTTTAATTCGGTACCTCTAAATGATATAATAGCAAAATTTTCATTCCAAACAAGCATCGCTTCGGTACTTTCACCGCTGAAAAAGAGAAAATTATCAAACCCGGCAAGTTTATATGCCATTCTTGCAAATCCAGGGTGAGTATAAGCAAGGAATGCACATTCGGATAACCACCAGGCGTTAACGATTGAAAAATTCTTATACTCGTTGTAATCGAATGGATAATTTTGTGAATCTTCAAAATATAGATAGTTCATATCGGGAACAAGTACCGGGTAGCTATCAGGTGATGGAAGGGATTTCATTTTATACTCCCTTTCAAAATTATACTCTTCAATATAGGCTCTCTGCTTTATATTGTATCCATTGTCCTTTAATATTCTTAGTGCCTTCTCATAACTGTCCAGTGGTAACTGATCAATTAAAAATTCATTACTTCCTAGTTTGTATCCATACTCGATTAATATTTTAAATGTTTTTATATTTTTATTAAGCAGGGATGATCTAACAGGGTCAGTATCCATATAATCTGTTATTTCCCCATCTTCAATACCCTTTAGTACAAGAAGTATTTCATGTTCATTACCAAAGGACGCCACCATATCAAAAAGGTTTAGTCCACGTTCATACTTTATTTTTATTAAATCCAGTTCAGTTTTATTATTTACTTGATTTGTAGATGTTGCACAACTAAAAATAAGAATTGCAAATATAATAAATACTATTTTTTTTAACATTTACTTCTCCTCAATGGCACTATTCTATTATTATAAAAAAATAATGAGGAGAGGTAATGGTAAGTTTTAAGAATGATTATTCAGAAGGGGTTCATCCAAAAATCCTTGAAAAATTGATAGAAAATAATTTAGAACAGAGTGATGGGTATGGTGAGGATAGGTTTACACTTAAGGCTATTTCTCTAATTAAAAAACATTTATATAACGAGAATGTAGATATTCATTTTATTTCTGGAGGGACTTTAACAAATTTAATAGCAATATCATCTTTTTTAAAACCACACCAAGCTGTTATTTCACCTAAAACCGGGCATATCTATGTTCATGAAACAGGTGCTATAGAATCTACGGGACATAAAGTGATTCCTGTAGATTGCCCAAATGGAAAAATAAATATAGAACAAATTGAAACACAACAAAAAGAACACCATTTTGAGCATATGGTTAAACCAGGATTAGTATATATTTCACAGCCAACAGAACTGGGAACAATTTATTCAAAGGATGAACTTAATATAATTTACTCTTACTGTAAAAGTAATAATCTCCTCCTATATATAGATGGAGCAAGACTTGCTTCTGCAATTACTAGTAAAAATAGTACTATAACCCT
>JAFGYD010000078.1 GCA_016936295.1 Spirochaetales bacterium | reverse complement strand
TTATTATTTTGAAAAATAAACTAACAAATTTTAATAACGACAAAGAAATTATAGATGAGAGTTTTAATTTTTTAAAAAAAGAGGGTGTTTTAGTTGTAAGCCAGGTCTACCCAAGGAATTCAACCAGAATTTCAAGCCTTATTACTAACAAGGACTTTAAAGAAATTTTACTAGAAATAGAAAATATAGTTTTTAACTCTAAAGCTAACCCATTAACTTCGTGGAGTGAAACAGATTTAGAGCAGAAAATATCTACAAGTGGTTTCTCAAACATAAAAAAATTAGGAATTAGGCAGAAAGAAACAAGAGTAATAAAAAAAGAACATATAGATAGTTGGTTTAATGGAAATTTTGGTGAAGCAATTGAACAATTAAATAAAAATGAAGTGAAAGATGAGCTTATAGAATATTTAAAAGAAAATATATGCGAAAAAGAGATTAGCTGGGAAAGTGAACAGCTAATAATAATTTCCGAAAAATAAAATAAAAAAACAAACATTAACTTGACAAAAAAAATGCTTTATGGAATTATGTTCATCGCTAAGCAACAGACGAATTATTTATCAAGTCGATAGAAATATGTGTATTGACAAAAAAGATTAAATAATTCAAAGTTAAATGGTTGCACTGACATGGTGAATGTAGTTCAGTTGGTAGAGCGCGAGTTTGTGGTTCTCGTTGTCGCGGGTTCGAGTCCCGTCATTCACCCAACTTGCATCCTTAGCTCAGCTGGATAGAGCGCCGGACTTCGAATCCGTAGGTCGTAGGTTCGAATCCTACAGGGTGTAATAGCTTACTTGTAAGCTTAATAGCGATACATAGTATCGAGTTGTTTAACAACATTTTTGCGAGCGTGGTGAAATTGGTAGACACGCTAGACTTAGGATCTAGTGCCTCGCGGTGTGAGGGTTCGAGTCCCTCCGCTCGCAAACGGTTTTTTAACCTGGATTTTAGCGAAAGTAGCTCAGTGGTAGAGCTTCACCTTGCCAAGGTGGATGTCGCGGGTTCGACTCCCGTCTTTCGCTCGAAACTATTTAGCGATTCGATCTTGTCGGATCGCTTTTTTTTTATTACTTTATTTTTATTAAAGGATGGAACACGTGATTTCTAAAAAAAACATCGAGAAGCTGGAAAACTCAGCTGTAAAGCTTTCAATCAGCGTTGAGAAAGCAGAATCAAAGAAAGAGTACAACTCACTTATAAATAAGTACTCAAAAACTGTTCAAATCAAAGGTTTCCGAAAGGGAAAAGTTCCGACATCTATCTTAGAGAATCGATTTGGTGAAAGCCTTAAACAGGAAGCAGCAAGTAACTTACTAGAAAAAGCTTTTAAATTAGCAGTTGAAGATATTGAAGAGAAACCTCTTGGGATAGCTACTCCTGAATTAATAGGAGATTTAGACTTTGATCCAGATAAGGATTTTTCCTTCGAAGTTAAATACGATATATTCCCAGAAGTTAAACTAGGAGAGTATAGAGGTCTTGAAATAACTGAACCTAAAGTAAGTATCTTAAAAAAACATAAAGATGCTGAATTAGAAAAAATTCAAGAGCAAAACTCTGTTGTTGTAGATAAAGAGAACAAAACAGTTGCTGCAAAAAACATTGTAACAATGAACTACTCTGAAATAGATGCAGATGGAAACGAAGTTGAAGAGACAAAAAGAGAAGATTTTGTTTTTACAGTGGGGACAGGTTACAACTACTATAAACTTGACGACGACATAATTAAAATGAAAGTTGATCAGGAAAACGTATTTGAAAAAACTTACCCAGAAGATTTTGAAATAAAAGAACTTGCAGGAACAACTAAAAAAATTAAAGTTAAGATATCTGCTGTTAAAGAAAAACAGATGCCAGCTTTAGACGATGAACTTGCACAGGATATCTCAGAAGAGTTTAATACTTTAGATGACCTAAAAGCATCAATTGATAAAAAATTAAACGATCAGGTAGAAGAGAGAATTGAAAATATAAAAACAGATAATTTATTATTAAAAATAGTAGAAAACTCTGAAATTACTCTTCCTGAATCTATGATTAAAGCTGAACTAGACAACAGATGGAGAAGCTTTATGCAACAATCAAGAATGACGGAAGAAAATATTGAGATGTTTTTACAGTTACAGGGTCAAACAAAACAAGGTTTACTTGAAACTTGGAAAGACGAAGCTGCAAAAACAGTTAAATCTCAAATTCTTTTAGAAAAAATTCTTGAAAAAGAAGATATTCAGGTTTCAGACGAAGATATTGATTCTGAAATTAAAACTCAGGCAGAAATGTATAAAATGCCAGAGAATGAATTGAAAGAAACATTTGAAAAAAATGGTATGATGGAATACCTTAGAAGAGATATAAAAACTAAAAAACTTATAAAAGATTTACTTGAATCTGCAAAAATTACTAAAGGTGAAAAAGTAGATTACAGTGATTTTATCCTAGGCAAATACTAAGTAGATAAGAGGGTTAATAATGAAAGTTGATAATATTATAGTTCCACAAGTTACAGAACAAACCGGTTCGGGCTGGGAAAGAAACGATATCTATTCCAGATTATTAAAAGATAGAGTCGTTTTTCTTGATGGAGAAGTAAATGACACTTCAGCAAATCTTATTATTGCCCAATTATTATTTTTAGAATCCCAGGATCCTGACAAGGATGTGAGTCTATATATTAACTCACCTGGTGGTTCTGTTACTGCCGGATTAGCAATTTACGATACTATGCAGTGGATTAAGCCGGATGTTAGAACAATCTGTATTGGTCAAGCTGCAAGTATGGGTGCAATACTTTTAAATGGAGGAGCTAAAGGGAAAAGGCTTAGTCTTCCCTCCTCCAGAATTATGATTCACCAACCATGGGGTGGTGTTCAGGGACAAGCAAGAGATATAGGTATTCAAGCTAGAGAGATTTCTAGATTAAAAATATTATTAATTGAATATCTTGCAAAACATTCAGGAAAAAGCATAGAAACTTTATCAGAAGATCTTGAGAGAGATTTCTTTATGACAGCGGTAGAGGCTGTGGAGTATGGTATTATTGATAAGGTTCTGGTAAGGGATTAACATGGGAAAAAGTAGAACAAGGGATAAATCCTGTTCATTTTGTGGAAAATCTTCGGATGAAACAAAACGATTAATTGCAGGTCCAGGAGTATATATCTGCGATGAATGTATAGATGTATGTACAAAAATTGTTGAAGAAGAAGAATCTACAGAAGCACTTGAAATAGATGAAAATTTACCAACACCAAAAGAGATAAAAGAACACTT
>JAFGYD010000011.1 GCA_016936295.1 Spirochaetales bacterium | reverse complement strand
ATTTATATCCGGGAATCTGCTTAAAAACATATTTGAGTGTCCACCCTCACCCATAGTTCCATCTACAAGAATTTGATTAGGTTTATCCGGCTGTAAAAATTCACAAACCTCTTCCATTAATACAGAATAATGTACAATTTCCATTAAAACTCCAATCCTTCAAGAGCAGCATTAAGATCCTCTTCAGTCTCTCTTTGATACTCATCATATGCTTCCACATCCCATATCTCAATATGATCATCAAGACCTAATATAATACACTCTCTTACAACATCTACAGACTTCATAATAGATGCCGATAACTTGATTCTACCTGCACTATCTATATTTACTTCCTGGGCAGGAGCGATAAGTCTTCTATGCAGTAATCGTGATTTTGAATTTAAAAGTGAATTATTACCCATTAACAGAGCTTCAAAATTTTTCCAGGGTTCAGTTGGGAATAACCAGATACACTTATCGACACCTCTAGTTTGTATAAGAATATCGTCCGGCAGAGATGCCCTGATTTTTCCAGGAAGAAGTAATCTTCCTTTATCGTCAATAGTTCCGTTAAACTGACCTTTAATTCCAAATTCCATGATTTTACACTAATTTCTACTTTTTACCACTTTTTACCACATTCATACCTAATAATGACACTAAGGAATTCAATTGTCAACGAAGAAAAAAAAAATTGAATTTAAAAAAATTCAAGGACAGCAAAAAGACTAAACAAACGTTAAGTTAATTAAAGATTATGAATTTTTATAAAAAAAAAGAGAGTGGAAAACCACTCTCTATCTTTATTTACAATAATGAATTGTTATATTTTTTGAAAAACTAAATAACTAATATCTGGAAATAGATTATTTTTCTTTTCAAGCTTTGTAAGCCATTCAGTTTGAACAATATTCTCACTTAAAGATTCATAAATTTTATGAAAATTTAAAATATGTGTTTTTACCCGTTTTGTTGCATATGGAACGGTTGTTCCTGTTTTCATTATAAGAGGCCAATCCGAAGCTAAAGAAAGTAAAACCTCTCTTGCTGCCTGATCTAATGCTCTTCGTTTTAAACCTGTGGCATCTGGATATCTCTCTGTTAATTCAATCATCTGCTCAATAATTTTAAATAAATGTCTATAAATCCAATCATTTGTACTATCAATCCAAACCTGGGCATATCCCTGCTCACCCCAGCTGGAAAAAACTGGATTAATTTCCTGGTTATCAGGATATGCTTCAAGATACTCTAAAGGAGTACAATTTCCTAAAGATTTACTTTTTTGAATTTCTACAAAAAGTTTTTCTAAAAATTTTGGACCTTCAAACCACCAATGTCCAAATAATTCAGCATCGTAAGGTGCGGTAAAGAGAACTGGTCTATCGGAAAATACAGCAGAAACTTTCTTTATCATCTTTTCACGGTTATATATAAAATTATCAACATGCTCAGAAATTTTATTTTCTGCCGTTGTTTGGTTGTAATATTTTTTATCCTCAGTACCTGTAATAGCATAGTACTTAAATCCAGTATTAACTCTTACGTCATCAGGCTGAATATAAGGTCTGATATAGTCTAAAGGAAGATCAAAACCAATATCCCTGTAAAATTCCCGGTAAACTACATCTCCAGGATATCCATCAATTGGAGACCAGATATCCTTACCAGACTCTTTCTCTCTTGGGAATACAGAAACTCCATTAGAGCAGACAACAGGAGCAAATACACCCCTATCCGGTATTGTATCGCTATACATAACACCATGAGCAGAGGAAATAAAAAACTTTAATCCAGACTCTTTTAGAATATCTTCTAATCCTGGATAATATCCACATTCAGGTAACCATATTCCTTGAGGTCTTTCTGAAAAAACACGTCTAAACGAGTCAACAGCCGTAACTATTTGTGCTCTAACAACTTCAGGATACTCTGAGAAATTAGGTAAAAAAGCATTTGTAGCAGCACTTGTAATTAATAAAAGATTCCCTTTATTAAAAAAATATTTAAACCCAGCAGTTATGTCTTTATTATATGTACCTTTAAAATCTACCAAGTTCTCACTAAATAGTTTTTGGTACATTAAAGCCATTTTATTCTCTTCAGGGTTAGTTCTTGTTCGAATTATCTCTTTTTCTGCAAGTTCGAGCATAGATTCAAGATGTTCTAAATATCTATCCTGTAAAAAAGGATCAATTAACATCTCTGACAGTGTAGGAGAAAATGACATTGTAAGTTTAAAGTCAACACCCTTTGCTTCCAAGCCCCTAAATGTTCTAAGAAGAGGTAAGTATGTCTCATTTATTGCTTCAAAAAGCCATTTTTCCTCTAAAAACTTATCATATTCCGGGTGTCGAACAAATGGTAAATGGGCGTGAAGAACTAGAGATAAAAGCCCTTGAGAATTATTTAAAGAACACATTAACTTTCTTCCTCCATACTATCGATAGGTAAAATTCTGTTATAATTTTTTTGAGCTACATAACTATCTTCGACATTAGAAAAACCGCTTAATTTAACTATTGTTTTTAGTTTATCATTATCACCCATTATGTAATTAACATGGTTTCTAGAAGTTGCTAAAACTTGACTTCTATTAACAAGTACATCTCTATTTGAAGTTCTTAAAATAAGCTCAACACAATAAAAAGACTCTTCATTTGGTAAATTTATATATCTTGCTTTTTCAACTTTTTCAATTTGAATATCAAAATAATCAATTATATCATCTTTTTTATATATTGAATCTTCCAACTCAATAACTCTAAGAATTAGTTCAATATCACCAAAATCATTCTGATATTGCTGATAAAAACTATTTTTTATATCTAAAAGAACAAAGCCCCAAGAGTTGTCTCTTAACATAAAATGCAGCATATTTTCATTATATCTATGAGGGAATTCCATTTCTTCGTCAACATCATATGAGAAATCTAACTCTTCGTCGATTGTAACCGAATATTTTTTTGACTCCATAGAAATTGCAAGATTCAATAAAGACTCTGTTTCAGATCTTTCTTCTTCCATTGCATCGATAATTGAATTGATCAGAGTGATTCTACTCCATTCAGCTTTTGATTTAAGCCCAACCTTTTTAGCAAGATTGTGTAACACTTCATCACTTAATAACTCTAAACGTTCTTTTGTCATATACCATCCTGTTTTAGGAATACATTCTTTTATTACTTTTTTGTTATGTTATGAAAATGAAGTGGCAGTGTCAAGTAGAGTAATTGGTAGGTTTTAATGCTTTTATAATCACAACATCACCAAATCCAAATATTTTAGAAGTTTTATCTAGGACAGTTTTAATAAGTTTCGGATAGCCACTATTTGCGCAAAGGCCACCCCATGTTTTGTGTTTCTCCATATAAAAGCCTCTATCTCTAAATGCTTTTTTAATGGTTTTTATGGAGAAAAGAATCATATGATCCGGAATAGCAGATCTCCATTTCCCTTTAAATAGTTTCGCCTGAAAACCAGAAATATTTGGTGTTGTACAGTAAACAACTCCGCCGGGTTTTAAAACACGGGATATAGACTCTAAAAACAATGTTATATCAGTAATATGTTCTATTACATGAGAAAGATGAATTACATCAAAGAAATGATCTTTATATGGTGCATTCTCAATAGTACCTATAAAAACATCTAAACCTCTTATATTATTAGCGTAATTACCTGCAGACTCACAAACCTCTACACCAAAAGTATTCCATCCATTTTTTTTCATATATTCTAAAAATAGACCTGTAGCACAACCAATATCTAAAATATTTCCATGATTGGAACTAACAGGATTAAAATCAAATTTTATATCTTTTAAACCTAATAAAATTAAATTTAAAAAGGATTTTTCATTTTCAATTTCATATTTAAAATATGTTTCATCATATCGATCTATTACATCTATAGCTAAAGGTTGAGGATTCTGATAGACAAGTTTACATTTAGGACATTTTACAAAAACAGAAGTTTCAACACTCCATAAAGCTTTAAATTTATGTTCTCCACAAAGTGGGCAAACAATTAAAGAGCTATTTTCATTTTGAGAAGGGAGTTTAGAAAATGTTTTCATTTGTTAACTAAAACCGAATAGGACTTAGAAGCTTCATTGCCATCAATATCCTTAACAACAATTTCAATAATACTATTACCCTTTGTTAAAAATATATTACCACCATACAGTAACTCTCCACCAGAAATAATAGTATCTACAGGCGTATCACTTGCGCCAGAGACAAATATTTTGTTATCAATCTCCACCAAGGAGCTGAAGGAAGATGTATAAAGCTCTAGACCGTCTACAAATACATTAATACTAAATGGGGTGAATTTTTTAAAATTATTATTTATTTTTACCACATCCCAGGTATTAACATAAATTGTTGATGCACCAGCGGGTACTGAAAGGTTATAAGATAGTTTATGTAGGCTATCTTCATAATCGAGATATACCGAATCTATTATCGGTTTTCTTTCATCCTGTAAAAATGGTAAAATTTGTTGAGGATTAATATAGGATTTTCTTTTATCATCATAAATAGAAAATATAAAATTATCATTTTGATTACCAGAAACACCAATCATCTCTTCTTTTTTTAAATTATCACTCATATTAAAAAGATTATTTGTAGTAAAATTTCTATATATAGATTTAAATTCTCCTATATGATTTAAAACCAGGATATTACCCTCATCACCACGATAATCCAAATCACCAAAAATTAATTCATCCTGATAATAAACAATTTCCCCATCAGCTAAAGGGTAAATTGCCTGATTATCACTTGTAAACTCAATACCATCGCTTAAACAATTATTCTTAGGAGTTCCAAAAAAAGACAATAAGAAATCCTTACTTGTTGGCCATTGATAACTATATAATGAAAAAGATAAAATTGAAAAAACAAATAAGATAGTAAATTTTTTCATAATTACTCCGTAAGATCTAAACGTAAAGCACTGTCATCAATAACTATAAATACAGAATCATCCCCGGTTGAAACTTGTACATCATCTCCAAAAAAGTCTTTTGAAAGTAGTGTTTTGAAATCTCTGGCTAGTATTCTGACATTATTAAAATTAACAGCACCTGTATGTACCATATATACATCGTGACCTTTCATATATCTAGCATTTATTAATTTATAATCCGATTTAATAAATTTTGAGCTTTTAGAATCAAAGTCAACAACATAAAAACCTTCATCACCTTCAATTAATACAATTTTATTGTCTGATGGAATTTTCATCTTAACAGTTTTCCTAAATTCTTTTTCCAAATTCATAGCAAAAACTGGTTTATATTCATAATTTTTAAGTTCGTATAACGAAAATCTTTGAGGAGATAAACCACTAATAATTGCAAGATATTTACCATCATCAGAAATATTACAACCATATATAATGGATAATCGGCTTCCACCAGGTTCATACACATAGAATGAATCTCCAGATCGAGTTAAAACCTCGAAATATCCATTCATAAAACCAAGAATAACACTCTGTTTGTTTGCGTCTATATCTGTAATAATATAATTGAATGTCCTTGTCCAAATTTGGTCACCATTAACATATTCGCTTAATGATTTTCGATCTCTACTAATAATAAAAAGTCTATCTTCAATTGAGAATGGATAACCATTGTTAATAATGGAGTATTCCAACTCCCCATTAAAATTAATAAAATCTAACTGTCCACTAGACCGGCTATAATTAATAAATCCATTGTTTAATAAAACAACTCCGTCGTTTATTTTCATAACCCAGGCTTCATCCATTTCAATAGAAAAAAACCCTGCTTTATTTTTATAAATGAAAGGGATTTTATCATTAGAAATGTTTTTTAAATTCCCTGTAAGTTTTATGGCTTTTTTTGCTCTGAAACTTAAATTTGATGAAAATTTCAAAGGAAATAAAAGAAAAAAGAGAACAACTATAAGTATAGACAGAATAATAATTTTTTTATCGGGCATATTTCTCACTTCAAGGTTTAGATTTATCCTACACTAGTGAGTTCTATGTGTCAAATAAATTTATGTTAAGGATTTCGTCGCTCTTCTTTACTTTTCTTTTCTTGATTAGCCATATCTGACTGCAACTTAGCCTTCCATACATCTATTTTCTTCTGAATCTCTTCAGCTTCCTTCTTTTTACCTATATACGAATAGAGTCTTTTTAAAGTTGCCAATAAAAGAATAGCTTTTTTAAAATCATCCATTTTTAATGTAGTTAATTCGTATTTTAGCCTGTAATTATTTGCAGAATCATTAAGAGCTCTAATTGTCATTTCTATAAAATTTATGTGTAAAGCAAATAATTCTCTCTCTCTTGGGTCTAATTCTTTTATAATATTTTTAAAATCTATAGAGTTATTGGAAATAACAGCGTGTCTAGCTTCTAAATCGATGAAAGACATCTTCCACTTAGAATTTTCACCAAATGCATCCTTAACCATTGTTATAGAAAATCCGAGTTTTTTTAGTAAATGATATTTTGACTCCACAGGATAAGTTGAGATATCTTCAAAATTATCTTTTAATTCAGAAAATGGAACATTTACTAAATCACTAAAAACTGCTTCTAATAATATTAAAGATTCATAACAGGATTTTCTTGCTTCATTTATAAAAAATTCATTTTTAATCCCTAATAAATCAACTGATAGTCTGTTCATAATGCAATAAAGAGCAACTAAACTCATGGTTTCATCTGCAATTAACATTCTTTTATAAGATGCACCACTATCATCTCTTTGAAGAATTAATTTCATCTGATTTATTTTTTTAGTAGTCTCTTCCAGTGATCTTTTATATTCAGATATCTTATCGGAATAGAGTTGTTTAGCTTCTTTACTTACTTTTGCCATAACTTTTTTAGCTTATACCAAGAAGTTCGCGAGCATGATTTAACGATGCCTCACTACAATCCCCTGATAACATTCTTGCTATCTCCCTTATTCTCTCATCTTTATTTAACTTTATAACCTCAGTTTTGGTAGTTACACCATCACTATTTTTTATCACTTTTAAATGATTATTACCATAACTAGCTATACTTGCTAAATGCGTAATACTTAAAACCTGTTTTTTTTCTGATAAGTTTTTTAAATGATCCCCAATACTTAATGCAACTTCGCCACCAATTCCAGAATCAATCTCATCAAAAATTAAACACCCTACATTATCAACATCGGACAAAACACTCTTTAAGGCAAGCATAATTCTTGAAATTTCACCACCAGATGCAATTTGTCTAACAGGTTTAAGCGGCTCTCCTGGATTCATAGACATTAAGAATTCAATGTCATCTATTCCCCAAGGTCCACATGATGATTTACCAGAACTATCCTTTCTTTGCCCAATATCAACAACAAACTTAACATTTGGTAAACTTAATTGTTTTAATTGAGTAACTACCTTTTCTTCCAGGCTTCTGGCAAACTTTTCCCTTTTTAGTGATAAATCTTTAGCATTTTCTAAAATCTCTTCCTGGTTTTCCCTAAATTGTTTTTTTAAAGCTTCTATATTTTCACCAGAATTATCTATCTTTTCCAACTCTTCCTTAGCACTTGCACTAAATTTTAACACATCATCCAGGGATGCACCATATTTTTTTTCAAGCTTGTATATTTCTGAAATTCTCTCTTCTTTTTTTTCTAACAACTCAGGAGAGAAATCTATATTCCTTTTAAAATCGTTAATCGTTTCAGATATATCGTCTATTTCATAAAAACAATCTTTAACCCTTTTTAAAAGAGAACTAAAACTTTCATCATATTGGGATAAAGCATCAATATTTAAAGATAGCTCTTTTAATCCAGCAACTAGTCCAGTTGAAGAAGTAGTTAAACTTAAAGAACTATTTAAAAGTGAGAAGACACTATCATTATTACGAAGCATTTTAAGCTCCTTCTCCAACTCTTCTTCCTCACCTTCTTCAAGTTTTACAGAATCAATCTCTTTTATAGCCTTTTTTAGGAATGAAATTCTCTCCTCTTGTCCACTTTCTGCTTCCTCTAATTTATTAATCTCATTTTTTAAACTACCAAGAGCCAGAAATTTATTATATAGATTGATTACATCATCTGTAAGTTGACCAAATTTATCCAAAAGCATTCTATGATTATTTTTATTAAATAGAGATTGGTGTTCATGTTGTCCATGCATATCAAATAAAAGTGATGCGAACTCCTCAAGTTGAGTTCTTAATATGGCCTCCCCTTCTATATACTGGCTACCCCTACCCGAGTCTTTTACATGTCTTTTAATAAGAACCTGATTATCTTCATACTTAATATTATTATTTTTTAACCACACTATTGCTTCATCATTACCACTAACGTCTACAAGTGCAGATATCGTTGCTTCTTCCTCTCCCTGTCTTACAAAACTAGGACTTCCTTTTTTACCAAAAATAAGTCCTAATGCTCCAACTAAAAGGGATTTTCCAGCTCCTGTTTCACCTGTTAAAATATTTAAACCTTTAGTAAAAGATAATTTAATATCATCGATTAATGCATAGTTAGTTACACTTAATTCCTCAAGCACGAGGTCCTCCACTCCATTTAAACTTTGTTCTTAGAACATCAAAAAAAGATCGTTTATCTGACATAACTATTCGGGCAAATCTCTCATATTCTTTAAAATAAACAGTATCACCCTCTTCTAATTCTAAACTCTCCTGTCCATCTACAGTTAGCAACAGAGAGGCTCTCTGATTATAATTAATTTTAATCATAATCTCTTCATCTCCACCAGTAACTATAGGTCTATTAGAGAGAGAATACGGGCAAATCGGTGTGAATACCAAGGCATTCATTTCAGGATTAATTATTGGACCCCCAGCAGCAAGAGAGTATGCTGTAGACCCGGTTGGAGTTGATATTATAACACCATCACCATGAATCTCTCCAATCTCTATATTAGAAAAATACGCTTTTAATTCAATTATTGCTTTTATATTATTTGCAGTGATAATTCCATCGTTTACACCTATAGTTGAAAAGATTACTTTATTATCTCTTTCTACCCTAATGTCCAAAAGTGTTCTATTACTAACCCGTAGTTCACCATTTAAGAATTTATTCAGAGCCTCTTTCCACTCTTCACTTGAAATTTCAGTTATAAAACCGACAGTTCCCAGATTTATACCTAATATAGGAATTTGATAACCTCTTATTCTTCTTAATGCTTGTAAAACTGTCCCATCACCACCTAAAGTTATGACTAAATCATAATCTTTAATTTCAGAATGATCACCTTTTAGTGAGTAAATCTTATCAACATTAATACTTAATGAGTGTAAAAAATCTTCAATTTTTTCTTGCAAAATTGAAGTTTCAGATTTTGATGTATTAATATAAAGTAACACTGATTTTACTACATTCATACCTAATAATATGGTGAAATTATGGCAATGTCGATAGTATCTTTGAAATAAGTTCTACACTACTTTTTTTTAGTGTTAAGGTTAAAGGGAAAAGCAAAGTTCTTACTGAAAGATATTTTGCATTGCTGTTTTTTACCTTTGAATTTGTCTTAACTATAGAGTTAATATATGCAGGTTCTACAGGAATACCATTATGGTTACAATATTTTTCTATCTCTTTACGTGATTTTTTTAAAACTACAGGAAAATAACCACTACATATATTTTCAGATGTGATAAAAGTAGAATAACCTGATTTTAAAACAGAATCTCTATAGATATCTCTTATTTGTACTATTTTTTCTACAAAGTCATCTATATCATTAAACTGTGAAATTAGTAATGAAGTATTAAAATGACTTAATCTAAACTCTTTGTAATTATCTAAATATTGTAGCACTAATTTATTATCCATAAGTGGTGATAAAAGAACTGCACCACTGATAGAACTTGCAAAAGTTCCTATATTCAAAGAAATAATTGAATTTTTATAAAATTGAATTTCTTTATCTTTATTAAATAGAAAACCAGAATAATATATATTTAAAACTTCAATTTTATTTACAATATCATCTGTTTCTGTACCGTTACTAAACTCCATAAAGTTTATATATAATTTTGTATTTTCAGTAATTGCCTCTAATACTGTTTCTGAATCTGGAACTCCAGTATCAATATTTACATCTACAACAATAGGATTAAATCCATGCTGCGTAACTATATTATAAAATAATGATGGGGTTAACGATGACAAAATTATTTCTGAATTTATAGGAAAATTACTAAATTCTAAAAAAATTTCAAATGACCTATAAATTTCATTTATGAGATATAAATTATCAACTTTAATTCTTTTCTTAATAGATTTAACTAACTCTGAACAAACATCTTTATCACTTTCAACTAGGTATGTCAGTACAGAGTCCATCTCTTTACGCCTAATATATGGTAATTTATTACTTATCAATATTTACCTAAATCTATGTTTTGTAGTTCACCTCTACTAAAGAGTCTTTTAGTATCTAAAATAACAAGATATCCATCTTTCTCATTAACAACACCATGAATATACTCACTACCTATACCTGATACTATTTGTGGTGGTGGTTGAATGTTTCTTTTATCAACTGTTACTACTTTTAAAATTTTATCTATTATTATTCCTATATCCATTTTGTTAATATTAATAATAATAAATCCGCTTAAAAGTTTTTCTTCCTCTGTTAATTCTCTTTTTTCAAAATGAAATCTTTTTTGTAAATTTATTACAGGGATTATTGAACCTCGTAAATTAAATAAACCTTCAACATATACAGGGGCATTAGGAATAGGCCTAACATCTTCTATACCATTTATCTGTTTTACATCCATGATATTTATACCATATCGTTCTTTACCAAGCTGGAAAGTCACAAGTTGTAGGGTATGATCTTCAACAACTTCTTTTTTACTTTGACCTAATATCACAATTAAACTCCTACATCTTACATTGTATATTGTAATTATACACTTTTACAAAGTATTTTTAAATAATTATAAAGAATTTTACATAATTCAACTTTATTTTCCTTAAAACTAACTTCTGTGTTTTCATCACAACAATCTGAAATAGCTCTAATAGATAAGCAATTAGTATTAAATTGGTTACAAACTTTAAATATGGATGATGTTTCCCATGTAACAATATCTACTTCTGACTCTATTAATTGTTCTTTAACATATCCATTTTTAACGGTTGTTTCAATGGATCCAACAATATAGTTTGTAATTTTTATACTAGAGTATAGATCTTTAAGGAATTCTTCAGAAAATTTAACTTTTTGATTAATATATCCATCTGCAAAAAAATCAATTGCCTGGTTGCATATAACAATACTCTTAACTTCAATTTTCTCATTCAATGATCCTGCCAATCCTGTATCAATAACCAAATCGTAGGAATTTTTTGACAGATGTTCGAATAGTGATGACATAGCATTTATTTTACCTATACCTGTATATAAAAGAGTTATATTTTCTTTTTTAGCTATTCTAGGTATATCTTTTTTACTCGTAATTTCGGTTAAATTTAATTGATTTCTAGCCTCATTAAATTCAAATTGTAGTGAGCATGTAATTAATATATTCATTACTATTTGAGTTCTAAGTTATATTTTTTACACAAATTCATCATCTCTTTTCTAAATTCATTGTACATATCGTTAGAAAGTTCACCATCAACCCGAAAAGTAAATTTAGTAACACGTAGTCTAAAATTTAATCCTAGTTCATTGTTAAGCATATCTATAAAAGAAGGTTCAAAATCATTATTATTCACATAGTCAACGACAATTTTTTTCCCATTGCCTTTTACAAATACAGCAACTGAATTAATTCTATTTATTTCAAGACTTTCATTTTCTTCAAAGTAATATTTAATATCACCACAATTTTCAAGAAATGAATCTGAGTGCTGAACAACAACACTGTTTTCATCTAATAATCTTGATTCTATTTTTACTATTTTTTTTATACTATTTTCTAAAAGATAATTATGAACATCTTCTTTAGTTGTAAAATCGCTAAAATTTACTTCCATATCAGACTCCTTTCTTTAATTATAGTACTATTTTTGTTTGACTGTAATAAAATTATTAAATGATTATAAATAAAAAAAGTCTAGCGATCACCTACTCTCCCACTTACGCAGTACCATCGGCGCAACTTGGCTTAACTTCCGT
>JAFGYD010000077.1 GCA_016936295.1 Spirochaetales bacterium | reverse complement strand
TATGGATTAATAAATAGTTAATAGTATATAATATTACAACCAAAGTTAATTTAAGAGGTTATATGAGTAATGATAGCATAGTTCAAGGTTTTGATCTTGAAAAGGATGATAGTTTAAAAATAAATCTACATGTTAGAGATGAAGCTTTAGTTCTTTATCTTACAGGATATATAGATACATATAATTCAAATCTTTTTCAAAAACGTGTAGTTAAAGCAGTTAATTCAGGTTTTACTAAACTCATATTTCAATGTGGTGGTTTAAATTATGTATCTAGTACTGGAATTGGTTCTTTTACTGCTTTTTTAAAACTTGTTAAAAGTAAAAATGGTGATTTAGTTTTAATAGATGTTCAACCTAAAGTTTTTGAGGTTTTTCAATTGCTTGGTTTTTCAAAGTTTTTTAATATTAAGAAAAACTTAGATGAAGCTATTGAACATTTTAGTAGTTCTGGTACTACAACAGCCGAAAAAACAATATTTCCTAAAATATTTAAATGTCCAATATGTTCAAAGAAATTAAAGGCAAGTAAATCTGGTAGATTTAGATGTAGTGAATGTAAAACAATTTTAGCAATTGATAAAACTGGTCAAGTATTTTTAGGTTAGAATCAACTAATGAATAATATATTTACTAGAAGTATATTTTACGTACTAATTAGTTATATATTATTAAGTATTATACTTTTTTTTAATATAACATATTATGATTACAATTTTTTTAAAATCTCATTCGAATATACTTTTTTTAATTTATTAGGTTTATTTATATTTATTTCTCAATTTTTATTAGTTAATAACAGTATTAAAATAAAAAATCTAGATATATTAATAAATACTATTATTTTAACAACCATATATAATATTTGTAAAAATATTATATATGGAAAAGAATTTGAGATTTTGATAAATATTAAAAATGAAATATTTATTTATAGAGCTGAAATAACAAAATTTAATTTTTTTAATATAAATGTTGTTAAGAAAATAATAGATGATGTTAAATTATGGGATATTAATAATTTGAGATTTATTTCTTCATTTTCTTTATTGCTATTTAATATATCTGCACAATCATATTTTAAAAGAAAATATAGATATAATACATTAATAAGAGTATTTATTGTATTAGCAATTTTCTTCTTTTATCTTTATTTATGGAACTATAATATGAGCCTATTTTTAATAATTTTAAGTATTTTATTTATCTCTTCAGGTAGTTTTAAAAATGAAAAATTTTAAATCTGTTATATTCTATATACCTAGCTTACTTTTATTTTTAACTGCTTTATTTTTTATAGGTAATAAAACTATAAGTGAAATGTTTTTTTTATATTCCAGATATAATATTTTGTTTCATATTTTATTTGCTTCACTATATTTATATATTAACGAAGTGAAAAATAGATTACCACTATATATAATGACTTTATTTGCATTGATTATTACGTTACTTTTATCTGAAGTAATATATCCAGAGTTTTTAAAGGATAGAATTGTTTTACCAAGCGGTGAAATTACAAAATATATTGATACAAATTTAGATGAAACAGAAACTGAAGAGATAAATTTTATACCTAGTAGTGATTTAGAAAGAGCTATTTATTACTTTGAAAATAAAGCATATTCAAGCTCATGGATATATTCTGATAAAGTTCTTTCACTTGATAAAAATAACTCAGTAGCTAGTGAAATTAGAGATAAATCAGAACAAATGCTACAAGGTGTTAGTAAAGGTAAAGTTAAAGAGAAATATTTAGAAAATCAGATATATAAAAACTTTATAAATCAAAATAACTATTTAGAGGCTTATTATTTCTGTTTAGATAACATAAATAAAAGTTCAGTATATAATCATGATTTTTTAATAAAACTTCAAAGCTGTTACCAGGATCTATTAAAGAGTAATTATTCAATAAATATTGTTGAAGATAATTTAAAAAGACCCGGATATAGTAATATAGAGTTTTATTCTACTAAAAATGGATTAGAACATTATAAAATTGAAAAATTGGTTTTTTATAAAAATTCTTACTATTTAAAAAATGTAAGTATTAATAATAAAAATTATCCTTATTTATATATTGATAGTGAAAGAAAACTCTTTTCTTCTGGTTTTAATGAGAATTTCAAATTTTACTTTAAATTTGATGTACCAGAAATACCAGTTAATGTAGATGATTTAAAGTTGTTTTCAAAAGAGTTCTATAATTTATCTTACAATTCACTTTATTTTAACTTAAAAGTTCTTTCATTAAAAAATATTAAATACTTTAATGAAAACATTTTGCTTGATTTAATTTTTAATAGATTAACCAGCTATGCATCTATTCTAATAATATTTTTTATGGGTAGTTTTAGTTTGCATAGAAGAGACTACTTAAATTATTTATTTAATTATGGTTTTTTAGTTTTATCAGCAAAATGGATAATAAAAAAGACAGGTCTTCTCCTATCTTTTTATTGGATTAACCTGTCTATTTTCTTTGTTATTTTAATCTATGTATTGTGGTTAGTTTACCGGATAATTAAATTTAATCCTTTACCCTCTCAATCTTAGCACCGAGTTGTTGTAATCTTTCAGCTATATTTTCGTAACCACGTTCTATTTGATATACATTTTGTATTGTACTTTTTCCCTGAGCACATAATGCTGCTATAACCATTGTCATTCCGGCTCTTACATCTGGTGATACAAGATCTGCACCATTAAGCTTTCCTGGACCATTAACAACAGCTCTATGCGGGTCACATAAAATAATACCTGCACCCATAGAATTTAACTTATCTACGAAGAACATTCTTGAGTCAAACATTTTATCATGTATTAATACTGTTCCTTCTGCCTGAGTAGCAACAACTACCATGATACTCATTAAATCTGGCGGGAAATTAGGCCAAGGTCCATTTGAAATAATAGGAATTTTATTTCCCATATCTCTAATAATTTTTAACGGTTGATTTGCCGGTACAAATATATTGTTTTTATCCTGTTCCCAATGAACACCCAATTTATTAAATGCCATTTTTGCATTTCTCATATTATGTGGATCAGCGTGGGTTATTTCCAGTTCTCCATGTGTTACTGCAGATAGTCCAATAAATGAACCTACTTCCATAAAATCTGCACAAATTTCAAATTCACATCCGTAGAGTTTCTTTTTTCCAACAATTGTTAATGTGTTTGACCCTATACCAGTAATTTCTCCGCCCATTAAATTGATCATGTTACAAAGATCTTGAACATGAGGTTCTGAAGCTACATTTCTAAAAATTGTTGTACCTTCAGCCAGAGAAGCAGCCATAATAGCGTTTTCTGTTGCTGTTACAGATGGCTCATCGAAGAAAATATCTTTACCTACTAATTTATTAGCTTCTAGAGAGAATAAACCATTAACTTGTAGTTGTGCTCCTAGAGCATTTAAAGCAATAAAATGAGTATCTAATCTTCTTCTACCTATAACATCCCCTCCTGGCGGTGGGAAAACTGCCTTACCTGTTCTTGCTAAAAGTGGACCCGCAAAAAGTATAGATGCTCTAACTTTTTTAGCCAAATCAAGAGGTAATTCACTGGTTTTTATATCCAAAGTTTGAATTTTAAATGAGTGATGACCTATTTTTTCAACTTTACAACCTAAATATTCTAAAATATCGAATAGAACCAATACATCTTCTATTTCTGGAATATTTCTTAAAATAACGGGCTCATCCGTTAATAAAGCGGCTGTTATACATGGGAGCGCCGCATTTTTATTTCCATTAGCTTTTATTTTTCCACTAATAGGAAAACTACCTTCTATTATATACTTGTGCATAACGAAACTTTACATGCCAAAATAGTCAGTGTCAATTGAATTACTTTATCATTTTCTAATAGAATAAAAAAATATTTTATATTATTTTATAACATACCTTAATTACAGGCGGAAATATGGAAGTTTACAAATTTGGTGGAACAAGTGTTGCAAATGCAACAAGAATTAAAGGCGCTCTCGAAATTGCTATTAATAATAGTGTCGAGGTTGTAGTTTTATCTGCTATGAAGGGAGTAACTAACCTTCTTATTGAATGTGCTGAATATGCTGAAAATGGGAATAAAACCTATAAAGAGTGTTTAGATGAAATAAAAGAGAAACAGTACACGGCAATAAATGAACTTTTTACAGATGATAATAGGGAAGATGTTGATGCAGCTATATTCTCTTTACTAGATGAATTGGAAGATATTCTAAGAGGTGTTGAATTAGTAAAAGAGTGTTCTTTAAGAAGTTTAGATTTTATCTGTAGTTTTGGAGAGAGATTAAACTGTACTTTAGTTACTGAGTATTTAAACTCTATAGGGCATGATGCTTATTTCATAGATGCAAGAAATGTTGTAAAAACAGATAAAAATTTTGGATCAGCCAATGTTGATTTTAAATTAACCTACGATTTAATAAATAAAAAAATAGATCCAGCTAAAGGTATGGCTATTGTAACTGGTTTTATTGCTTCAACAAAAGAGTGTATTACTACTACACTAGGAAGGAATGGATCTGATTATACTGCAGCTATTTTTGGAGGTGCGTTAGATGCTGACAGTGTTCAAATTTGGACAGATGTTGATGGTGTATTAACTGCTGATCCTAGAATAGTAAAGGATGCATACGTTGTTCCTGAATTATCAATATCCGAAGCAATGGAGATGTCATATTTTGGAGCTGAGGTTATACACCCATACACATTAAGACCTGTAGTAGAAAAAAATATCCCTGTATATATAAAAAATACACTTAATCCTACTGC
>JAFGYD010000076.1 GCA_016936295.1 Spirochaetales bacterium | reverse complement strand
TCTCTTTATAGATCTCTATGTTTCATCCTATAATATGAATATGTTTGAACCCCACGGAAATTATATTGTAGAAGCAAATGGGAACATATTGTACGTAGAAGCCTATGGTCCATGGAATTTAGAATCTGCTGTGGACTTTGAACAAATGGTAAAATCTGAAGTTACTAATAAATTATCAAAATCCTATTGGGCAATGGTTGCTTTAATTCATGGACAAGGATTATACACACCAGATGCTATGCCTGTTATTAATGCTCTTCATTTATGGAGAATTGAAAATGGGCTTAGACACATAGCAATAGTTTTAAGTAAAGATCCCGCTTCTGGCTCCACAATAACTGAGCATCAATTTAATACTATTTACAAACAAACAACAAACGGAGAGTGTATATCTAGGTATTTTTATACCAAAGAAGAAGCTTATAATTGGCTAGAAACAGAGGGTTATTCAACATCTTGAAAATTGACCGTTTGTTGGCTATTACAATATTGCTATTAAGTAGAGAAAAAGTTACTGCCAAAGAGTTATCCAAAAGATTTGAAGTAACAACGCGTACAATTTATAGGGATATAGATGCAATAAACATGGCAGGAATTCCTATTATCTCATTTCCAGGGAAAGATGGTGGATTTGGTATAATTGACGGGTTTAAATTAGATAGACAGATATTTACAATAAAAGATATGATCTCAATACTTTCCCCTCTGGAAGGTGTTAATAAAGCATTAAAATCAGAATCCATTACGCAAGTTATTGATAAAATCCACAGTTTAATACCTGGGAACAGAAAGGATGAAGTTTCTACATCTTTAAGCAGAATGATAGTGGATATTCACCCATGGGGGATGTCTCAAGATTGGAAAAAACAATTTATAACAATTCAGAATTCAATAGAAAACAATAGAAAACAATAGAATAATAAAAATTCATTATGCCACAAATACAGGGATTGAAAGTATTAGGGATGTTGAACCTATGACCTTAATATTTAAAAGTTATACATGGTACATGTGGGGTTATTGCTTAAAACGATCGGATTACAGAATGTTTAAATTGTCAAGAATTAGAAAAATTGATCTAACTTCGAATTTTTTCATTCACAGAGGTGAAAAATACATGGACCCAGAAGAGTTCATAGGGGAAATAGTTAAAATAACGCTAAAAATAAATAAAGAGTTCCTTTCTAGGGCTAAAGAGTATTTCCAGGAAAAGAATATAAATGAGATTGATAATGAGTTTTTTGCATCTATAGAATTCCCAAATGGAGAATGGATAAAAGAGTACTTACTATCTTTTGGATCAAACATTGAAGTACTTGAACCATTATGGCTTAAAAATTCAATTATAAATGAAGCAAAAAAAATTTTAAATATGACATAATGCTGTCATAACCAAGTGGTATAACTAACACATTATTATTTAAAGGAGATTTTTATGGAAAAAATGTGTTTAAGTTGTGGAGCACCACTAGCTCAAATTGGAGCAAATGTGAAAAATGATACCCTATGTCAATATTGCGGTGATGAAAATGGGAATTTAGTACCAAAAGAAGCTGCTATTGCAGGAATGGCTGAATGGTTAAAATCATGGGCTCCAATAACTGAAGGAGTAGATTTTAGAGAGAGGGCTATTAGTTACATGAGTGCTATGCCAGCCTGGAATTAGTTTTTATAACCCTCTTGCTTTAAAGTTTGAGGGTTATCGCTACAAACACCAAAGCAACCTCTTTTTTTTGCAATATCTAAATCTTCCTGCCTGTTAACAGTCCAGACAAAGCATTTCTTTCTAAATACTTTTGTAAGAATAAAAAACATAAATCCTTTTAATTGGCTATAATGTGGTTTTATTATGTCAACTTTAGTAATTAAAGCTCCTAACCCATGTCTTAAAATAAATGGAACATCTTTATCATTACAATAAATAACAGCTGTTAAAATTCCACTATTCAGTTTATTAAACTCTTTTATAATTAAGGGATCAAAACTAGATATCATACAGTTTTTTTCTAAATTATATTTTTTAATTAGTTCCAGTAGTTTTTTACACAACTGAGACCTATTCTTACCTCGACTCTTAACCTCAATATCATAAAAAACCTTATCTGATAAAAGATCAAAGACTTGACTTAAAAGAGGTATTTTTTCATTATCACCAATAATCAAAGAATTAATTGTTTCATAATTAGTTTCCGAGATTTCGTAATCTTCTCCCGACATTTTAAGCGTATTAAAGTCATGAATTACAACTAATTCCTCATCTTTAGTTAAATGGACATCAAATTCCACTCCTTCAACTTTATACTCTAATATTTTTTCAAAACTGTTAAGGCTATTTTCTGTAGCCAATGAAGGGATACCCCTATGTCCAAATATTTGCATTGATAACTCCATTTACTTTATTAAATTATATAATATAATAACACTCTATGACTGCTTATATTTCAATATTTATAACAATTGTTCTTTTTAGTTCCATTGAAACATTTTCTAAAATGCTAACTGGAAATGTGGATCCTTTCCTTATTGCATTTATAAGGTTTTTTGTTTCCGGGGTTATCCTGTTATTAATAGATATTAAAAAAATTAAGCAAGTAGATAAAAAAGATTGGAAGTATTTATTCTTCCTTGGAATAGTTGGAATAAGTGTGGCTCTAGGTTCTTTCCACCTAGCTATAAATGGGTTAAGTGCAGCAACTGGAGCTGTTATTTTTAGTTTAAACCCAATATTTTCCTCACTTTTAGCTGTTTTTATCTTAAAGGAAGCAGTACATAAAAATAGGGTATTTGGAATTATAATAAGTTTTATTGGTGTATATATCGTTATTTTTGGTTTCAATAAAATAGATTTAACTAATATAAAAAGTGTGTTATTAATGTTAGTTGCATCTATTGGATTTGGCCTCTATATTGCGGCATCAAAGCCATTCACAAAAAAATATGGAACATTTTTTACAACTGGAATAATTTTTATTATTGGGTCTCTTCCCTATTTGCTATTTGTTAAAAGTTTTCAAATTAAAAATAGTGGTACATCTATTCCTGTACTGCTCTATCTCTCCCTAATCACAACAGGATTAGCATATACGCTATATTTTTATGGTCTAAAAAGAGTTCCAATTATTGTAGGGACATCTATGTTCTATTTAAAACCAATATTAGCTACTATTTTCGCAGTATTTTTATTAAAGGAGTCCCCTCCATACTATTTCTATTTAGGTGTTATAATAATATTAACAGGAATGATTATAACTATGAAAAAAGTTTCTAATAAATAAAAAACTATAATATAATCAGTATATGGATCAGATTACATTAAAACAGTTAGCAATACCTTTAATCAAATCGATAGATAGTTTTAACTATCTTTTAAAAGATCATCATAGAAGAGTTGCAATAATTTCTTATCATATAGGAAGTAAGTTAGGCCTATCAGAAATTGAGATGGTTGAACTTCTTATAGCAGCTTCAATACATGATATAGGTGCTCTTTCTGTGAATGAAAGAGATATGTTAATTGAGGTTGACGTTAAAAACCCGGAGCCACACTGTATTTTAGGCTATAAAATGCTATCATCGGTTGATATATTAAATAATATTGCAAATATTATCCGTTACCACCATGTAGATTATGTTGCTGATAATTTAAAAAATAGAAATATACCAATTCAAAGCTATATAATTCATTTAGCAGATAGAGTCGATTTATCAATTTCACCAGATCCCTTTATACTGAATATTAAGGATAGTGTTATTAATACTATTTCTAATAAAACAGTCACTCTATTTCACCCAAAAGTCTATGATGCTTTTTTACAAATAGCTAAACCAGATATATTTTGGATAGAGATTAATAAATTATCTATGGAAGATCTTTTTAATCGAGTAAACTTTAATTTATACTCAGAATTAGAGTTCGATCAGCTAGTAAATTTTGCCATGATCTTTTCAAGAATAATTGATTTTAGATCAAGTTTTACAGCATCTCACTCATATACTGTTGGGAATTTATCCTACGATATTGGTAAAATCTTAAATTTCAACGAAGAAAAATGTGTCAAATTAAAAATTGCGGGTTTCTTGCACGATATTGGCAAAATAGGTATTGATACATCATACCTAGAGAAAAAAACAGAATTAACCCATGATGAATTTAACAGGGTTAAACTACATGTTTATTTCACAGGAGAAATATTAAATGAGCTATCAAAATCCAAATGGTTTCAAGAAATTGTTCTTTGGGCTAAAAATCATCATGAAAGAAAAGATGGTATTGGATACCCATATTGTATAGAAGATAGTAACTTTACTATAGAGATGAAAATTATAGCCTTTGCAGATGTTATTTCAGCATTAATGGAAGATAGACCATATCGAAATGGATTAAAACTAGATAAAGCATTAGAGATTATTGAAACAGAAATAGCTCCAGATATTGATAAAGACCTTTTTCTATCTATATCAAAAAACAGGGATACGTTAAACAGAAGAATAATTGAGTGCTTCAAGGAATCTAAAGAAATTTATTACAAATCTGTTTAATTGAAAAAATCTAACAATTTCATAATAGACCTAATATAATATTTATTTTAAGATATAATTGGAGGAATTTATGAAAAAAAGTTTGATATTTATAAGTTTATTGCTTTTTTTAGCAGGTTGTGATCTTTTTATCATACCAGAAGAGCCAAAAATTGATGATTTATCAGTTTTTAGCTGTAGTTTAGACGATAATTTTACAACTAATGGTACTATTTCAGTTGTTTTGCTACCATTTGACCAAGATGGTAATACTTTAAGATGATGTATCTGTTAGAGGTACAGTTACCTATTATTCAAAAACCTATACCCTAAATACTAACAAAACTACAATTACAAAACCAACAGAGAGAAAAAACCCTTGGGCTTTTGCTGTGAATATTGATAGTAGTGGAAGTATGTCCAGTACGGATCCATATCGATTACGGGTTGATGCTGCAAAATCATTTTCTGAAAAAATACTGGGAATGGATAGTAACAGTCTTTTTTCTATCTACGATTTTGGGGCAGGAAGTAACGGGACATATAAAAAAACAAGACAGCTAACAACCGACTGGACTTCCAATAAAGATACTATTGCAACAGCTATTGATCTATGTAAGGAAAGTGGATCTACTCCCCTTTATGAATCAACAGGAGAAATACTGGATTCCTTTAATACCCAAATATCCTCAACACAATATGAACGGGCAATGCTAGTATTATCAGATGGAGCTCCAAGTGACTCTTCGTACAGAACTGCAACAATAAGTAAGAGTCTAAGCTATGGTATTCCAATAAATACGGTATTGTTAGGTTCTAACTCAACATCATACTATAATACAATGAAACAGATAGCGCTGGACACTGGTGGGATTTTTACATCGGCATCCGATGCTTCTGATTTAGCAGATGCTTTCAAAAATATTACTTTAGGAACCACAGAGGGCTATATTACTTATGACCTTGTTTTTCCTGATTTATCAGATAAACCATTATCTTACAGTTCTTTTACACTGGACATTAAAGTAAGTTATGGTGGTGAATCAATAACAAAGACTATCGACTTTAATTAATACTGTAGGGAGATTACTCCCTACAATCTACTCCCAACTATAAGACACTTTTAGATAAAGATTATCCATATCATGGTATTTATCCGAAATATAAGCTCCTATGTTGAAATTGAGTGAATCAATTGGTTTATAAATAATCTCTGGATTAAATAAAATAAAATTATCATTGTTCTTAATTGGCAATGTATAAATTACTTTAGTTGAGACTTCAATCTCTTCATTCATTAAATTCATACTACATTTACCAGATAATCCAGAAGTCATTTCACTTCCCAACGTTCCAAATGTCTGAATATTTAAATAGCCAATATTATCTTGAAGAAAATTAAAATCAAAACCTGTAACCCACTCTAATAAATTAGTACCATTAGTATTAATTGAATAGTTTGATTCAGCCCAAACACTAAAGATACCTGGTGTAAACTTAAGATTTAACCCAATCATTTTTATATCATCCAAATCCCAAATGTAGTTCAAAGCAAGATCTATATAGCTAAAATAACTTATTCGTCCTCCAAGTTTAAAATCATCAACATTACTATTTTTTGTGGGAACGTATACTAAATCAAATAACATATTATTGAGAAAGTAAGATAAACTGACAGAAATTACAGGTATTTTATATATATCAAACAAATTAGACATATTTTTTTCATTTATTAGATCTGAAGGATTTAAACCATCTGCAACACCCCAAGAATAGATTGAGTAACCTGCTTGAAATTGAATATTTCTAATATCAACTTTTATAAAGTTTTCACCTGGAATAATTACAGGATCTGTAGTTTTTAATATAATATTTGACTTTATTTCTACCTTATCATTGGTGTATAAAGCATTAACTTCACTCTCGACTAAAGGTTGAGTAATATTTTCTAAATTAATATATGGAATAGCGTAATAAAAATTATATTTTCCACTAACTGAAAATACAGAGTAATTTTCCTCTGTATTAAAAAGCTCATCAAACTCACCAGAAAACAGGCTAAAATTAAGAACTATAAAGAGAAAAAAAATTACTTTTTTTAACATTCAGGGCTCCTAATTTAAATTTTTTATTGTAAAAATATCTGAATCAGTATGTTTGTTTATAACAACATTACTAACAGATAAGAGGGTTTTATGATTCTCTTTTAAATCTTCTACAATACTTTTTGTTGTGATAATTACATTGTCTATGATTACAGTGTCAACAATTGTAATTGTTTTTATATGTTCTCCTTCTTTACTAAATAGCTCTTTTTTATAACAATAGAAATCATTCTTAGAAATATATTCTTTTGACTTGGAATATGGAGAACTAGGATCTAAATCTTTAGACTCAATAATCCAGCACTCTATTTCATTAACATATCCTTCTCCTGAATAATTATAAATATATTTATCAATACTGTTCTTTTCCATATCATAGAAAGAGATATCGGAACCTACAAATTTTCCATTTTTATTTGCTGATGAAATTTTTCTAATTTTATTTAATGCAGGTAAATAAAGTCTTTGATCATCATCACCATTACTGTTCCCAATGGTCAAAAATTTTGTACCCTTAACATCTGCAGGCTGAATAATGTTAATAAATTTATTTTCTCCAATGTCTGTTTTTAAGCTGTAAATATTCATCTCTCTTAATTTTTTATTCCCCCTGCTATCAATTAAAACCATCTGAGTAGTATTCATACATGAATCAAATTCTTTTAAAGATCTATTTTTTTCAATTATGGAATAGGGATCTTCATACGCAGAAATTGTAGTTATTGGAATGAAAAAGATTATTGCGATTAAAATATTTTTAGTACTAATCTTTTTAGCTCTTTTTTTTAATGGTTCAAAAACAGCTAAATATGCAGGTAGGACAAAAAGAGCACAGAACGCTGTTGTAAGCATAGATAAACCTGTTATCCATCCAATTCCTGCGATAATATAATAATTAGAAAATAGAAGTGCTAAAAATCCTATACCTACTGCAATTGCATTTGAAAAGATAGGAAAGAAACTATCGTTTAGTGCATTAATTATTGAGATATAATTATCATTAGATTCTAAATATGATTTTTTATATCTTTGAAAAAAGTGAATTGCATAATCTATTCCTACACCCATACCTACAGAAGCTATTATAGATGTCCCTATATTTAATGTGGTTCCAGTTAGCCACATAATTGCAAAATTAAAACAAACAGCAATAATAACAGGAAGTGATATAAGAATACCCGAAACAGGAGATTTAAATATTAGCATCAATAGTATTACTATTGCTAATAATGTACTTATAAAACTTTTTATCTGACCTTTTGTAACTAAATCTCCCATTACAATTCTTATATAATCGTTTGTGTATTTAGTAGTAATCCCTTGTGGAGTATTAATATTTAGCCATTGGTCTATGTTAGATATAATCTTTTCAATCCCAATCTGGGTAGTATCTGAAAGCCTAATAGAGACCTTTCCCATGGAATAGTCACTATTCACAACTTTGTTTAATTTATCTCCCCCTCCCATTTCGTATAAAAATAAGAGATTTGATACTTCACTACTTGTATTAGGAATTACTTTAAAATCAGTATCTTTATTCATAAATTCATAATATATTTTTTTTACATAATCAACTAAAGATAATGTATAGCTTACTGATTCCAGACTTTCTGAATATTTTTGAAGCCTATAAATAAAATTCAAAATTTGGGGATCTTTTAAACAATCTTCTTTTCCTTGAATAATAATATCCAGGGTGTTAACTCCACCAAGGAACTCTTGTATTTTTTGGGTTGAAACCCTGAGGGGATCATCTGTTTTCAAAAACATTATTTGATCTGTTTCAACTATAACATTTTTCATTCCAACAATAGATATCCCTAAAAAAATAGCAGAGAGTACAATTATTATTTTTTTATTTCTAATAATAAACTCTCCATACTTATCTAAATTATTCAAAAAAATATTATTAGTTGTTTTAACAAGACCCTTATCCTTATCTTTTTTAAATGAAAGTAAGCATGGGATAAAAATGAGTGAAAACAACATTGCTGTTAAAACCCCAAATCCTAAAAAGATTCCCATATTTCTTACAGATATTCCAGGAGCTGTAATCAGACTAAAAAAACCTAAAGAAGTGGTTAAGGAAGTTAAGATTACTGGAATTTTCAAATTGTCCATAGTCTCTTTTAGTGCTAATTTTGCACTTTTACCTCTGCTCATAATTGATAGAAATTCGCTAATTATATGAACACCATCAGCGCAACCAATTGCTATAAGCATTATAGGAATTACTGTTTCAGCCATTGTTAATGGAGAATTAAGCCACCCTTTTAATCCCAAAGTCCATACAACACTGAATAACGTAACTATAATTGGAATAAAGACTCCTGCTGTACTTTTTAATAATATAAATAATATTAACATAGTTATAACTATTGCTATTGGAAACATAACTTTCATATCCTTATCCATATATTGGGAAGTAGTGTTTTTTACAGAAACCATCCCGGATTTATATATATCAATATCTGGACGTTCATTTTGAAGTCGAAGAATTTCCATATCAGTAGAATCGATTATTTGATCAAGAATTTCAGCATTAAATGTTATACTGGAATCTATTGTAACAATTACAGCTGTGCTCTGTTCATTTAAGCTAACTATTTTTCCCATTAGCATATCATTATCCCTAACTTTGCTCCTAATAACATCACTACTACCCGGCATAAGTGGAGCTATTATCAATTCGCCATCAATTCCGTCGATATTGTCAATGTTCCCAAGACTTAAAACATCATCTTCATCAATGTATTCATTTTCTTGAAAAAACTTAGTTAATTCTTTAATAACCCGCAAATTATCATCACTATATACGCTATCTTTAAAATTAATGCCAAGAATAAGCTGGTCTGTGGCTCCAAATACTTTTTCCATCTCCTCAAAAAATAAGAAATCTGGATTATCAGTTGCCAATAGCGCTTTAATTCCATTTTCTTTCGTAATTTTTTGTAACCCATAACCTAAAAATAGTGTAATTATAATAAAGACAGCAATTATAGGTACTCTAAATCGTAAAAAGTTCATATGTTCTCCTATATTGTTTAATTGCTATATTATTTAGCAGCTAAACATAAAGTTAAAAAAAATTAAAGATAACTGTCTTTCAGAATTTTTTCAGCATCTTTAAAACCTAAAATAAGTTCATCAAGGACTTTTGCAATCAATTCCTTACTAGAACTCCCTATTCCATTGTATAATTCCTTTAAATTACCCAGCACTAAAGATTCAATTTTATTATGAGTAGCAATTGCTTCCTTTGCCAAATCAGTTAACTGAATGTAGACTTCTTTACAATTATCATCGTATTGTACTCTTTTTAATAATCCTCTTTTTTCCATTTTTTTTATCTGTTGAGATATGGCTCCTTTGGTTACACCAAACTTATCAGCTAATTCTGTAACCTTTTTTTCAGGGTTTTTACTCATTAAAAGAAGTAGATGGACATCGTTATGCGTCACTTTTGTGTCACAGGCAAAGTTGATGTCCAAATTCTCTAAATTATTATACGTGTTAATCATTTGTATAAATTTATCTTCTAAATCTAATAACGTCATATAAATAGTATAGCACCTAAACATTATTTATGTCTATTACTAAATAATAACAATTTACTTAATTAAATTATTTAAAATATCGTTTGCGGTTACAATACCACTAATTTTTCCTTTTTCGTTAGTTACAAGAATTTTGTATTCATGGCTATTATCCATAGATTTAACAATATTTGATACAGGTTGATGCATTCCTACAGTTACGACAGGTTCCAGTTCGCATTGAGATATCTTTGAATCTAAAGGTCTGTTATTTGCAACACAGTTAATAATCATTTTTTGAGTAATTATTCCAACAGGTTTTTCTTCATTGTCAATAATAACTAAAGAATGTATATGTTCATGGGCTAACATCTTAACAACATCAGCTAAAGTTTGATCTTGATGAAGTGAGAATATACCATAATGCATTAAATCTGCAGCTTCATCCTCTCGTCTAGGGCCATAAACCTTATCTGTAAATTTTACTGCCCAAGCTGATAGTTGAATTTGAATAACATAACCTAATGCTACAACAAGAGCTATATCAGCACCATCTTTTCCAAAAGCAGTCATTGCAATTGCAAGAGCAATGGATAAATTTCTTAAAACAGTTCCATATAATAGTGCAATGGCATCATCCCTCTTAAAAAAAGCTTTACCTATTAAAGTACTAATTAGAAAATTTACAACATAAAGAATTAATAAAGGTATAAATATCTGTAATATTGTCTGAGGGTGGCTTAAAATACTTTTTGACTTTAAAGCCATTGCAACGAATACAATACCAATTACACCTAAAGTTGAAATTGGGGGAAATTTATTTTTTAGCTTCTCTTGATAGTGAGCCATTCCATATTTTTTTAGTAGTAGTCGTTGTGTAATATTACCTAAAAGCATTGGTAAAATAACTATGATAACTATCTGGCTAAAAATACCAGCCATATCAATTGCTACAGTAGCTCCCATAAGGAATTTGATATAAAGTGGTGTTAGCAAAGACCCTAAAAGGAGACCAATTACTGTCATTTTTACTGCTGCAGCAATATTCCCTTTTGCCATCCCAGTCCAGGATATAGTCATACCGGAAGTAGGTAGAAGTCCTGTTAACAATAGCCCTAAAGCCAAATATGTATTATCCTTAAAAAATGTTATTCCTAAAAAATATGCAAAGAAAGGTGTAATTGCAAAATTTATTACTTGAGTTACAAACTGAACTTTACCATCTCCGCCTTCAAATACTTTTTTAAGTTGCAATGTTACCATCATTGGATATACCATTAAAAAAGTTAACGGCATAATTCCACCTTTTAAAAATGATACATCCATCTGCATCCCAAAAAGTAACCCCAGTACCATGACGATAGGGATTACAATTACTAATCTTTTCTGTATTGTTACTAATATATTAAACATAATATTCTCCTTATATACACAAAACAATATATAGCAATTTAAATAAAAAGACCATCAATTCAATGATCATTTTTCATAACCAACTCTTTAGAGTGAAGTAGTACATCAACTATTTTTTTACGTCCGGTAAGTAACAAGCGCTGAACAGTACCCCTAGATACACCTAGAGCCTCACCTGCTTCAATTTGGTTCATACCTTCATAATCACAAAGACGTATCGCTTCGAATTCATCTAATTCCAGTATAACTTTTTCAAGTTCCATACTTGGAATCCCAGATGGTTTAAAGTTTTTTTCGCTTTCTAATCTTCTACAATTTCTATTCTTACGTTTCCTTGGCATAGTCCCTCTGATTAAGAACTATAAATCATTTTATTAATATTGTTAATAATAAGTTCCCATCCATTACTAATAAAGAAATCTTTAGCGTTAATTGATGGAATTTTTTTATTATTTATACTATCCAGAATTTTATTTGAGAGAGGTATTCTTCCAAGTAAAATAATGCCCTGTGTTTCTGTGTAGCTCACAATTTTGTTACTATATTCACTTGATAGGCCATCTTTATTTATAATAACAGCTGTAGGAACTTTTAATTTTTTTGCAGTATCATGAACCCTTATTAAATCGTGTAGCCCCGATGTTGTAGGTTCTGTTACTATTATAGCCAAGTTTGCCCCTGTAATAGAGGAAATAACATTGCATGCTATTCCCGGAGGCCCATCAATCAACATAACCTCTGCATTGGTCTCTTCAGCCTTCTTTTTCCCTCTTTTTCTAACCTCAGAAACAAGTCTGCCTGAAACTTCCTCACCTGGAGTCAATCTAGCATGTATCATAGGTCCGAATTCTGTAACTGAATCGAAAATCTCACCAGTTTTGTAGGGAGCAATAGATATTGCATCGGAACTACAAACAAGACTGCATGCATTACAACCCTCACAGTAGACCTCTTTTACCACAGGAGTATTATCCCCAGGGGAGAGGGCGTTAAACCTGCAAACATTTATGCAATTTCCGCAGTTGATACATTTACTACTATCTATAACTGCTTTAGCTGTTGCTATAAAATCCTCTTTCTGCAAAATTTTTGGTTCTAAAAGTATATCTAAATCCGGGGCATCTACATCGCAATCGGCTATAACTAATTTTGGAAAATAAGGTATTAACGAGGCTGTCATTGAAGTTTTCCCTGTACCACCTTTTCCCGAAATTAGAACAATTTCTTTATGCTTCATTTACTAAATCCCTCCATAACGTTACAAATAATTTATTTACTTCAGGAAATTCCGAAGACAAGAGTCCTCCCTTTGCATAGACTTCGCCATACTCTTTAAAAAATGGAAGCCTTCCTACAACTTTTAACTCTTTAGCTTTGCAATACTCTAACAGTTCAGTTTCATCTGCTCCTGATTTGTTAATAAAAACAGCTGCGGGAATCTTCATATTTTCCAGCATCTCTACAACCATTTTCATATCACTCAATGCAAATGGTGTTGGTTCTGTTACGATTAATGCTAGATCAGCACCTTCAACTGTTTCAACAGCTGCACATGCTGAACCTGGGGGTGCATCAATTATCCTGTGTTTTGCATCTAAACCCTGGCTCAAAACCTTCTCTATAATTTTAGTACTAGAAAATTCTCCAATATTTAAAATTCCATCAATAAATTGTTGCTCTTGGTTAAAAAGACCTCTTCTAATGTGACCTATAGTTCTAGTTTCATAGCTTATAGCATCGACTGGACAAACCAAGCTGCATCCACCACAATCGTGACACATTTCAGGCATAACAATATTCATTTTTTTTGTACATAGTATTGCACTAAAGTTACAAAACGATCCACATTTCCCGCAATGGATACATATATCCTCTGCAATAACTGGATATAATGCTCCAACATCTTCATAGCTTGTAAATTCGTTATTACAAAAAAGATGACTATTTGGTTCTTCTACATCACAATCAAGAAGTGCAATATCTGAACCGGCAATATTTGCTAAATTAACAGAAATAGTCGTCTTTCCTGTTCCACCCTTTCCACTAAGAACAACAATATTCATTTAAACCCTTCTTAATCCTGGTTTTTCTTCGCCTACAGCCTTAAGTATATTCAATTTCAACCCTTCTAAAGCCTCGCTAACAGTTTTAGCATTACCAACACTAAAAACCTTTATGCCTAGCTCTAAAATGGGGGTCATTGATTTTGGGCCAATATGGGGAGCAATTATCACATCAACATCGTTATTAGCTAATATAGATACAGCTTGCCCTCCTGCACCTGAAGATAAATCCTTTGCGCTATTTTCAATAAATGTTTTAGTGCCTTTATCGTCAATTATACAAAAAAAAGCACACCTGCCAAATCTTTCGTCAACTTCAGGGTTATCCCCGGTATCTTTAACTGGTATTGCTATCATTCTTCACCTTGAGATGAGTTCATGTTTTGACCTAAGCCTCTACCTAAACCCCGGCCTAATCCACGACCTTGCCCTCGCCCCTGACCAAAACCTCTCGCCATGCCACGACCTCGTCCTCGTCCCAGACCTCGTCCTAAACCACGACCAAAGACTGTTTCATCCTGATTAACAATAGTATTTAAATATCCGGGTTTATCAAAACCCGAACATAATCCCAAACCTCTTCCTGTTTTTGATCCTTTATCTTCCGGACCCTTTCTGTTTCCTCTCATTTCTTTCTCCTTAGTGGTGGTGATCATGGTCATGTTCACAAGCTGAACCAGTAGACATTAAATCACCTTTAATAAATTCTTGTAGATTCTCCTCTACAGAACCGTTTGCTCCCAAAATAACATCAATATTCTTTGCTTTAAAAAGATTGATAGCCATTTGACCCATACCGCCGCAAATTATTGCATCTGCATTATTGTCAGATAGAAATTGAGGTATTACACCAGGTGCATGTGGAGGCGGTGTAATATAAGTGGTATCAACAACTTTTCCCTCTTTTACTGTATACATTGCAAACTCTTTACAATGTCCAAAATGTGACTCTACTGTCGCTCTATCGTTTGTTGGTATTCCTATAATCATAATAATCTCCTTTTATTTTGTGTATATGCATATTATGTTCCCTTTTCACAATATGGTCAATATTGTGCATATGCAATTAATAAAAAAAGGCAGCTTTTTTAGCTACCTTATTTAATTGTATTTGAGAACATAAATATTATTTATTTTCCTTGAAAAGGAAATTAGAAAGAGTTGTTATCTACTTTACAGATTTTCTTCTTGTGTTTTCTTCAATCTTAAAAAGAATAAGAGTCATTTCTGTAAAAACTCTGGCAGCAAGAGGTATTAAGATAGTAATTCCTAACCCTATTAAAATTGTTGGAATTTGGGATTGAAAATCATTTGCTTCCATACCATCGGATATACCGGTAAAAACCCTAAAAAGACCTACACCTACCGAAACTATTAAAATAATGTTATACAAAACTGTTAATAATTTAGGAACAATAAAGCTATCGAATTTAAAAATATTCATTTTTTACCTCATTTAAATTGGGATATACATAGAAATGATAAAAAAGATTTGATATAGTGTCAAGTTTTTTTTATTTCAACTATGTTCCACAGAAGGTTTTATAACTTTTATCTACAGATTCCGGGTTAAATGTATAAAAATCATCTCTATTTAAATAGGGTGTGCTTAAAACATTCAGAAATTCATTAAAAGGTTCAAAGTTATTAAAAAAAGCTGCTTTTTGCAAAACATCTTCAACTAAACTATTTCTTGGAATTACTGCAGGATTAACACTATCCATCAATCCTTTATCTGGATTTAATTTCTTCCATTCCTGATTCCATGATTTATTCAATTTATTATCCTCAAATTTACTTAAATCTCTAAAAAATGATGTATAATCTAACTCTTTCTCTTCCAGAAAAATAAGTAATTCATCAATAAGGCTGTAGGCTGAATTATCTAAATTTTCAATGCCTATTTTATTTCCCATCATTCTATACCATCTATCTTTAAATATAGAGTCATATGTTGATAAAATCTCATTAACTTTATTTATTTCTATTAATGGTAGTAAAGTTTCTGCAAACCTTGCCATATTCCATTTACCTATTCCTCCCTGATTAATAAAAGAGTACCTCCCCTGTTTATCTATAGAACTAAATACAGTATTTGGATTATATATATCCATAAATGCACAAGGTCCATAATCTATTGTTTCTCCAGAAATTGATACATTATCGGTATTCATAACACCATGGATAAAACCAACCCTTAACCAATTAATAATAAGGTCGATTTGACGGTTCATTACTTCATTGAAAAAAGCTAAATAGGTATTATTTAAATTTTCTAATTCGGGGTAGTGTCGTTTTATTGTATAATGGGTAAAATCCCGTAAAAGTTTTTCATCCTGCTGCATTGCAACAAACTGAAAAGTACCAACTCTAATATGGCTAGATGCAACTCTTGTTAAAATAGCACCGCTATGCTCTATCTCCCTTAGTACTCTTTCACCAGTTTTAATAACTGCTAAACTACGGGTCGTAGGAATGTTTAAATACTCCATTGCATGACTGATTAAATACTCCCGTAACATTGAGTACAGCGTTGCTTTTCCATCACCATTTCTAGAGTATGGTGTTCTCCCGGAACCCTTAAGCTGTATATCAAAACGTCTATTTTTAGGGGTAATATGCTCTCCTAGAAGTAGAGCTCGACCATCTCCCAACATATTTAAATAGCCAAACTGATGTCCGGCATAGGCTTGAGCAATTGGGTTAGCCCCAGTAGGAAAACTTTGGCCAGAGAGATATTTAGCATAATCAAATTGAGGGATTCCCAATTTATCTGCTAATTTTAAATTATATAAAACTAGTTCAGGATTTACTGAACTAGTAATAAATTCATTTGAATAGAGTCTTTTATCCAGGTTCCTATAACTATTATCAAAATTAAATACATTCATACTTAATATTAAATCATAATAGTTACTATTACTAGATTATTATTTTAGAATAGTTAGAATTACCGGCTTTTTATAAATTGGCATATTCCCCTGAAAGATCTGAACATTTTCTCCTGTTAAAATATTCTTATATAGTTCATGCTCCAGCTCTGGAACATTTAGTTTTAAGTAACCATCAACACCCTTCAGGTTAAAGAAACCATGAATAGTTTTTTTCTCATTTTCATAGGTTATATGTACTAATCCATCAATATACATCTTTCTTATATTAAATTTTCCATTAACAAAAATACTATCCTCTTTTTTTAAAGTAATAATTTTATTAATAATTGCAGAAATTTCCCTGGATTCATCCAACTTACTCCAATCAACTTTATCGGTATTAAATAGATCGGGGTGGTGGCTAGCTTGAGCTTCCTGACCTGCATATACCATAGAAGTACCCTTTAAAAAAAGATTAAATGCGGTAAAATTAAGTAGCTTATCAAAATTGTTTACTAAAGAAGCTACTCTTGGCTGGTCATGATTTTCTAAAAATCTAAGCTTAACATAGTTCTGTGGATATATAGACTCTTGAAACATAATTGAATCAAGGTAGGTTTGTAAATTATTTTCACCCTTAAAGTATCCTAAATAGTGGTGGTGTATATCATAATCGTAGCAAATATCAAAAGCTTCGTAAACTTCACTATCGCTTAATGCTCCAAAGCCAGCATCTCTTAACTCTTTTACTCCAGAAGCATGTACAGATTCTGCGATCCATATAAATTTACTATTTATTTTTGCAATTTCAGCCCTTGCTTCAATCCAAAAATCTTTTGGTAAAAACGAGGCTACGTCGCATCTAAAACCATCAAGACCTTGGTTTGCCCAGTATTTTAAAATATCGAACATTACAGGATATAACTCTTTTTTACTATAGTCTAAATCGGTAATATCCCACCAGTCACCGATTCTATTAGAAAGCTCCCCTTTCTCATTTTTATAATATAGATGAGAGTAGTTATTTAACATTACAGAGTCATGACTTGTATGGTTAAAAACTATATCTATTATAACCTTCATATCCCTTTTATGAATTTCTGAAACAAGTTCTTTAAAATCCTGTAGTGTTCCATATTCATGATTAACAGAGTAGTAGTCCTTAATAGAGTATGGGCAACCTAAATCCCCTTTTTTTCTAAATTGACCTATTTCGTGTATTGGTAGAAAATAGATATAGTCTGTTCCAAGATCCTTTATTCTATCCAAATCCTTTATAAATTCCTTAAATGTACCAGTACTATTATGCTGTCTACTAAAAACTTGATAAACAAGCTTATTACGTAAGGTTATATCTGTATTTACTGCCATTAAAAACTCCTTTAGTATGTGCAAGCGATTGCGCAATAAAATATAGTTTTAAAAATAGTCCATGTCAATTAAATTATGTTATAGTAAAACAAATGGAGAGATTATGGATTACAAAGAAGCATTAAACCGATTTAGAATTAAAATAGAAAAGGTTGTAGCAATAAATTACGCAAACTCTATTATGGAGTGGGATGCGGCAACAGGTGCCCCCAAAAAAGGAGCCCCGATGAGGGGTGAAAGTTTAGGTTTTCTTACAGTTCTGCAACATGAAATACTAATTAACAAAGAAGCTGAGGAAGATTTAGAGATTCTATTGCAAAATATTGACAAACTCACAGATATTGAAGCAAAAATGGTAAAAAACAGTAAAAAAGAGTTTGTTAAAATGAGCAGAATTCCTAAAAATGAACTTAGGGACTATCATATGCTAACTAATCGAGCCCAGCATAGTTGGGAAGAAGCAAGAGAGAAGGACGATTTCTCTATTTTTAGTAAGGACTTAAAAGAAATTATTAATTACAAAAGAAAATTTGCCAAGTATATAGATGCTAAAGAACACCCATATAATATTTTCCTAGATGACTACGAAGAAGGGATGACAGTGGAAAAACTAAATGCATTCTTTTCTAAACTAAAAGAGAGAATAGTTCCACTTCTAAAAAAAATAGAGGAATCTAAAACTGTAATTAACGATGATTTTCTTAAAAAAAGTTACCCAATTTATTTACAGAAAGAGGCAGCTACAGAGCTATTAGAAATAATGGGGTTTGATCTTACAAGAGGAATGCTAAAAGAGAGTACACATCCCTTTACAATGGGGACAAACATTGATGACGTTCGTTTAACTTCACGTTACGATGAAAACAATATGTTGTCAGGAACCCTATCAGTTGCCCATGAAGGAGGTCATGCCCTTTATGAACAGAATATTTCAAGAGATCTTTTTAATACATCATTGGCAACGGGAACATCTTTAGGAATACATGAATCCCAATCAAGGATATACGAAAATAATATCTTCAAGAGTAAGGAATTTATAAATTTTTACCTCCCATTCCTGGTTAAGCGCTACCCAGAACAACTAAAAGATATAACAACAGAGAATTTTTATAATGCAATAAACAGAGTTGAGCCTAGCTTTATTAGAGTGGATGCCGATGAACTAACATACTCACTACATATTATGGTTAGATATGAGATAGAATTAGCATTAATTGAAGAAAGACTAGAGGTAGAAGACCTGCCAGAATATTGGAATAATAAAATGTTTGAATATTTAGGTATTACACCTCCTAATAACTCTATGGGTGTTTTACAGGATGTTCATTGGTCACATGGGCTTTTTGGATATTTTCCTACTTATGCCCTTGGTTCTGCTTACGCAGCACAATTTTCCCACTACATGAATGAAGAAAAGGAACCCAAAAAAGTTTTGGAGTGGTTAAATAAAAACATTCATACATACGGTTCACTATTAACCCCGGATGAAATTAGCCTTAAGTCATGTGGAGAATTGTTAAATCCAGAATATTTCTGCTCATATTTAGAAAAAAAGTTCACAAACTTATATAATCTTTAAAATAATTAATAAAATCCCACTCTTTACCGGGATTTTATTATTGACAATACTGTACATCACACACTATCATAAAAATAGAGGTATTGTATGAAAGACAATGTTATTATTGACAATTTAGTACAAGAATTAAAACGAGGAACACTGGTATTAGCGGTTCTTCTCAACTCTTCGAAACCAAGTTATGGCTACTCCATGATTAACACATTAAAGGATTTGGGAATAGAAATAGAGCAAAATACACTCTATCCACTACTTAGAAGATTAGAAAAACAGGGGTTATTAGAGAGCTCTTGGGATACTACAGATTCAAGACCCAGAAAGTACTACATCATAAGTGAAATGGGAAAAGGAATTAGGGATAGTTTGTATAACGAGTGGAATAAAACTAATAAAGTTATTGAAACAATGGTAGTAAAAGGAGAATGATATGTTATTACTAGATAAGTACATTTATGCAATAGGGCAGAAATTACCACTAAAAAACAGAAAAGAGATCCAGTTAGAATTAGAATCCCTTTTATTAGATGAAATAGAAGCAACTTATGGAGAGAACCCAACAGAAGAAGATATTAAAAAGGCAATAACAAGTTTTGGTTCCCCATGGAAAGTTGCAAAAGAATATGGAAATAATCAGGATGTTATCAGCCCAGGGTTTACCGATCTTTTTTTTATTATTTCAAAAATTATTGTGGGTGCATTAAGTGTAGCCTTTGTTACTATTTTTATTGTGGGTCTTTTCACAAAAAATCCATCTGGTTTAGAACTATTTAAAGAGTTTATAAAAGTTCCGTTTAATATTATTCAAGCTTCAATAAGCGGAATAGGTTTTTTAACTATTATTTTTATAATCTTGTCCAGAGTTTTTAGAAATAAGGTAATCGATATAGATGAAGATTGGACAATTAAGGAGTTAGAAACTATTAATTTATCCCCGGAACAGGAATCAAAAATTGAAGCGGTTATTGCAATCGTGTTAATACCTATATTTACAGCACTAATTGTCCTATACCCCGAGATTATTCAAAACTTGGAAAATTTATTTGAAAAGTCTACATTAACCCTTGGAAACAAGATTAATTTAGAAGTTTTTAAGACTTTCATTCCTGTTTTTGTTGTTCAGGGGATTTTAGAAGTATCTTACCATGTAGCCCTTCTTAAAAAAGAGATTAAAACAAGATCTTTTTATATCTTTGAACTAGCAATTGCAATAATTGGGCTTATTGTAACAGTTGTAATACTTCAAAACAAAGATATGTTTATCTATAAAAATGGAATTGATGCAGGACTTTTTACCCACTCTACCATAGGTTTTAAAGTATTTGTATTAGTTGGTTTAATATCAGGGATAGGAGAACTAATTTCCAAAATTATTAAACTAATAAAACTAAATTCTTAAATATTTATAGATACCGAACAGGCCTAATTCAGTAGAAGCTTTAATATTACATTTTCTGTCAATTCCAAATTGATATTTAGAGCTTTCTACTCCATTAGGACCTGCCCAAGCTATCCACACAGTACCAACGGGTTTTTCTTCTGTTCCACCTGTTGGCCCTGCAATACCAGATGTAGCAATAGCCCAATCTGTTTTCAGCAGGTTTTTAACACCAAGAGCCATCTGCTCTACTACAGGTTTACTAACTGCTCCATACCTTTCTAAGTCTAACTTTGAAACACCTAAAACATTTTCTTTAACACTATTATCGTATGCAACAACACTCCCTTTAAAATAGGCCGATGCGCCAGGGACAGCTGTAAAAACCTTAGCAATATTACCCCCGGTACAACTCTCAGCAGTGGCGATTGTCATACTTTTATCAATTAATAAGTCACCAATTAACTGATTCAGATGCTGGTGATCAATCCCAGTTGTAAAATCCCCAACTATAGGATTCAACTCATCTATGATTCTATCGAATTTAACATTTAACTGATCCAAAGATAGACCATGACCTGTTAACTTTATCCTAACCTTTCCTGGTTCAGAAATATAAGTTACATCTATATATCCAGGTAGTTTTTTAACCCAAAAGTCAATTTTTTCTATTAATTCAGATTCAGGTATTCCATAAACAGTTACTGTTTTATGCAAAATATCACTTGTTGCAAATTTATTTTTTAGCCTGAATAGTACTTGGTTCAACATAACACTTTTCATTTTAGTAGGTACACAAGGTATAGAAATAACTACTTTGTCATCTTTTTCAAACCAGATATTGCCTAAAAGTTTACTATTAAAATACTGGGATAGAACTATTTTAGATGATTCATTTCCAGTAATTAAAACAATATTAGCCCTGCTTAAAGCTGCATCTAATGTATATATAATATCTTTTTTATAATCTCTAATTATATGATTAGCTATAACATCGAATCCTAACTTTGTAAGTTCAGCACATATCCAACAAGAATTAGCATCGATTACCTCACCTACAAGTAGTTCATTTCCAACAGTTATTAATTCAACATTCATAAATTAACTATAGCAAATTTAGATAAGCTTTCAAACAATAAAAAAATGAAATATAATTAGAAAGAGGTTAGAAATGGAACGAAATGAACTATTAGCACTTGCAGAATCTCCTATTTTTAGAAATATTGATATTTTGGAACTTCATAAAATACTTACCCCCCACAATGCTATAATTAAAAACTATAACAAAGGGGATATTATCTGTTCTCAAGAGGAGAAGTTAGATAGATTAATAATTGTTATAGATGGGAAATTAAAGGCTCAAATGACATCCACCGATGGGAAAATAATAAATATGGAGGAATTTGGAAAATATCAACCAGTAGCAATTCCAATCCTATTCTCAGAAAAAAATATCCTTCCCGTAACTTTATATGCTTTAGAAAATTCTCAGATTTTCTTTTTATCTAAAGAGATGTTAATAAAATGTTGTATGACACACAAACAAATATTAGAAAACACTATGGCCGTTATTTCCAGTAAAGTTTCATTTCTATCGGAAAAAATAAAATTCTTACAACTTAATACAATAAAACAAAAGATCGCAATGACTCTTTTAAGATGTTCTAAACAGGCTAATTCATTAACATTCAAAATGAAACAGAATAAGGAGGAACTTTCAAAAGAGATGGGAATTACTCGTCCTAGTTTATCAAGAGAGTTTTCCAATCTTGTCCAGGAAGGAATAATTGTTCAGGAAAAAGATATTATTACTATTCTTAATCCTGAAAAACTAAAAAACTATAAATAATTAAATCTTTAAAACATCTTTCATAGTCTGAATTAATTGTGGTTTAGGAGGAGCTCCTGCTGCCAATTGTGGTTTATCGTTTAATGGAACAAAAAGTAGTGTAGGAATACTTTGTATACCAAACATTGCTGATAGTTCCTGCTCATCCTCGGTGTTAACTTTATAAATATATACTTTGCCTTTATACTCTTCAGCTAACTCTTCTAAAACTGGCGCAAGTCTTTTACATGGTGCACACCAATCAGCATAGAAGTCAATTAAACACGGTAAATCACCTTTATATTTCCACTCTGCACCTTCTTGCCCATCAATACCACATGTACAGATTTTTTCCTTAAAACTTTGTAATGTTAAATGCTCCATATAACTCTCCTTTGCAATATATGTATAATCATATATATAAAATACTTAAATATGAGAAAAAGTCAAACTCTTTCTCATATTAATTATTAAACTATTAGCTATATAGTGCAAATATTTTTATACCGCTTCTCCCATAAATAGTTTTAAGTCCTCTCCTACCTCACCAATTGGAGCAATTCCAAAATTATCAACAAGAACTTTAGCAACATTCGGTGATAAAAATGCTGGTAATGTAGGCCCTAGGTGAATGTTTTTAACTCCTAAATATAGTAATGCAAGAAGAACAATAACAGCTTTTTGTTCATACCATGCTATGTTATATGCAATTGGAAGGTCATTTACACTTTCAAGTCCAAATATTTCCTGTAATTTTAAAGCTATTAAAACTAGAGAATAAGAGTCATTACACTGTCCTGCATCTAAAACTCTAGGTATTCCACCAATATCACCCAAATTAAGTTTGTTATATCGGTATTTTGCACAACCCGCTGTTAATATTACAGTATCCTGTGGGAGAGCTTCTGCAAAATCGGTGTAATAGCTTCTGGATTTTTGTCTTCCATCACAACCTGCCATTACAAAGAATTTTTTAATTGCCCCTGTTTTAACTGCATCTACTACTTTATCTGCTAGAGCAAAAACCTGTTCATGGGCAAACCCTCCAACTATTTTACCAGTCTCTATCTCTGTTGGAGCTGCGCATGTTTTAGCTTTTGCAATAACCTCAGAAAAATCGTGATTACCAATATGTTTAACACCTTTAAAACCTGTTTCACCTGTTGTAAATATTCTATCAATATATTTATCTGTAGGAGGAACCATACAGTTTGAAGTCATTACAATAGCACCATTAAACTTGTCAAATTCCTCTTTTTGTGCCCACCAGGCATTACCATAGTTTCCTGCAAAATGTGAATATTTTTTAAAGGCAGGATAGTATTGAGCAGCAAGCATCTCTGAGTGTGTATATACATCGACACCTGTATTTTCTGTCTGTTTTAATAGTTCATCAATATCTTTTAAATCGTGACCACTGATTAAAATACCCGGATTCTTTCTTACCCCTAAATCTACTTCACTAATTTCAGGGTGACCATAAGCGTCTGTATTAGCTTTATCCAGTAGAGCCATACACTCTACACCGTATTTACCACATTCCAGTGTTAAGCCAACTAACTCATCCACTGTTTTTGTATCATCTGTAGTTGCAGCTAATGCTTTAAACATAAATTTGTAAATATCCATATTAAAGTTATCCAGTGCTCCTGCATGAGAAACATAGGCTGCAACACCCTTTAAACCACCAACAATTAACTCTCTTAAAGAACGAACATCCTCATTTTTTGTAGCTAAAATCGAGGCGATTGTTCCCTGTAATTCATATTCGGAAACATATTTTGGCTCCCATAATGCTGCAGATGGGGCATTGGAAATATCAATACCCTTAGCAATAACTCTTGCTCTTAAATCGGCTTTTAATGCTAGCGCCTTTGTTATTTCCTCCTCAAAAATATCATCGTTAAAATTTGCATTGGTTATAGTTTTAAATAATCCAGCTGTTACTAAACCACCTTCATATTTCCCTGTTTCAAGTTTTTCTGCAAAGAATGAAACACCTTTTAAAGTATAAATTAAAACATCTTGTAACAGAGCTGTTTCATCTTTTTTTCCACACACACCAGCTGATCCTGTACACCCTTTATTTCCAGCAGCTTCCTGACATTGATAGCAAAACATTGACATAAATAATCTCCTATTTCCTTGTAATTAAAACAATAGTAGACTTCTTTAGTAGGAAAAGCTGTAACTTATGTTACAAGTATAGACAAAACTATAGATTAATTTATATAAAAAAGTAACAATATCTTTATGATTAAAGATATAAAAATGATCGTAATGGATCTTGATGATACTCTATTAAACGATGAACTACAAATTAGCGACTATACAAAGAAAGTAATTTCAAATGCTCAAAAAAAAGGAATTGTAATTGTATTAGCTTCAGGCAGACCTACTCTATCTATGTTAAAATATGCCCAGGAATTAAATTTAGCTGAAAATAATGGATACATTATATCTTATAATGGAGCTGTATTAATCGAATGCAGCACAGGAAAAGAGTTAGCAACAACTCCATTAACCATGGAAAACATGGAGTTTGTAACTAAAATAGCAAGGGATAACAAACTCTTTATACAAACATACGTAGATAATTGTGTAGTTACAGACAAAGAGAATCAATATACGAGTTTCGAAGGGAAGTTAACTGGAATACCAATAAAATTAATTGATGATATCAAAGACGCGATGACAAAAGAAGTAGTAAAAATTATTCTAATGGAAGATCCTATCTACTTAAAAGAGGTTGAAAACAAATTAAAACCTATAGTCGGTGATTCAATGATGATGAATATATCTAAGCCATTCTTTCTGGAATTTACAAATAGAGCAGTTGATAAAGATAAAACAGTAACCAATCTTTGCTCTCTATTAAATATAGAGAAAGAGTCTGTTATGGCAATTGGCGATAGTTTCAACGATTTATCAATGATCAAAGGCTGTGGTTTTGGTGTTGTAATGAGTAATGGCCATGACGAAGTAAAAAAACATGCAAAACATATTACCCATTGTAATAATACCGATGGTGTTGCTACAGCTATAAACAGATTTGCATTAGCAGTATAAAAAAACTAGCTTTATTACTCCTTACATATAATAATTTAATAGTAGGGAGTTTTTTCTTATGGCAGATAAAAACAGGTACAGAATAGCACTATTTATACCATATCTGGAAGGTGATGATTACAATGAACTTTTATGGCAAAGTATAAATAAAAAATGTATCTCTTTGGATATAGATCTGTATATTTTCCCTAGTAGAAATTTAAACGATAATAGCTCCCACAAATTTGTTTTTAACGAAATATTTTCCTTTTTTAATAAAAATCTCTTCGATGGTGTAATAATTTCAGCTAGTGCTATTTCTACATATATCGGACAACAAGAGTTTGAAAAACATGCCAATAATTTATTAAATATACCTATTGTAAATATTAGTTATAATAATATAAAGACTACTTCTGTGGGAGTAGATAATACTCTTGCAATGAATATGATTATGGATCACTTAGTAAATGTCCATTCATTTAAAAAATTTAGCTATTTAAGCGGTCCTGCTTCAAATCCAGAAAGCATTAATAGATTAGAATCTATTAAGATCTATTGTAAAAATAACAATCTAGAACTACTAAACAATAATATTTTTTGGGGTGATTTTACTGTAAACAACTTGGAAGAAACTCTTTATCCTCTTTATCATAAAGGGAAAATAGAAGTGGATGTTCTTGTTTGCGCTAATGATTCTATGGCAGCAGGAGCAATTGATCTTTTAAAGAATAAAGGGTTTAAAATCCCTGAAGATATAGCTGTAACAGGTTTTGATGATAGCAATGCTGCTATTTTTCAGAATCCTAAAATAACTACAATTAGGCAGCCTTTGGAAGAACTTGCAAATAAATCGGTAGAACTTATTTATGCAAAACTCACTGGCAACACACAAATTAATCATATTTTGATTGAGCCTATTCTAAAAATAAGGAATTCTTGTGGTTGCAGCAAAGTAGAAGATAGCGAAAGTAAGGTTTTTAAACTTTTCATGAAGACTAAAACCCATATTACACGAAGAAATGATTTTGAAAAACTTCTCTCATCGGAAGATTTACTGCAATTGACTTCAAATTTAAGGCAATTTTTTTCCAAGAACTCAATCCATTCCTATTTTCTACTCCTAAAAAATATGTATACACAGTCCAATGATATTCAACTTCTTTTAGGCTGCAGAGAGAATAAATATATAGCATGCGGAGAGAATTACTGTAGTTTTGCAGAAGGAGATTTTATTCCCGAAAATCTTCTTCCCAAAAAGAATAGAATTACAATGGTTACACTTCCATTAGTTTCATTTAATAAATTTTATGGATTTTTGCTAATAGAAGAAGCGATTGAGGATAAAACCTTCTATGAAGATACACTAGTAAATTTAACTAGCACTCTAACTAATGTACTATCATTAAAAGAACTCAGAGAGACTCATAAACTTTTAGTAGAGTCTGAAAAACTGGCATTTCTAGGTAATTTAGTATCTGGACTTGCACACGAGATTAATACGCCAATTGGAGTTACTCTTACTGCAGCTACATTCCTTAGCGATATAATTAGAGATTTGGAAGGTCATTATAAAAATGATATTTTAACCAAAACTATAGTCGAGCATTTCTTTGAGAATAGTAAAAGATCTCTATCTCTAATAAACGATAATATCGATTCAACAATAAAACTTATAAATAGATTTAAATCTATGTCTGCGAACTCAGATTACGAACTTAATAGTGTATTTGATATAGTTCTTTTAATTTCATCAACTTCTCAAAAAGAGATAGCAACATATAACAAGAGGGTTGAGTTAAACCTGGATCTTCCTCCAATTGTAATTGTTAATAGTTATTCTGGAATAATATCCCATATAATAAGGAGTTTAGTATCTAATTCCATGATTCATGGATTTAAAAACATGGAACAGGGGAGTATAACAATTTCTTTAAAAAACGTAGAGGATAATATTGAAATTATATATTCAGATAATGGATTAAGCTGTACAGATAATCAAATCTTAAAAATATTTAACCCTTTCTTTACAACACAGAGGGCATTTGGCCACACAGGATTAGGTCTTACTATTATTTATAACCTTATAAAAAATAAACTTATGGGGAATATATACGCATATTTAAAAGATGAAAAACTGCATTTCAAGATAACTATTCCCCAGAATATAGCATAAAATAACTAAATTGCTCTTTTAAAAGATCTATCTCAACCCTTTTATACTCTAATTGAATTTTTTTATAGTCATTTTCCAGGATTTCACCATTATCCATTTTATATCGACTTATAGCTTCTCTTTTTTTAAAATTATCAACAGTTTTAATTAGTGCACTAATTCTACTTTTCTTTATTTCCTGTTCCCTATCAATATATTGTTCTTTTCTGGAAATCAAATCTTCATATATAGATAACTCTCTATTAGCTCTATTTAAGTAGATTTTTTCAATTTCAATCTTTCTTTTATAATTAAAATCTAATGGGATTGATCCACTTAAACTTAAATACCCTGTAAATGTGGAAAAATCATCTGTTGTAGCCCCGCCACTTAAAGAGATAGAGGAAAGAAGACTCATTTTACTCTCGGTTACACCCATTTTCTGATCTCGAACTTTTTCTTTTATATAGAGATATTCTGAAGCTTCCAAATAGTTAACATTTTTATAAGTATCTAGCTCTTTTGAAAACTCTACAGGAATAACAGTTTCTTCTGCTAAATCAATACCCGAGAATCGATATATTTCCTCTTCCATCTTTAAAAGGTCTAGTTGTAAACTATATAGAGAGGACTCCTTTTCCATAAGTTCTATATAACTATCCTCCAAAGATAAATAATCAATTTCACCAACCTGGTATAGTTTTTCCTTTAATAGAATTGTCTGATTTAAGAGGAGTAATTCTTCATTTGATATTAGGTATAGGTTCCTTGAAAAGTATAGGTTCATATATAGTTCTTTCAAACTCTTTTTATACTCTAATTCCCTTTCAGATTTTTCAATTAATCCTATTTCATAACTATTCTTAGCACTTTTAATTACACGCTTAGAAGCAAATGGACTATAAGATAAAGCAAAATTAGTTGAATCCTTTAAATTAGAAGTCACTCCTGCAGTTATATTATAAAAGGGGGAAAACGAAAGTCCAACATCTCCAAGCTTTAGATCTCCTTTTGATAGATTGTTACTATCAAAGGAGTATGAGGGAGAAACAGATCCACTTAAATTTAAATTCCCGGGGAATTTTGTTTGTAAATATGAATTCTCCTTAATTAACAGATCTTCCCTAATTTCCATAAATACAGGTGATTTTTCTAAAGATTTGTTATAGAAATCTTCAAAACTAAGTCCAAAAGAAGCACATGGAAGAAGTAAGAATATAAAATATCTAATCCTCATTAATTATCCTTTATAGCTTCTATTGGCATTGCATTTACCGACGATAACGAAGGAAATATACCAAATACTGCTCCGGAAATTAAAGTCACACCGGAAGCAATAAGAACAGATAGAGGATCCAATCTATAGGTAACCATTTCAGAAAGATCAAACATTCCACCTGTAAGGGAATTTAAGGTCCCATCAAGTACTGTAGGGAAAAATAATGAAGCTATAAATACACCCGGAATTATACCAACTAAAATTGTAATTGATGACTCTACAAAAAACATTTTTATAATATCAATTTTTGTGCAACCCAATGCTCTTTTAAGCCCAACTTCCCTGTTTCTTTCAGTTACAGATATCATTACCATACTAAAAACACTAAAGCCTGTAATTACTAATGTTACCCCTCCCAGGATATAGAAAAATACCTTAATCATGGTTACAACCTCATCTAACCACTCAAGGTCATTCCAAATTTGCATTATATTACCTGTCCATATAATAAAATCACGTTCATCACCTAACTCATTTTTCAAATAATCCTCTAGTTTATACTTAAACTTCTCAATATTTTCGGAATTAACAAGTAGGTTCATATATGGTTCTCTTGATTCGGAATTATATGATACTATTACTTCAGGTATACCTTTTTGTACTTTTACTAGATTTTTGGGAGATTTGTATACTCCTATAATTGTATAAGTTGTATATAATTTTTCTTCTTTCTCTTCCCATCTATCAATTTCTATATCTATTGTTTTTCCTAAAAGACTCTCCCCAGAACCTAAAATTTCTGCTAGAGAATCAGATATAAGCATTTCGTTACTATCAGAACCGTCCATGAAGTTAGATCCTTCCAATAACTCTAAATTATAGCCAGTTATGAAATCTGATTTTGCAGCTATTGCATTTGTTACAGAGTAAGCATCTTCGTTATAAATTATTGTTGGAGAAACCCACTTAATCATATTAAAGAAGGTAACTTCCTTTATATCATTGACAATATTCTCTGATATATAGTCATTAGTTACAGGAAGATCATCGGAATTATAATTATATTCATCCTCCATTTTACCACTTTTAACACAGACTATTTGATTATTATTTTTTTTAGCAGTCAAGCTTGATATTTTTGTTATAACATTAAAGCAAATAGTAACTATCATTACCCCAAAAATAACCGATATTATCGCTATAAATTTTCCTGTAAAGGATTTTTTTAATATATCCACTTAATCCTCCCTTAAAACCTGTGATGGGGCAACCTGTGTCGCCTTTAATGCAGGGAAAAACGAAAAAAGACTTGTTATAAAAATTGACAATATAATATTTATAACAAATGTTTTAACAGAAAGAGTTGCCGAAACAACAGAACCGGCAGATCCCAGAATAACATCGGCTCCTATTGTAAACAGAACCATTAAAAGCAACCCTAAAAATGCTCCAACAAATCCTACTACTACAGAATCAAGGAGGGTATTTATAAAAACAATAGCTTTAGATGCTCCTAAAGCCTGGGATATTCCAAACCCCTTTTTCTCCCTAGTTACCCTGGCTAACATAAGGTTTAGATTAGTTAGTGTAGCAATTAGCAGGGCTGTGGCAGCAATAAAACCTACAATTCTTAATATAATTTTAGATGTATTATCAAAGTCATCATTCCAATCCAGGGAGCTCTTAATCATAAGTCCATTTCCGGGGAATTCGCTATTTAAGTAGTATTTAACCTCTTCTACTGCTTTTTCAAGGTTATTATAATCATCAATTCCAAGGCTGAAATAGCTGATTTTAGTAGTTCCATCTTTCATGGTTTTATATGAATAAGGTAGTATTACATAGTTATTATCATCCCATTTATTAGCTTTTCGCTCTTCTATATCAGACTCTTTGGAATCTCCATAATCAGCTTTTAAATAACCTATAACCTTAAAAGATTTATCACCAAATAAGATATCCTTTCCTATAGGGTTCTCTTGGGCAAAGAGTAAATTCTTAATATTATTACCTAGGACTACTACGTTGTTGCCATTAATATAATCTTCGGTTGAGAAAAAAGTTCCACCTTCTAACTCTTTTTTATTAAATAAAAACCAGTCGTTGTTTACTCCAAATGCAGCTGGAGAAGTCTCCCACCAATTTTCATTTTCATCTTCTACTTCCTGGTCATAAAGCGACATCCAATCTTCAATATAAGCATAATCTATAGATGGACAACTCTCTTTTACCCTTTCTATATCTTCAAGACTGAACTCAACACCCTCTATTAGGTTCTTATTTCCAATTTTTTTTATGGTCTCACCATAATCAGCACCTTCAAACTCGGCAGGATATACATTTATTACTCTACGCCAGGGATTATCCTGTACATCATTTAAACTATCCCCAAAGGCAAAAATTACACTTATAATTGTGGATACAACAGCAAGTCCAAATGCCAAGCTTAAAATAACAACAACTGACTCAACCATTCTGTTTTTTAATCTCTTAAATGAAATTCCAATTAAATCTAGCAGCATGTAGGCTCCGGAATATGGGGGTTTTCAACTAATTCATGACTTAACATAACTCCATCTTTCATAACAACTTTTTTATTCCCGCATCGTCCAAGTTTATCGTCATGTGTAACCATAATAATTGTTGTGCCCTGTTTGTTAAGTTCAATTAACAGGTTCATAATTTCTGCACCCTTCTCGCTTGGAAGGTTTCCTGTAGGTTCATCGGCAAGTATCAAATCCGGGTTATTAGCAAGAGCCCTGGCAATTGCTACCCTCTGCTGCTCTCCACCACTTAGCATATTTGGGTAATGTGTAATTCTATGGTCAAGGCCAACCTTTTTTAGTAAGTCAACGGCTATATTTTTTCGATCTTTTTTATCTGTTTTCCCATAAATAAGTGGCATCATTACATTTTCTAATGCATTTAATTCATTGAAAAGATTAAAACTTTGAAATATAAATCCAAAGTGTTTATTCCTTATTCTCGCCAGTTCTTTATCAGGTAAATTCTGAACAGGTATATTATCAATTAAATACTCACCTTCGGATGGAAGATCGAGGAGACCTAGAATATGTAAAAGTGTTGACTTCCCGGAACCAGAAGCTCCCATAATTGTCAAAAAATCTCCCCTCTCTACATTCAAATCAACACCTTTTAAAGCATTTACCACAGAGACACCTAAATCGTAACTTTTTTTTACATTCTTAATTTTAATCATTTATCCTTCCTGTTTTAATTCAATTATTTCTTTTTCTATAAAATCGTTATAGCTCGATGTAATTATTTTATCTCCAACCTCAACTCCACTAATAATTGATACATTAGAACTATTAATTACACCGTACTTAACTTCTGTTTTAATACCTTGATTACCTTTAACCACATACACATATCTATTTTTACCCGATACAACATATTCTGATCTTTCTAAAACCTTAACTTTTTTATTAACCGATAAAATGATTTCACAATTACAACTGCTTCCAGGTATAAAATTTTCAGGGATATTTTCCAGTTTAACTTCGCTATAAAGTAGTTTTTCACCATTTTTACCATCTGTTGTAACAGAATTAATTAAACTTAGTTTTCCCTTGTATATCTTTTTATCATAGGTTACAACAACATCTGCACCAATATTTATATCATCGGAGTATTTAACAGGAATAAATGCTTCTATAAATGGTGTTCCAAGGTCTCCAACTTGAAGCAGAACATCACCTGATTCAACTCTATTTCCTTTTTTAATTTTAAAATCAAGAATTGTTCCATCAATAACGGATTTAATATCAAGCTTCCCTATTCTTTCGTTAACTTTATTTAGTTGAGTTTCAGCTCTTTTTAAGTCAAATTCAATTAATTCAAGTTCTAGTGTCCTGTCTTCAATCTTATCTGCCAGCTGTAATTTGGTTATTTCTAAATCTTCAACAGAATCATTATATGCATCAGTGACCTCTAGTAATTCTTTTTTTGTAATTGCATTTAATTCAAATAGATCTTTACTTCTCTCTAATTCTTCAAATGCTCTATCAACGACCAATGTCTTTTTATCAATAGATCTATTTAAGTCTCTAACTGATCGTTTATATTCCTGATTACTCTTTAAATTATTACGTTTAACTTGTTCAAGTTCGTTTTCCAATTCTCTTCTTTCATCAAGTAGTTTTATCGATTCAATTTTTAGGATTACTTCACCTTTTTTTACAGTATCCCCGGTTTTCTTATTTATAGTTGTACAAATTCCATCTTCGGTAGTAATTATTACATCATTTGTAATTATATTAAAATTCCCAGTTACTGATGCTCTCTTATCAATATCCCCTAAATGAACAGTAGCAGTTGAATAGTTGTTTAAAACATAGGTTTGCTGCTTAGGTTTTAAAAAAAGATATGACATAACAATTATTAAAGTAAAAAAAAGTAATAATAGAGTAATAGTTACAACTCTTTTTTTATGACCTGGTTTTCTTACACTTTTTAAATTTATTATTGATTCATGAGCACTCAAAATATTATCCTCTGTTTTTACATAAATTTTTATCAAATGCTAACATGCTAAACAATTTAAGTCATTAATTTTTTATTTATTATTTAATTTTATATACCGATATTCATTAAAGGGGGCAAAAAATGAAAAAAGTAATATTCTCAATCTTATTAATATTAGTAATAACCATAAGAATATCATCTCTTGAGATAAAAATTTTATCAGAAAAAACAATATATAAGTCAAAGGAACCTATTATTATAAATGTGAGTATTATAAATAACGAAGAAAATGAAATTGCGGTTCCCGTTCGTTTTATTCCTCAGGATAACTATATAAGGTTTATAATTGTAGACCCTTATGGGAACCGTTGTGAATTTAAGGGTTACGATACGGGTACCACTGTTAGTGACGATGATTTAATCATAATGCCTCCAAACTCCATAATTACTGTTCCAATGGATATTTCAAGTTACTATGAGATGAAGCGTGGGGCTTATGGAATAAAAGCATATTATTATGTTAGCCAAAACAATAAGTATGGGACACCTGCTTGGAAAGGAAAACTTATTTCTAACCAGGTGAATATTGGGATAGAATAGATTTTTTATTATTATTATCCACCGAATTACCCAATTCATTAAAAATATGCTTAATCTTTCCATTTCTTAAATGAACTGTAAGCATATTTTTAAATATTATCCCTTCACCCACAGGAGAACTTATGGCACTGTGTACTTCGATATTAGGGTTATTAAAAACACTATACATTCCTAATCCCATAGCTAAATGATTCTTTACATTTTCAGAAACTTTATAGGCAGAGTACCCATTAATTTCACCATCTTTCCACCCATTATCTGGAACATCATATGCAAATTCACATTGATAAAAATACATTTGCCCCCTTTCTCCATTCCATAAGGTGTTATATTTTTGGAAATGTTCTACAAAAAGACCATATATTGTAACATCATCACCATTAATAATAATGCCATAATCACTTTTATTTATTTCCCAGCCAACACTTTTATTAATGCCATGGTCTGCTCTCCAAATCCAAAAATGATCTCCTATTACATTGTTACTATTAATTTCCAGTGCAATTGTTGCGTTTCCAATATTTAACCCTCCAATTCTAAATACTAAATCATGTAGAACTATAGGATTATCTATATGTAAATGAGAACAGCCTTCTTTACCTACCTCAAGCATTTTATTTGAGTTTTTTTCACCTGCTTCAAATAAAATACCTGAAATAATTATACCGTCTGCATCTGCAACTTCCATAATATTCTGCCCGTTACATCCATTTAATGTTGCATACCCAAGTCCTAAAACAATTGTGGATGGATTATTTATATAAATGGTTTCGAGTAGATTATATATTCCAGGTGTAAAAATTAAATTTTTCCCCAGAGCTAAAGCCATGTTTATAGTTTCTGCACTATCTTTTTTAAAATCAGCTATATAAAAATCTGATAAAGGAATGGATTCTCCATAGTCACTATCATTCCAGGAAACCCCTTTTGTCTTTTTTTTCAATGGAGGTATATATACAAAGTAATTTTCCATCTTATCCATATATATGTATGGTTTCTCTTTTACCACAGGAACACTATCTATAGAAGTATAAGGAATTTCCGGCCAGCTACCATCAGGTGAATTTATAACTCCCTGAAAGAACATATTCCAATTATAACCTGTCCAATTATTCCATTGACTATTTCTTGTATACCATTGTTGCTGTGAACCGGAATCAACTTGCCCTGTTATAATTGAATCAGCTATAAAACCACCACTAGCCCATCCATTTTCTTTATGTAAAACCAGATCACCTATAACTTTAACCCTTCTAAAAGGACAGGCCTGGGATACTGCCCATAACATTTTTCCAGAATCAGGTTTAATTGTTATATTTTCAATGGATCTCCAGAAATTACATGTAGAGTTGTTATTATCTAAATATGGCTCTGAATATACTGCTTCACCTGTAATAATTACATCTTCAGGGCTTTTACCTAACCCATATATCGATGTATAAAAACCCATGGGTATAGATAATGAATACTCACCTGGTTTAAATAAAAAGGTAAATCTCTCTTCTCCAAACTGATTATATCTTTCTATTTTATATGCATTGTTAATAATATCCTGTATATAACTAATGCTCATTGTGGTATCAAATATGTATGTATTAATCATAATTTTTCCTTTATACTAAGTTTCATATGCTTTTTTTATTAACATTATTTTATTTTATACTAGGTTTTGTAAACATCTATTTTGCATACTTGGCTTTTCTTTGTATGACTATACCATTTATAGTTTTAGTGATAAAGAAAAAAAACTTATGGTGCAAAGGTCTCTGTCCAAGAAAAAGTTACTTGAATTTATTTAGAAATATAAATTTAGGACTAAAAGCTCCTAAGTGGTTGTATTCTAAACAGACAATAAGTAATGTATTAACTTATTTTTGTATTAATATATTTTTTATTGTTTTTTCAACAATAATGGTAAGTAATGGAAGAATTGCGCCTATTGAGAAAATAAGACTTTTTATAGTTTTTCAGCTGCCATGGGATATTCCCCAACTAATACAATTTTCTTTTCAGTCAGAGACATTAACACACCTTGCGTTCAGATTATATTCAATTATGTTGTCATCTACACTGCTAGGAACAATAGTTGCAGTTCTATTTAAACCATCCAATTGGTGTGTAATATGCCCGGTGAAAACACTAAGTAATCGATATCTCTTTAAATCGAGTTAAATTGTATGAGATACTATTATCATAGTTACCATCTTTTAGTATCTCTGTCTGACATTTTACAAGCCACCAAATATTAACAAAATATAACATATAAGCAATTTCAGGGTTAATTAATTTAGATGGATCTTTACCTTGTCTTGAAATGAAACTTGCCCTATCTAACTCTAATGGAGCAATTTTACAACTTTGCCAATCAATAATTTTATAACTATTATTTTGTGGAAAGATATTCCCACCATTTAAGTCTCCATGTATTAAACCAATTTCTTTTTGATACAGTTTTTTCATCTTTAAAGAGAAGATTATTGATTCCATATACTGGATATCCTCAAGACCAGATCCATAATGTCTATTCTCAGCTATTAATTGTTTTAGAGTTTTTATTGTTTCAGAAGCCATTTCATGCCATTTTTCCCATGATCCAATATCCAGGATTATAGGTGCTCGATCTTTTATTTTTTTTATAGTTTCTATAATCTCGTAACTTATTTTTATTAATTCATTATCTGATTTCTCTAATATTCCCATAGGAGGAGTTTCTATATATTCAATTACCATACACGAAAACCAGTCATCACGCCAAAGAGTCTTAGTTTTAGGCAAAATTGATGAACTTACATCCTCGTAAAACCTTGATTCTGTATCCCCTCCAGATTGATATTTATAAATTAATCTTTTGTTGTTATCCAGGAGTAATTTTTGAACACAGGAATTCGGCCACTCATGAAGTGTCACCCTATCTATAATTCTACTTCCTAGCAGTTCTGTGAGTTCAGAATCTTCATGCAACCATAAGTTATATTTTTTGTGTTTTATCAAATTAAAATATTCTCCTAAAGAATAGGTATACTGGATAACAAAAGCAGGAAAAATCCCTATGCAAATTGAGTGGGTCTCCTTATTTAAAGGAACACAAACTCACGATAATATAAAATCATTAGGAAAAGTTAATAAAAAAAGTAAATTATTAAAAGTTAAAAATGTTTTTAAGAATCAGAGTTTGTTGAAGTACAAGCTCTTTTTTTTACTCTTTTCACCACCCAATGTACATAATGTTAATAATATTTTTCAATAATTTCATCAAAATTGGTTTGTGGCATTTGCTCTATACTTTTAAGTGCTGAATCCAAATAAGCTATAGGGGCAAATCTAAAATTACCATTAGAGATATTAACTTCCCTAACTTTACCTGCAAAGTCATAAATATCTTCAAAGAGTTTTAAATGTATAGTAGCTAAATACTGTAAGGATCCTGCGGAAAGTGTTTCAAAGAATCCACTCTCAAATAGGTGTTTAGCTTTTAACTTACTTATCCTCTCTTCCTCATGTGCTAACTCAATCTCACTTTTAATGCCTAGCTTATTGTCTAAAAACACAGCTACTCCCTATGCAAACATCTTATCAAAACAAGAACTATTTAAATGTAATTATAACTTAATGTTCCGAATGATGATATTTTATGTCATCAACTTGATATAGCTGAACATCTCCAGCAAAAATGTTGTTTTCATAATTAAATAGTGCGATATTCTTTCCATCACCTAAAGAACTTTTAAACATCACTCCATCAAATTGTTTATTCTCAGACATACCTACATTTGTACTTTTAATTAATTCACATAAAAACTGTGTTGGAAGATACTCTAACTCTGCCTTGTTTGGTAATACAGGTTGCGATAAAACTTCTCCTAAATGTTTTATAAATTCTATCTGAGATTGTAATTCTGACAATTGATCTTCATTTAATCTAAATAGATAAGATGTAAATCTTGGCGTTGACAAATCTGCGATATCAAGATTATCCGTATTTACTGTTAATTCTATTACAGAAATAAAATCACCTTTATGTGGCCTTAATTCTGAGATTGCGGTGTTTATATCAGTTGCGGTATACAAATAAGGGATTCCTACAGGATTAGCTCTCCCATTTCCAACTAATTTCTTTGGAGGAGCTAACATTTTATCACTTGGAAAAGAATTTCCATCGGAAACTCTAGCCCTATACAGCTTCTTCGGAACATCTACAGCTTTCATATACCTTAATGCATTTTGAATTTCATCTAAATCTATATACTTTGTCGGGAAAAATCTATTTGAATGTTGTAGTTCTTCTTTAAATTTATTCCAGGTATCAATACTATTAATCGACATTCTCTCACGTGAGACATAAAACTTATTTGAGAATTCATTTTCTGTAATGCTATCAATAAGACATGAAAATATATCTAAACTTAAATGCTCAGATATACCCCAATCGCATTGTAATAATTCTGCAATTTTTTTCCCATTAGGGTTTTGTTCATAAAGATCGATAAAAGGTAAAAACTTATCAGCTAATTGATATGATGGAATTGTTTTTTCAAATGAACCACAAAAATCACACTGAGTTTCCTCAACTTTTAAAGAATTTTCTATTTCCTTAGTTAAATAATGATTATTAAAACATTTTGAACAACAACGCAACTTATCCTCCAAGATGATTTGCTATTATCTCAATATGATTTTGCATAGAAAGCTTTTTTACATATCCTAATCCAGGATAATGTTCACTGTTATGTAACCTTTTATACTCATTAAGTGCAGATGTATCTTCAAAAATTCCATTTTCAAAATCATCAACTAATTTACTTAATGCTTCAAAAAACTTACCTGCAGGGTCATCACTTGTATTAGTTCTATCTGAGATATAATGTTTAATAAACATATCATTTTCTTCATCTCTATCAATATAAGTGAGGTGAATAGTTACAGCATATGCAGGACCACCACTATCTGAATACTCTGAACCAACTATTAAGAAATCTCCAAATCCATCAAATTCAGTATCATATGTTGCAAGTAGTTCTGAAAAATGCTCAATCTCTGGGTATTCTTTGTTCGGTCTTTTAACAAAACCATCTGAAACTATAATTTTTGGAGTACTTGTAAACTTTTTTCGATAAATACGACTATTTAAATTTTCCATAAAAACATGTGCATATATATTATTATTTTCAATAAGATCTACAATATGATCGGCTTTAGGATAACCAGAATGTATAAGAGTTATAGGATATTGTTGATATTTTTTTAATAAAAATTGAACTTCATCAAGAATTGTTTCTGGTGTTAATATAATACCTAATTTCATTGAACCAATATTAGTTGCAATAATTCCATCAACGAAATCAGTAATTATACGCTTATTTTCTTTATTTGAATAATCCCCCAAATAAGGATTTGCAACCAAAGTAAACTTTACATCACTTTTGAGTAATGCACCCAGAGTCCTATTTAAACTAGCAGTATTTGATTTTACTGGCTCAATAATAGGAAATATAGATTTCCCATGTAGAAATTCAGCTTGTTCTTTTAATAATAACAACTCATATTGCTTACCTCTCATATATGGGAAATACATATCTAACTCCAAAAATTATTTGTTATTTTCTAATAGTATCACTGACATTTTCATTAAGCAATTCAGTAAAAATTTTTCTTTCATTATTAGTTATTCTCGTTGAAATAGACAGTGCTTTTAAAGAATCTGGAACATTTAATATAAAATCTTTTAAAATTTGAGAAGATCCTCTTTTTTTTAAAGCTAATACCATTTCATCATGAGCAACTTCTGGGGATAATTTTTTGAAAAGCTTTAAAGATTCTATATAAATTTTTGTGTTAGGAACTTCAGGAATAAATCCATTATATTTTTTAATTATTTCAAGATATTCTGTTTTAGTTAGTACATTAAAAATATCTTCCTGGTGCAATCTATTCTTCATAGAAATGGCTTCTTTGACTACTGAAATATATTCTTTATCTGTCAACAGCAGTATTCCAACATGAATATCTATAAATTTTTCAATATTTTTTAATGATTTTTCTGTAGTAATAATATAACTCTTATCAAAAACTTTACTGTAAGCTTCTAGTTGCCTTCCTATTCTTTTAGTTGTATCATATTCAGACTTAATCTCATAAACAGTTGATGTACCATTAAATAAGACCATATCTGCTTTACAATTAACAGCTCTCAATTCAGGTATTACAAATGATGTATTTAGAGAATGTTTTCCAAGAAGATGTCTTAAAACTATAGAATTTTTGTAGACATACTCTCCTCTGTAATTCTTTAATAAAATATCATAAATTTTATTAAAAAAATCAGCAAGAGTATAATTTTCATATAATAAATCAAGATTATTAGTTTCTTTCAAAATACTAAAGACCTTTTCTGGTCGATTTGATTTTACTAAATCCTTAATTGTATTAACAGAGAAAATTCTGGCTAAACTTGAATTATATGCAACCATTCTTTTATAATATACTCCATTTTAATATGTGAAAATGCTTAATCATATAATCCATAAAAATAAAAGTAATTCTATCTTTTATTAAG
>JAFGYD010000075.1 GCA_016936295.1 Spirochaetales bacterium | reverse complement strand
ATCACCATTCCAAATTATCTCTCTTTCAAAATAATTTTCGTTATTATCTATATTAGATTCTATTTTATTTAAAACTAAACTATTTTTATTCATACACCACTCCTTAATTATATTTTTTTAGCTTGTTGCAAAATTTCAACACACTAATTTTTTTTATACAATCCCTCCATCTACGGTGGAGAAAGAGAGAGGAAGTCGGAGCAGAGCCCGAACCTACAACAAGGAAGTATCCTTGCCAATCCTCTAAAATCGAGGAGGAATATTTGTGGGATGTAGCCCATTTCCACAGCAAGGGTTACTTCTCAACGTTTCTCTAAACCTTTGATTTTAATACGTTTATTATGTTTGAGAATTACAAAATATTAGAATTATACTATCCCTGCTTTTTCAAAATGCTTTTTCAAGATATTTTTACCTAAATAAATACCCAGTACTCCAAAAGTAAAACTCATTAGTATAACTGTAATTGACATAGGTCCTTTTAAAAAACTTATCAACCCTTCTATATAAGACTGTTCTACTCCTTTTGCTAAAAAATCTCTTTTGAATTTATTAGCAAATAATAATATTGGGATGACCTTTCCTACTGCCTGACCAGTTATAGTTAATCCATGAGATATAGCAAGTAGTTTAATGTCTTTATATTTCTTTTTCATTGATATTATATCTGCAAAAATTGCACTTATTATCGTAGCTAATTGCCAAGGTAAATATCCCATGCCTATTAATTTAAAAACGAGTAATGTTATTGTATATACTATTGTAAACAACCATTTTACATTTGTTTTTTTTGCCAGAATTAAAATAATCGTTCCACTCATTAATCCTCCAACTGCCGAATGGAATAATGCATTACAAGCAGGGCCTAACACAGCAGTTATAATTCCTACTATCATCATTATCAAGATATTTATCGAAGATAGTACTCCAATCAAAATATAATCTTTTAAATTTGTTGTTTTTTTTAAATTCATTATATTCCTCCTTTTTATTTTTAATTAGAGCCTATTAAATAGAGATAAATATTTTGATTTTATTGTGTTCAAGATGTTTTTTAGTGAATAAATGCAAATTTTTTTTACAATTTTTCTTAAAAATCAAACATTCAAACCTTGGAATACGCGTCCAAACCTCACCAGCAACAGTTGTTGAACCCTAATTAAGGATTAAATAGAACTAAAGCTTTAATTTAATATATATTCTGCTTAAAAAGTTCAGTAATACCATAAATTTTTAAAATATACATTTTACACCTATACCAAAAGTTCTAGGATTATTAAATTCAATCATAGCTGTCCCTGGTCTTGACAAATAACCACATATGTATGATTCATCTGTAATATTCTTAATATATCCATAAATATCCCAACTTTTATTTTTATATCCTAGCTTAGCATTTGATATGATAGCTCCATCAACTTCAACCATTTTACAGTTTGCTGAATCATAATAATTTGTTTTCCCTACAATTTCTGCATCTACTCTTCCATAAATTCCTCTATTCGTCACATAGGCAACCCCTAAATTTCCATTGTATTCAGGAGTATTTTGAACTTTTTCTCCATCAAATTTTTTTGTTCCTGCATCATAACTATCATACTTAGCATCTATTAATCCTATGGCTCCACTTAATTCTATATGATTGGCTAAATAATATTTTCCTTCAATCTCTATCCCTTGGGAATGAGCTTTTTCTGCATTATCAGTAATAAAGCTAGAAGTATTTATAGATTTGTAGACATGAATATCTTCTATATCCATTCTAAATACAGAAGCATTTATTACATATTTATCTCCACTATATTTCGTTCCTATTTCATAGTTTATAGATGTTTGTGGGTCAAAACTATTTTCTTCGCTTGCTCCGCTTGATGCTAAATAATTGAATCCTCCAGGCATATATCCTTTTGACACAGAAGTATATACAGTTAAATTTTCCCCATACTTATAAGAAAATGCAGCTTTAGGTAAAAATGCATTCCAAGTCTTTTTATCGTTATATGCAAAAATTGGGTTAGTGGTTGTTCCTATAGTATGAAAATACATATCCAAATTGATTTCTTTATCTATTTTTTGATACCTACCTCCTAAAGTTAGTTCAAAAACATCTCCAAACGGAATCATTGCTTGTCCAAAAACAGCTTGTGTGTAACTTTTTGTTACCGATTCTTCATTCATTATGAAATTTCCTAAATATGTTGAGTTGACATATTTAGGAAATTCTTGACCAAATGGACCTTGTTTTCTTTCTTCTTTATCTCCATAAATCCCTGCAATCCATTTTATTTTTTGATTTTCATCAGAGAATTTAATTTCTTGGGTCCAGGTATCAATATTTGTATTATCAAATAGACTTAATCCATCATAATATCCTCTATTCGCTCTAAAATCACTATCATAATCTCCATCAACATTAAATTTTTTATGTGTTGTAGCAGTCTCTATTTTTATATTTTTCATATCATATACGAGATTTAAACTTTCTGATTTTGTTCTAGCTTTTTCATAACTAGGCATGT
>JAFGYD010000074.1 GCA_016936295.1 Spirochaetales bacterium | reverse complement strand
TAGATTCAGAATTAGATGTTGATAAAGCATTAAACTGGTTTTATACAGAGTATAGATTTGTATTTTGGGGTGCAGAACTGTTTGTACATTATAAATTGCTAGATAGTGATAAATTTAGTTTTTACGGTGATTTCCACTATATTAATTTTTATTTTAGATCAAATGAATGGATAGTTGGAGCCACAGTAGGTTTACTGTGGCATCTCAATTAAAGAATAATCTTGTTTTTTTCAGGGTTATTTATAATGTTTATTAGTAAAATAGTAGAACTATTAATTACTGTTGAAACACTGATTAATATTGGGAAAATTGGTGATAATATTATAAAGCTGTCCTCCATTCCCCCGTACCCATAAAGAGAACATAAAAGAAATAACGAAGCTATAATACTTCCTACAGCCTTTGTTGGTAAGCAGAAAGAAACTAAGAACGACATTATTCCAACCCATAAAATCTGAATTGCTGTAATCTCTAAACTTGAATATGATTTTAATATAACAATAAATGATATTACAGATACAAGTGCTGTTCCACTTTTAGAAAAGAGTGTAAGAAATGGTATATTATATCCCGAATAGTCCCTTTTTATATTTAATGACTCTTTTTGTGTATGAATAAGTGAGGAAATGGAAAAAAGCTGATCCCCAGTAAAACTAGAAATTAGTATTAAAGGAAGCTTGGTTAATATGTATTTGAATGGATTTTCTTTATTGTTTAAATAATAAAAAATTATTGGATAAACAACTAGAATTATTACTAATGTTAATATAACTAGTAAAATAATTAATGGTTTGAAAATTTCAAAATCAACTATATTTTTAATAGTTAAAACATAAGATGTTGTTATTATAGTAACCCAAACAAATGCTATTTTGTAGAAATAAAAATTAATTTTATAAAAAATTCTAGATAGAGAGTCAATTAAATTATATGTTGGTTCAATCTCTTCTTTACTATTTTTTGTTAGGAAAATACCAAAAATTAAAGCGAATAAAAAGAATGGTACAAATTGACTGGAATTATCGTTAAAATTACCGTTAAATAAATTAAAGAAATTATCGGGGAATGATGATTGTATAAGTTCTAAAAAACCAGGTACATTTTCTGTATATAGACCATCTATAACTACAGGTATTTGTTCTGGAGTAAATATTAGAGATATAATAACTCCTATAATAACTAATCCTGCTGAAAAAATTGCAGAAATACCTATATTCCCTAAAAAATATTTAAATAGATCTTTTTTCTCTTGTAGTTTATATACAGATACTATCATTGAAAATAGCATCAATGGAAGAATTATATATCTACCAACGGATATTGCAATTGCTGATATTTTTACAATATAACCAAAAATTATATTTCCTTCAGGTAGTAATAATGCTAGAAGTATACCCACCGCTACTCCAGCTAAAACCTGAATAGATGTCTTCATAAATATCTCCTTTTATAATGTTAGATTAACATATTATTTTTTTATTTGATATAGTATATTTTTAACAATAAGGAGTGGGTATGAAAATAGCTATAGGTCAGATTAATTCAAAAATTGGAGATTTTGATAAAAATGCATCCTTAATTTTACAAGAGAGCATAAAAGCTTACGAAGCAGGGGTAAAACTTATTGTTTTTCCTGAAATGTCAATTTCCGGGTACCCTCCAATGGATTTAGTTAACTATGACTCTTTTGTAGATAAGAATATAAAAGCCCTTGAATGGTTAATATCAAATTTAACATTTGATATCCATGTTTGTGTTGGATATGTTGATTATAATCAGAAGAAGCATGGTAAAAGATTAGTAAATAGAGCAGTCATAATTAACAAGTGTAAAATAGTATACTCTCAGGATAAAACATTATTACCTACTTATGATGTTTTCGATGAAGCACGTTATTTTGAACCAGGTACAGAAAGATCTTATTTCGAGATTGAAGGTACAAGAATAGGTTTAGCTATATGTGAAGATATCTGGTGGAATCATGGAGAGTTTAGTGATAAGGAATACCCTGAAAATCCTGTTGATGAAATATTATCCTATAATCCAAATATTATTATTGTTCCTTCTGCATCTCCCTTTTATTCAGGGAAAACTATTACAAGGCTGGAAATTGCAAAGGATATAACCCATAAAGGTAAGTGTCTTTGTGTTTATGCCAATATGGTTGGTGCTAACGATAATTTAATTTTTGATGGAAACTCCTTTGTTGTAAATGAAAATAGCGATGTTATTGCTGTTGCTGAGGGTTTTAAATCAGAACTACTTATATTCGATACAGTAGATACAAAATCGCTACCAGATCCTGCTTATCATAAATATGAGGAGATAGAATCTGCTCTTGCATTAGGTATAAGTGAGTATTTACGAAAATGTGGATTAAGCAGAGTTGTAATAGGTTCATCTGGAGGTATAGATTCTGCTTTAGTTGCATATTTGGCTGTAAAAGCTCTTGGAAAAGAGAATGTTAGAACCTTTTCTATGCCATCCAGGTACTCTTCCAACGGCAGTAAAACAGATGCACAGGAGTTGGCTAGAAATCTTGATATCCCATGCGATGAATTAGTTATAGAGCCCATGTTTGAATCATTTTTAACAACATTAGATCCATTTTTTAATGGTACGGAGATGAATGTTGCAGAAGAGAATATTCAAGCAAGAATTCGAGGAACGTTATTAATGGCTTACTCTAATAAATTTGGTAGCATGGTCTTAACTACAGGGAATAAATCTGAATTAGCAACTGGTTACTGTACTCTATATGGTGATATGGCTGGTGGATTATCGGTAATTGGAGATTTGTTTAAAACAGAAGTGTTTGAACTTTGTTACTATATTAATAGGGAAAAAGAGATTATACCTATTAATATTTTAGAAAAACCGCCAAGTGCAGAGTTAAGACCAGATCAGAAGGATGAGGATTCCTTACCTCCTTACGATGTTTTAGATAGTATTTTGGAGCTTTATATAGTTCAAAATAAATCTTTAGATGATATAGTTAAAGAGGATTTTGATAGGGAAACTGTCGAGTTTGTATTAAAATTGACAGCAAGGTCTGAATTTAAAAGAAATCAGACACCTCCTGTCCTAAAGGTGTCAAAAAAGGCTTTTGGCAATGGACGACGAATACCTATTGCACGGACTTTAACTGAAGTGTAAAAAGCGGAAAATCCGCTTTTTACATTCTATCTAAAACTTCTATTCCTAGTAAATCTAAACCAGATTTAATGGTGTCTGCTACTTTATTAATTAATACAAGTCTGGAGTGTTTTTCGATTCCTTCGGATTTTATAATATTTATAGCATTATAGAATGTGTTAAACATCTGGGCTAACTCATATATGTAATCAGCTATTATATTGGGCTTACAAGTCTCTGCTGTTTTTAAAATTATGCTGTGATATTTAGTTAATTGAAGGACTAATTTATTCTCTATTTCAGTTGAAAATACTAGATCTTGTTTTATAGAGTTATCAAAATCAGCTTTTCTTAAAATAGATTGAATCCTAGCGTAAACATATTGAAGATATGGTGATGTGTTTCCTTCAAAGCTTAAGTTTTTATCCCAATCAAATACAAATGTACTACTTCTATTTTGACTTAAATCGGAATATTTTACAGCGCCTATTCCAACAACTCTTGCAATCTCTTTTTTTTCTTCTGTAGATAAATCTGGATTTTTTTCCTCAACTATTTTTAATGCACGACTTTCTGCTTCATCTAATAGAGTCTCTAATCTAATAACATTTCCCTTTCTACTTGAAAAATGCGCATCTGCAAATTTCATTAAACCAAAGGACACATGTATATTATTTACATTCCAATCTAGCATTTCAGAGACTCTAAAAAATTGTTTAAAGTGATCTGACTGCCTGTCATCTGTAACGTAAATAAGTTTATTTAAGTCGTATGTTTCCATTTTTTTCTTTATACATGCTAAATCAGAAGTTGCATATAGTGTTGCACCATCTGATTTTCTAATTAAACAAGGGTGTAAATTTTCACTCTCATCGAACTCAACAATTAGTGCTCCTTGGCTCTCTTTGGCTATGTTTTTACTAATAAGTTCATCTATAACTAGTGGCATTGAGTCAAAATAATAGGATTCTCCCCAGTATGTATCAAATTCAACATCAAGTCTTTTGTAAAGTTTGTTATACTCTTTAATTGAAGTGTCTATAAAATCTTGCCAAAGGGCTTTATTCTGTTCGTCCCCATCCTGTAGTTTCTTTAATTCCGCTCTAGCTTCTGGAAGCAGGGTTTCATCATTAGCTGATTCTTGTTCAAATTTAACATATATTCTTTCCAACTCTTCTAAGGAATTCTCATTATATGCATCTTTATCCAGCCATCTTTTGTAGCCTACTATAAGTTTCCCAAACTGTGTTCCCCAGTCGCCCAAGTGGTTATCTGCTACTACTTTTCGCTTTAAAAATTTATAAACTCTTTTGATAGAATCCCCAATTATTGTACTTCTTAGATGGGCTATATGCATTCTTTTAGCAATATTAGGAGAAGAATAATCTATTACAGTAGTTCCTTGTTCAATATCTAAATCGTATGTCCAGGATGAAGGATTAAAATCATTTATATATAATGAGATAAATTTAGGGTTTAGATAAAAGTTTATAAAACCTGGACCTGCTATCTCTAATTTCTCAATAACTTCCCCTGTAGATATATTATCAATTATTAATTGAGCAACTTCACGAGGATTTTTTAATAGTTTTTTAGAGGATACTAATGCAATATTTGTTTGTAAGTGTCCAAGGTTTATATCTTTAGTAAACTGAATTGCAATTTCATTTTTATCAATTGTATCCCCAAAACTTTCTATAACAGCTTTGGTAAGTATATCTGTAACGATATCGGTTATTAATTTCACTATATTACTCCTATTATGTTATTTATACATAATTATTGTAACAATATACAAGTTCTCTGTTTCTATTAAAAGTTGAAACCTTACTATTTATTAAATTAGTTGTTGTTATTGTTACAGATTTAAAAGAAATACTATACTTAAGTTCTAATTGTATACTATTTTCTATCTGTTCTGAGAGTATATTGAGAAGTTGTTCGTTAAATTCAATACAAATTTTACCAATCTCATTTTTATTATAATCATATTTAATTAGATTTTTTGAAAGGAGATCAATTTCACTCCTTATGTCGTTCTTGCTTTTTAAGGTTTTACTTCCTGTATATGGGTGGGAGAATTGTAAAAAAATAAGGCTTAGATCATCGGTTAATTTAGTGCTTTGAGTAGTCTCCCTAAGCAGATTCATAACATTTGTATTTAACTCTTCCAGGTTTGCAGTTTCTTTGGCTAACTCAGCTTTTAAGATTGTGTCATCATCTCTATTCCAGGGGGCATAAGGGATCTCAATTATTGCGTCGGAATAGAACATGAAAGTATCGTTATTCTCAATTTTAAAACTTTTTACCTGAAAATGGCTCTCTGTATTGTATCCTAAATGCATTCCTGCAACTCTAGGTACTTTTTGAACTTTACTCTTTCTAATTAAATATGGGTGTTCCCCATTTGCACTACAATAGTAAAATTTCATATTAGTTGTATCTAAAACGGAAACAAACATTACAGGGAATTGATCTGTTGTTATATATCCTGCTGCATCGATATTCACCATTTGAACAAAATTAAGCAGGAACTGTGGATTATCAAGTATATTTATATGTCTGTCACAGATTGATTTAAGTAGTGTTGCATACATTGAAGCTTCCAATCCATGTCCAGTACAATCAACCATTAATATTACCAAGTTATTTCTTACAGTTTTTATTATATTGAAAAAGTCTCCACCCATTTCCTGTGATGGATTATATACTGCTTTTATATTTATTTTATTCATTTGAGGAATAATAGAAGTATTTAAAAACTGTTGTATTTCCTGTGCTTTTTTTATCTCTTTTTTTTGTTTAAGTAACTGTTGTTCTAGTTTAATTTTTATGTCATGCATATTATTTTGCTGTGTTATAATTCTTTTTGCTATTGTTAAACTTATGTTTAGTGCCTGTACATTAATAGGTTTTGTTAGGAAGTTATCTACTCCTGCATCAAAACCCTCTTTTGTATGCATCTCTTCATCATTTGCCGTGAGCATTATAATATAGGTGTAGAATTCGTTTTTAGTTTCTTTGTCCCTGATTTTTTGGGATAATTCAATACCATCCATTCGTGGCATAGACCAGTCAACTAATAGTATTTTAGGTGGATTTTCTTGCTGAAGTTTTTCCCATGCATCCTGGCCGTCCACAGCTTCAATAACATTAAAACCTAACTTATTTAAAATTGTTTTTATAAGTGTTCTAGAGGTGTTTGAGTCATCTGCTACAAGAATATCCATATATTCCCCTTTATATTAGTAATTTATATAATTTTTTTTCAATGCTTATAATTTCGTTTCTATTTAAATCCCTTTCACTCCATGGCAAGGGATTTGTAATTGTTTCAATTATTTTATTGGGAGATTTAGATAATACCATTATATCATCTCCCATCATTAACGCCTCGTTTATATCGTGGGTTACAAAAATAGCTGTTCTTTCATCTTCTCTCCACACCTTATTGAAAAGCTTTATTAGTGATGATTTCAAGCTAGGATCTAAACCTTTAAATGGTTCATCCATAATAATGGTATTAGATGGATATGCAAATGCCCTAGCAATAGAAACCCTCTGTTTCATACCTCCACTAAGCTGAAATGGATAATACTTTTTAAAATCTAGTAATTCCATTTCTGAAAGGTAGTGATTAATTCTAAAATTTACATCTTCTTTATTCAAACTCTTTAATACAAATTTAATATTATCTTCAACATTTTTCCAGGATAATAATCTGGATTCCTGAAAAACATGGCTATATTTTATATTTTCTGGTATTTCAATACTTCCTGATAACGGTAATATAATTCCTGAAATTAAATTAAGTAGGGTTGTTTTTCCACAACCAGATGGGCCTAATATAGCTGTTACTCTATTTCTTTTGAATGTGATATTTAAATTTTCAAAAATTCTTTGGTCTGAAAAATTAAAATTCAAATTTACAATTTCAATATTTAAATTTGCCATTTATTACCTTTTTTGATACTAGAGAAAATACATTTTCTGTAACGATACTTAAGAGTATTGCTATTATGGTCCAGGCAAAAACCTCTTCGGTTATTAAATAAGCTTTAGCATCGTTTAAACTAGTTCCAACTCCAAATTTTGGTTGGCTCAAAACTTCTGCGGCTACTATTACTTTCCAAATAACCCCAAGAGACATTGAGGAGCCTGCTATTATAAATGGAAATACCGATGGAATATATATATTTAAAACTTGTTTATATAGAGGTACATTATAAAGTTTTGCCATTATTAACAATTTGGAATTTGTTGTGGTAATCCCTTCAATAATATTTCCACATATTATGGGGAAGGCCATTAGAAATGCTACAAAAATTGGGACATTATCAACTTTAAACCAAATAATTGCTAATAGAATTACAGATATTACAGGAGTGGATCTAACAATTGAAATTATTGGAGATATTAACATTCTAAATGTTTTAAAAATTCCTGCAAGAATTCCTACTGTTAGACCTAGAATGAAAGAAATTCCAAATCCCCATAGCCCTCGAATTAATGTAGAAAGTAATTTTATTTTAAAGTCTTGTTTTAATATTATTTGGATTAAAGAATTAAAAACGGTGATAGGTTTTGGTAAAATAATCTCTGCACCTATATAATATGCAGAGATCTCCCAAATTATGTAAAAAAAAGATAATGATATAACTGGATATAAAATTTTTTTAATATGTTTATTTATTTTTATCATAGTAAAAATCATTTGCAGGAAGTTTTCCCCCAATAGATTTTGTATCGCTTTCAAATAGTATTTTATAGTAGGATTCAAGTTGAGATTTTGCTGATTGAGAGTCCAAATATCCTATATTTAATCTACTAATAGAGTTTTTTACAATTGTTGAAGTTACGCCAAGCCCTACTTTGTTTCCTAATTCTCCAGCTTCTTCCGGGTTACTATTAACAAAATCAATTGAAGAGTTTAATTTTTGTAGAAAAACCTTAATAGCTTCAGGGTTTTCTGTAATTAGTTTTTTACTTGCCACAATACATGATAGAGGATAGGAGGAATTATTATATTTTTCATACTCTTTTTGAAAGTCTAATACAACTTTCATTTTAGGGTTTTTAAGTAATACTGTGGACACCAAAGGTTCTGGAAGAATTCCTGTTGAAACTTTACCTGCTATAAGCATTGGTGCCAGTTCAACATGGTTATATGTAAAATCGATATTAGCATTAATACTATTTTTTTTAAGAAGATAATTTAACATAAAATCTGGTGTTGATGATCTTGCAATATTGTATACTGTTTTATCACTTAAATTCTTCCATGATTTAATGCTTTCATCGTTACTAACAACATATAAATTACCTTGACCTGATACTGCAATTAATTCATAGTCTGGTTTTTTATTGTATAAAATGGCCGCTAAATTAGTAGGTAATGCAGCTATACTGTAATTTCCGGAAAGTAACCCTGCAACTACTAAATCTGGGGTATTAACTATAGAATACTCTGTCTCTGTCCCTAATTGAGTGTTCGAATCTATTAAAGTAACCATAGATAATCCTGTAGGTCCTTTAAGTGCTGCAACTTTAATGCTATCTCCAAAAATAAAGTTAGAGATATAAACAAGTGTAAGTAAGAGAAATAATTTTTTCAATTTAGCCTTCTTTCATTTTTTTATGTAATTATAAAATAATAAAACCTCTATTTCTAGAGGTTTTAATAAATAAAAGGTTAATTCTATATTCTTAACACAAAGTTTATACCAAAAGTTGTACCAGAGAATATATAATATCCTACTGTAAAATCTACAACTGCTGGACCAATACCTAAACCAACCCCAGCCATTAATCTTGGATTAATTAAATTTATATTACCTGGGTTACTGTAAGGAAAGTTAATACCTGTACCACTTTCAATAAGTGCCTGGTTAATAATTTCATCAATAACTTTTGCAACTAGAGCATCTGGGTCTTCGTATATAGTTGTAAATTCAACTGATGAAGTACCAAATGTAAGGTCTATACCAGCTCCCGCTGTTAATGTTAATACCGATAATACCTGGATACCTGTAGAAGCTTCGAAAGGAATTGTGTATGTTGAGTTATTAATTGCAAATTCTGCCCCAACTTTAAATGAAGAAACATCAAATGTTGATTCCTCTTCAGAGTCTCCTGCTAATAGAGACATTAGGTTTTCCAATTTAGCATTAACATTGAATGTATTTGCTATAAAACCAGTTCCTAAAGATATACCGTTCCATCTAAATAGAACAGGAATTCCAAACCCATCTAGTAACTGATAGTTTGCTTTAATTCCAAAAGTTGAAGTATCCAAACTTAGAGTAATTTCTTCTAGATCTTCAGAACCTAGGTCTTGCTCTGTTACAACAGGAATTCCTAATACACTTATATCTCCATAAGAACCGGATGTGCTAACATT
>JAFGYD010000073.1 GCA_016936295.1 Spirochaetales bacterium | reverse complement strand
TCAACTATTTCATCTTCAACTATTTCATCTTCAACTATTTCATCTTCAACTATTTCATCTTCAACTATTTCATCTTCAACTATTTCACCAGAAAAAGACTCTTCCGTAGTGTTTTCAACCTGCTTAGAATGATCGTTCTTTTCAATTTGTTCATCATTAACGATTTCAGTTTCTTCGCTAGGGGAAAGCTCTCCGGAAGTTTTTTCCTCTATTTGTTCGTTCTCCACAAAATCAAGATCATTAAGTTTTGTTAAAGCATCCATTAGGCCTAGTTCAATTTTAGTTTGACCATCTTCTAATGAAGCAACAACATTTTCTAAATCATTGATTTTACATTCATAATTTGAAAGAGTGGATCGCAATTGGGCGTTTTCCTCTCTTAAAGTACTAATCAAACTAACTGCTTGCTTGATCTTTTCATCAAGTTTTTGTACCTGTTCAAGAGTAATCATTCTTTAAGCTCCTATTGCTTTTTTTGCTTCAACTATAATTGCACTAAATGCTTTTGGATCTTCAATTGCAAGGTTAGATAAAGCTTTTCTGTCTAATGCGATTTCTGCTTTTTTAAGACCATTAATGAATCTGGAATAATTCATACCTTCTGCTCTTACTGCTGCTGAAATCCTAGAAATCCAAAGTTTTCTAAACTCTCTTTTCCTTACTTTTCTGTCTCTGTAAGCGTACTTACCTGCTTTAGCAACAGCATCTTTTGCCGTTCTTACACAGTTTTTTCTTCTTCCCCAGAAACCTTTTGCTAATTTAAGAACTTTTTTTCTTCTATCTTTTCTTCTAGTTCCATCAACTGCTCTTGGCATTCTTCTCTCCTAATTTTTACCCGTATGGTAAAAGTCTTTTAATTCGTGGTAACTCGCATTCTGCAACTACTGCACAATGTCTAAGTTGTCTTTTTCTTTTAGCGGATTTTTTTGTAAGAATATGACGAGTACCCATGGATTTGTATTTAACTTTTCCACTTCCTGTCACTTTGTATCTTTTCGCCGCGCTTTTCCTAGTTTTCATTTTAGGCATTTGTGATACATCCTTTATAATTTATTTTTTCACTTTCGGACTTAGTACCATAGACATTGTTCGACCTTCCATCGCCGCTCTTTTGTCAAGTATATACATATCGTCACCTAGTAAATCTAACACTTTATCTAATACAACCTTACCAAGTTCTGTATGAGCTAACTCTCTACCTCTAAATCTTACAGTAACTTTTACTTTATTTCCTTCTTCAAGAAATGTTTTTACATGTTTAGTTTTAAAATCTAAATCATGCTTTTCTATTTTAGGTTGCATTCTTATTTCTTTAAGTTGAACAATTTTTTGATTCTTTTTTGATTCTCGTTTTCTTTTTTCCAAATCAAATTTGTACTTACCATAATTAAGTATTTTACAAGCAGGAGGTACCGCTTGTGGAGCAACTTCTACAAGATCTAAACCGTGTTCTTTTGCTAATGCAAGAGCCTCTGAAGTAGGAACTACTCCTCTTTGCTCGCCTTCATGATCCACCAATCTAACTTCTCGTACTCGAATTTGTTCATTGATTCTTAACTCTTTTTGTGCCAAATTATCTCCTTGGAAATACTATAAATGTAGTAATTTAAAAAAACATGTAATAAATAACCTGCAAAATATATCATTTCATATAAATATAGTCAAACTTAATACTAATAAAAATGAAAAATTGTTCTCATTGCAATAAATATTTAAAAATGATAATTTTATATTATGTTAATATTTGCTTTTTTGAGTGTACCTTTATATGTTTTAATGGTAAAAAATAAAATTGAATTTAAAGATATATCTCTTTTTTTTATTGGGATTGTAGTTTCATCAATTATATCAGTAATATTTTGGGCATTTGGATCATTGTATGTTTTACAAACGCACTCTATTTTAGTTAAAACAATTAAGGATTATTTGGTTTATATCCTTCCTTTAATAGTTGTGATAGGTTTTTATATTTTTGATACTAAAAATAATCTAAAATTTAATAATTACTATCTATTTTCAGGTTTTATTTACTGGAATCTTTTATTTAAATTGTTAACAAATTATGAATTATCAAATGATGTTTTAGTTCTATTTTTGCCAATTCATTACTTATTTATACTTTTTGTTTTGCAGTATATAGATTTGCGTAAAATGAATATTAAATATATTAATTATTATCTCTTTTTAGGTCTCGTTTTTTACTTGTTTTTAATTTTATTAATGAATTTTTACTCAATGATACTGTTTAGTATTTTTTCATTTTTTGTAATTTTGTTTTTTATTTTATTGATATTCAATATATATGGTTTAAAAGATTTTTTTTATGATAAGAAAAATAGCTAGTATTATTTTTATTTTAGCTATTATTTCTTGTAGTAAAATTAATTACAGTGAATTAATTATTGTTGATGATTATTTTTCTATCATTCATAATATTAAAGATGAAAGTAAAAACTCATCAATATATATAACTTCTATTAATGAATTTGACTTTGGTTATGTATCACAATATACAAAAATAGCAATATCACCTTTATTATATGTTTATTATAAGACAGAAATTGATGGACAATTTAATCAATCTCAAGTTACTGTCTTTGATAATACATTAGATGATAAAGTAAACATAACTTACAAGCCAGCTATTGATCTATTATTTTCTGAAATTCAAAGAAATAGCGATTTTAAAAATATAACTGTGTTTATTGAGGAAAAAAATAGTCAAATAATAGAAGAAGTTGATATTTTAAAAAAAATAGATAATAATAAAAGTGTTAGTTTTTACTATATTCTTAATTCAACAAATAGAACTGCATTAAAAGAATTTGTACAAGATAAAAATGATACTGATTTATGGGTCATTATATCGGATTCCCTAGGTTCTTATATTTATAGTTTAATTAAAACAGGACAAATAGTTATTGAAAATGGAAGTTATTATCATGAAATTAATGAAAATGTGAGGTATTCAATTGCTGAAGATTTTGGTGAAGTTTTTGAAGACGTTTTTAAAGAAAGGACTCTTGATATAAAAAAATATTTGAGAGCTTTTTAATTTTTTAACTTAGGTTGACGATAAATAAATATATATATTGTTTGACAATAGATTCCTAAAGAAATATAATTTCAAGGAACAAATGAGTATTTACTAGGTAAGGAGTTCTAGATGAGACAAAAGGGTCTGTTTTTACTGGCTTTGTTTTTAATTATGCCTATTACAGTCTTTGCTGATAGCTTAATAACTAAAGAAGCAATAGTAGTTGAATCTTTTGACGGAGAAGGTTTAACAAATAATGGAGCTACAGGGAATCCTGTTGTATGGAAAGTTTTTGGAAGTAAATTTATAACCACAGGGTATCCTAAACAGGCATACGCTAATGCTTTCCCTGAGGATCTATTTGGTAAAAACCCTGAAAATGAAGCAGATTTAAAAAGCTTTGCTATTCTTGGTAGTTTTACTAGAAAGGGGTATAATTATCTTGAAATTATGCCAGGAGAAGGTACGGGCACTGATTGGAAAGCAGAGCCGTTGATGTTACCCGGAAAAGTAGAATTTTTTGATTTATGGGTTTGGGGGTCAAACTTTGACTATACACTTGAGATGCACGTAGTTGACTATCAAGGAATTGTCCATGTTATTGAAATGGGTTCTATTAAACATATTGGATGGAAGCATTTATATGTAAAAATACCAGCACATATTAAACAAACAAAACAATATTTACCTTTCTTTGAAGGTTTAAAACTTACAAAATTAGTTGTAAGAACAGATCCAGAAGAGAGAGTAGATCAGTTTTATCTTTATATAGATCAGTTAAAAGTACTTACAGATACTCATATTTATAATTTTGATGGTGAAGATTTAACAAATAAAGCTAAGATTGAAGAGATTTGGGGAGGTTCCGATGCACAATAATAGTAAAAAAATATTATTTATTGCACTAAGTTTATTTGTTTTAAATATTAGTTTATACGCTCAAGAGGGTGTGTCTGAGCCAGATCCAGGATTAATTGGTATCGAATCTGCACAGCAAAGTTTAAGAGAAATTTCAATATCTAAGTTTGAAGATGCAGCTTTTTGGTATGGTAAAATTGGTGCAGATGATGGGATTATAACAGTTCGTGATAAAGTTGGAAATCCTAGTGAAAAAGAACCTATTGAAGGTGAACAACAAGCAGGGATTAATGAAGTTGACGAAAATGTTTTAGGTGTTCGAGTTGATTTCTTTAGAAGAGGTATGGTTGATTTTTATGTTAATCCAGTTAGACCTTTACCAATAGAGGGAATAACAAAAACCGTATCTTTGTGGGTTGTTGGACGGAATACAAGACACACTTTGAAGCTAATAATTAAAGATCATTTTGGGAATTATGCAGAATTAACTATGGGTGATTTAAATTTCTCTGGTTGGAAAAAAATGGTTGTAGCTATACCACCAAATATAGTTCAGAGAGATTATCATTATAATGATAAAATGGGTATTCAAATCATGGGGTTCAAAGTTGAATGTGATTTAGAAGAGACTTATGGTCGATATTATCTGTACTTTGATGATTTAAGGGCAGTATCAGATCTATTTGCAGAGCAAAATAGAGATGCTGATGATGTAAGTGATTCATGGTAAACAACAAAAGTCCTGATTTTTCAGGACTTTTTATTTTATAATTGTATCTAAGCAGCTATTATAGAAATCTATATTTTCAATCTTATTTTGTAAATAATCTGTATAATATTCAATGTCGCTATTTCTTAGATTTAGTCTTGATTGATATGTTAGTTGAAGATTTTTAAGCTTTTCATTACTGATATTAAATCCATTATTTAAGTAAAGTGTTTTTGAGAATGAAATAATATCTATAATATTTTGAAATTGAGAATGGGAATTTTTATCAAGGTTAAATTGAACTGTATCTGTTAAAATTTTAGGGAATCCCCAAGATTCCAGAATTTTCCCTGCAATGTCATTGCTTGTTACACCAAATTCTTCAATTTCAATACTATTCAAGTTAAAATTAAATTTACTATAATTATTTATTACTTTGTTATATTTTTCATTGGAAAATTTATGTAGTATTGCTTGACCTATGTTATGTAATAATCCACATGTAAATATATCTTCTTGTATAACTTCCTTGCCTGTTTCAATTGCAATTTTTTTTGATAGAAATGCTGTTTTTAATGAAGAATCCCAATAAAAATGAAAAAAGTCATCTATTTTTTCATCCATAATTTCGGATCCAGTTATTAAAAGAGCAATTGTTTGTATTTTTTTTAAACCCAATAATGTAACAGAGTCCTTTATCGTAGAAATCTCTCTCTCTCTTGAGTAGTAGGATGAGTTTGAAATTTTTAAAATTCTACTCGTTAAGTAAGGATCAATTTTAATTATGTTTTCTATTTCTTTAGATGAAATATTGTCAGTAGATGATATATTGATAAGATCTGCTACTACCTTAGGTATAATAGGTAGATCAAACATATATTTTTTGTAAAATTCAGTCATTATTCCTCTCGTAAATTAAAAATGTTCAATAAGTTATTCTGCATTTGTTTTTTTAATTTACTTTTTTCGATACTTAAATAATCTGATACAAAATTGAAGGTATATATTATATTATTAGGTGAATTTAGTCTACCTCTTAATGGTATTGGAGATAAGTAAGGCGAGTCTGTTTCTAATAAAAGTTTATCTAATGGTACATACGTTAAGCATTCTTGTATTTCAATATTTTTTTTGTAAGTAATATTTCCTGCAAATGATATATAAAATCCTAGATCTAAAAATTTTTTTAGAAACTCTTTGTTTGAACTAAAACAATGTATAATCCCAGATTCAGATTTATTTTCCTTTAAAATATTATGTATATCACTTGAAGCCTCTCTATTATGAATAATAACAGGAAGTTTATGCTTTTTAGCTAATTGTAGTTGTAAACCGAAAAACTCTTGTTGCAACTTTTTAGGTACAGTATCCCAGTAGTAATCTAAACCTATTTCACCTAAACCTACAATTTTTTTATTTGTTAATTGTTTTTCTAAAGTTACTATTCGTTCTAAATTGTCTGTAATGGAGTTGGGATGGATTCCTGCGGTATGATATATTAATGGATATTTAGTAGAATATTCAATTCTGGTATCAAAGTTAATCTCATCGACACCAATATCGATAAGTTCTTGTCCACCATTTAAAAACCACTCAGTAAGTAGTACATCAATGGCTAACTCTTTTTCAATCATTTCCAAAATATGAAAATGAGAATCTGTTAAATTTGTATAGCTGTAAATATTTTCCATTCCAACATATAACCATAATTTAACTATTAAAGTAAATATTTTTATTATTAATATTGACCATATCTGAGCATTTATATATTATTCCTATTGTTAAGCCGAAGTGGTGAAATTGGTAGACACAAGGGATTTAAAATCCCTCGGGCTTCGGCCTGTACCGGTTCATGTCCGGTCTTCGGTATAAG
>JAFGYD010000010.1 GCA_016936295.1 Spirochaetales bacterium | reverse complement strand
GTTGATGGAGTAGTAGATACAAAATGGAATGATGAAACAGCTACATTATTAGGGATTGAAACTGAAGGTAAATCCAGTAGTGGTACTTCATTTAAAACACTTTGGGATAATAAATATTTATACGTATTAGTTGATGTTGTTGATAAAGAACTTAACAACGCTTCGGAGAACCCTTGGGAGCAAGATTCAATTGAGATTTTTATTGACCAAAATAATGAAAAATCAACTTCCTATCAGCAAGATGATGCTCAATACCGGGTAAGTTATACAAATTTCGTAACCTTCAATGGTGGAGATCAAGACGGATTTAAATCTGCAGTATCATTGACAGAGCAAGGATATATGGTTGAAGTTGCAGTTCCTATCTCTTATATTGAAATGAAACCGGGACAAGTTATAGGTTTTGATGTACAAATAAATAATGCCGACTCTTCCGGATCAAGGGTGGGAGTAAGAAACTGGGCAAATAGTACAAATTTAGGATACCAGGATACTTCTGATTTTGGACTTTTAAAATTTGATTAGAATCTACACTAATGTTAAAATAGATAGAAATTATAAATAAGGGGTATTATGCCTATAACTTCTATAATGCTTGTCGAGGATCATCCTATTTTTAGGAAAGGCCTCGCAAGCCTTATTTCTACAGAGTCAATTTATCAAATAGTTGGAGAAGCACAGAATTCCGCAGAAGCTATTGAAATTTTAAGTAGTAAAAAGCCCGTTTTAGCTATAGTCGATTTAAAACTGGGAGATGAAGATGGTTTAGAATTAATTAAACTATTAAAAAGTATAAACCCGGATTTAAAGATCATAGTTCTTTCTATGAGCGATGAAAGATTCTACGCAGAAAGAGCTTTAAAAGCTGGAGCACTTGGTTACATAATGAAAGAAGAGGCCGGGATTAAGGTTTTAAATGCTATAAAAACTGTTTTAAGTGGAAGAATCTGGTTAAGCGATTCCGAAAAAGAGAGATTGTCAGAATATAACCTTTATAGTGAAGATTACTCTACATCTCTAAAAAAATTGTCGGATAGACAGTTACAAATTTTTTGCTTAATTGGAAAGGGTTACGGATCTTTAGAGATATCTGAAAAGTTAAATATTAGTAGAAAAACAGTTGATACCCATAAAGAAAATATTAAAATTAAATTGAATTGTAATACATCAAAGGACTTGAGACAACTTGCAATAGAATTTAGTATATAAGATAATTATGCCACCTAAAGTACAGTTTTCCAAGGAACAAATTCTAAACGCAGCCTTTGACTTAGTTATTAATAAGGGTATTGATGCTCTATCTGTTAGGGTTCTTGCCAAAGAATTAGGTTGCTCTGTAGCTCCAATATACATTAATTTTAAGAATACCAAAGAATTATTTAATGCTGTTATGGGTAAAGTAGGAGAAGTTGTTTGGAAGTATAGTACTAAAAACTATACAAAACATGGTTTTTTTAATATTGGTATTGGGCAATTATTAATTGCAAAAGATTACCCCATATTGTTTAAAGATTTAGTAATTAAGTGTCCAGAAGCTATTAATATGGATAAAACTACCTGGAATAAAATGGTTGATATAATGGAAAGTGACGAAATGTTAAAAGGGTTAAACCGGGAACAGTGTTCAACAATACTAAATAAAATGGCTTTACAAACTAGTGGTCTATCTGTAGCTCTTGCAAATAAAAATAGTGGAATAACTATAGAAGATGCGTTTTTAATTATGGAAGAGACTGCATCTCAGCTTATATATGCAGAGCAGCATAATTTTAAAGCATTTGATAGTGGGAAAATAACTATAGATTTAAATCTATAATTTTTTTTATTAAATAAGTAACACATGTTATGCAACAAGTGTTATATTAAGAAAGGAGATTAAAATGAATGTTGTAATTGTTAATGGAATTGATGATATTTCAAATTGGGAAGGTCACAATCAAGCTATTAATTCTATAAACCATGAGCTAAATAGTAGAGGGCATAAGGTAGATTGTTTTAATATACTTGATATGAATTTTCACTACTGCCAAGGGTGTTGGGATTGTTGGACTAGAACCCCGGGAAAATGCCGAATGAAAGATGAAGGCGAAGTGTACCTTAAAGCATTAAAAAATGTTGATTGTCTACTTTTTTTCAGTCCTGTAAAAGCTGGTTTTGTTACAGCAGAGACTAAAAAAGCCTTGGATAGATTTGTTCCAAATGCTCTCCCATTTATTAATATTTATGAAAAAGAGTGCCACCATTTAGAACGTTATCCTAAAAGTGGTAAAACACTTGGAGTTGTATTATTAGATGATGGTTCTATTTCTAATAAAAGTGCAGAAATTATTTATAATAATTTTACCAGGATTCAAAAAAATATGAAAATTAACAAATCTATTAGATTTAAATTAACACCAAATAATACAGAGGAGTTATTAAATGAAATTATCAATAATTAATGGTTCACCAAGAAAGAGAACATCTAACTCTACTAAAATACTAAACTGGATAATTAGTGGCTTGGATAAAACCGAATATGATGAAATAGAGTATATTGCTGAAGTAAAAAAACAGGATGAAATATTAGATAAATGCAAGAAGAGTGATTCATTACTATTCTGTTTCCCTTTGTATGTGGATAGTATGCCTGCACAGCAGAAACTATTTTTTGAAAAAATGGAAAAGTATAAAATGGATTTTAAAGGGAAAACAATTAGTTTTATTATTCATAGCGGTTTTCCCGAAATGATTCAGAGTGAATCCTTAAAAGAGTATTTAGAGATGTTTTCTACAGATATTATGGAAATGAACTGTTTAGGGGTTGCCATTATTGGTGGAAGTGAGGCTTTACAAATGGCTCCCGATCAAATGTTTAGCAGGCAAATTAATGAGTTACAAAGCGTTATCAGATCTATTGAGGATCAAACTAAATTTCCTTTAGATATAAATATTAAAATAAATAAAAGAGATAAATTAACAGGGTTTCAACGTTTTATATTTAAAATAAACCCTCTAAAAAATTTTTATTGGATTTACAGGGCATCTAAACACCCATTTAAGGTAAATCTAAAAGATAGGCCATATTAAAAAATGTTGCTATAATAAAGAAATGATTTCTAAAAGTAAAATATTAATTATTGAAGACGATAGAGAGATATCAAAAGTTGTAGCAATCAATTTAAAAGATGCAGGAATGGAAATTGAATATGCTTATAATGGTGGACATGGGTTAGAAATGGCAAAAACCGGGGGCTATAATCTTATTATTCTTGATATAATGCTCCCAGTTTTAGATGGGATTACTGTCTGCAAAAAAATTAGGGAGGATGATCCCTTAACACCAATTATGATGCTTACAGCAAAAGCTGAAGAGATTGACCGAATTATTGGATTAGAATTGGGTGCCGACGATTATATGACAAAACCATTTAGTATTAGGGAGTTAACGGCAAGGGTTCGTGCTCTTTTAAGAAGATCACAGGTCGCAATACAAAATGCTCAGAATATAGAAAATCAGAGTAAAAATCATATTATATATAAGGATCTTTATATCGATTTTGAAAAACATCAGGTTCTGTTAAATAATCAAATTATTGATTTAACAGTTAAAGAGTTTGAGTTATTAGCACTTTTTGCAAGGAATCCCGGGAGAGCATACAGCAGAAATGATATATTGAATCTAGTATGGGAATACCAATTTCAAGGTTATGAACACACTGTAAATACTCATATAAATAGGCTTAGAAACAAGATTGAGAAAGATCCTTCTAACCCACAATATATTGTTACTGTATGGGGTGTTGGTTACAGATTTAACCAAAATACCAAGGAGGGAATAGATGATTAATTCTTTCTACACAAGACTCTCTCTACTATTTTTATTAATGATAATTATACTAGGAAGCTCAAGTCTTTATATAGCTTTTAACTCTTCTAAACATCTTTTTGATGAAGTAGGACAAATTTTAAATAGAGAGTATGCTTCAAGTATTGCAAAAGAGCTACAGCCAATTGTTATTGATGGATTCTCTTCTGAAAAAATTGAGATAGAGATACACTATATGATGGTATTAAACCCTGTAGTTGAAATTTATCTTTTAGATTCAGAGGGATTAATTCTTTCCTATTTTACCCATCCCCACGAG
>JAFGYD010000072.1 GCA_016936295.1 Spirochaetales bacterium | reverse complement strand
ACTATAAATTCCATTGTAGTTAATCAAAAAGAATTTTTCCTTTTTGGACCGGGAAATATTAAACCATTAACCAGAAAACAGGTCGCTTTGGAAACTGAACTTTCAGAAAGTACAATTTCCAGAATTACTAACGATAAATTTATACAAACAGATTGGGGTATATATAATCTAAAGTATTTCTTTTCAAATGCTATAGTTAGCTCACAAACAGGAAGAGATCACTCTAAAGAGAGTGTTAAAGAATTAGTTAAAAATATAATAATTGAAAATAAAAGTGAAAAAAAACTGTCAGATCAGAAAATATCTAATATACTTAAAGAGAGGGGTATTGATATCGCTCGAAGAACTGTTTCGAAATATAGGCTGGAACTTAATATGCTTTCATCCTATGATAGACAGTAAGTACATTAGTTATAAATAAAAAGAATGGAGGTGTTGTATGGAAGTGCAAATAAAAGGTGTTCATTACAGCATAAGTGACACATTAAAGGAAAATATCGAGAAGAAATTAGTTCGTCTTGATTATGTAAAAGATCATATAGTACATTTCTACTTTACGATTATAAAAGATTCAAAGGATTACAAAATTGAAGCTGACTTACACTTTAACTGGGGTAAAACAGCTCATGTTGAATTACACGATGAAAATCTTTATCAAGGTATTGATGATCTTTTTGATAAGTTGGAAACCAAAGCAACTAAAGAAAAAGATAGAATTCAAAACCATTCATAGCTTACTTTATGGAGAGCTTAGGCTCTCCTTTTTTTATAGGATATTTAATTGAAGCAATTTACAGTTTTAGATTTACTAGATTTAAATTTAAAAGATCATAATAAACTAGATCTCAAATGTTTATCTGGCCGAAGTGGATTAGGTAGAAAAATTGTAACATCCGATATAAGTAGACCCGGATTAGTTTTAACAGGATTTACTGAAAAATTTGAAGGGAAAAGAGTTCAGTTACTAGGAAAAACAGAAAATGCCTATATAAAAAAACTATGTTTAGAAAATAAATTAGAAAATATAGAGACATTTTTTAGTTACAATATTCCTTGCTGTGTTGTAACACATGGAATTGTTCCACCAGAACCATTTTTAGAAATTGCAAAAAAAAATAACTGTCCTATTTTACAAACGCCATTAAGTTCTGCAGATTTTTTACCTAGATTATTTAGAGCAATGTTAAATATGTTCTCCCCAACCAAAATTATTCATGGTGTATTAGTAGATGTTTCAGGGTTAGGAGTTTTGATATTAGGAGATAGCGGTGTTGGAAAAAGCGAGTCTGCTCTTGCTTTAGTGGAGAAAGGTCATAAATTAGTTGCCGACGATTCTGTTGAAATTAGTACCAGTAATGGAAATGTTTTAATGGGAAAAAGTTCTACAGATGTTTTAAATCATCATATGGAGATAAGAGGACTGGGAATTATCGATATTAAAGAACTGTTTGGAATAAGAGCTATTATGAAAAGTAAACGTGTGCAATTAATTGTAAAATTAGAAGAGTGGAATTCTTCAAAAAACTATGATAGAATTGGAATTGAAAAAAATTATGAGATTCTTGGTGTTAATTTACCGCTATTAGAGATTCCTGTAAAACCGGGAAGAAATATACCTACTATTATTGAAACTGCTGCTTTAAATCAGAGATTAAAATTAGCAGGTTTAAATAGTTCTGGTGAATTTGACAAGAATATAATTGAGTGGCTGGAGCATGAGAATGCTCGAATAAAATATATGGAAAATAGGTTCAATTAAAAGAAAATGACTGAAAGAAGTACAACTATAAAAAATAGAGCTGGAATACACGCAAGACCTGCAACTCTTATTGTTAAAGAAGCGTCAAAATTTAAGTCAAATGTATATATAGAAAAAGGTTCTGAAAAAATAAATGCAAAATCTATTTTATGTATATTAACTCTTGGTGGAACCTATAATACAGAGATTAAAGTTATAGCTGAAGGTGAAGATGAAAAAGAGGCTGTAGATTCACTAATTAGTTTAATAGACAATAAATTCGAAGAATAGTATGAAATCCAGAAAAGGGTTTGCTAATTCAAAGACTACAGTCATAAGTATAATCATTTTAGACATAATACTTATGACTCTTTTTTTATATTTTTCAAAACAAATATTAGACGATTTCAAAGAGACTTCAGAGTTTTCTATATTAGCCATATCAAGTTTTGTACTAGTTATCCCCGGGACACTATTTATATTAATAATTATACAAATTATTAATACTTATAAACAAAAGTTAAAGCCAGGAAATAGTTTCAAAAAAAATATTGTCTTTTATTACATTATAACTGTTGGGCTGGTATTTATATCCCAATCTTTATTAGCACTTAATTTCTTTGAAACATCGACAAATAATTGGTTAAGTAAAGAGGTGGTTACTGCAGTAGATATTGGGTTTTCTAATGCATTAAATCAAGAAAACAGTAGGAAAAAAGAGATAGAAAATCTTGGAAACAGTAAATTTTTTATCTCTGTTCTAAAAAATATATACAATGATCAAGATGTTTCAATCGATGAGTTACAAAAACTAAATGCGTCTATTTCCTGTGTTGAGCTTTTCAACAACAGTGGTAAAAGATTGATAATTATTGGAGATTATCAATTTTCGACAGAAATATTAAACCTTGAAAAAGTGAATTTTTTCTATCCTCAAAAAAGTAGCAGTAGTTATGAATATGTAAAATATCAATTTATGATTAAAGTTGAGAATGAGAGTATATATGCTATTTTAACATCGACCCTACCGGATAATTTTTCTAAAAATGGATTTATTCTTACAAAAGTAAAAAATGAATTGGAAAATTTAAATAGTCAAAAATTTAAATACTCTATAGGTATTTTTATATTCTATCTACTTTTTACCATTCCAATTGTATTCATCGCAATTTTAGGAAGTTTTATTTTTTCAGATGAAATTATTAAACCTATTGCGGATATTGAAGAAGCTATAAGAAAGGTTGCACTAGGTAATTATTCATATAGAATTCTTTCGAAGAAAAAAAATGAATTTAACTTATTAATAACCTCATTTAACAAGATGATAAAAGAAGTTGAAAGATCAAGAACGAAATTAAAACATACCGAGCAAATTTCAACATGGCAAGATATAGCAACCAGATTAGCCCATGAAATAAAAAACCCATTAACACCAATTAAACTTTCTGCTCAAAGAGTTCTTTTAAAGGAAAAAAACAATTCTATTATTCCAAAGCATATGGAAACTATAATTAATGAAGTAACCAGAATGGAGAGACTTTTAAATGAATTCAGAGATTTTGCAAGATTTCCAAATCTAAATCAAGAATACGTTTCTATACAAAGTACAATTTTAGATAGTATAAATATTTATAAGTCTACATACCCGGATGTAATATTCGATGTATCAGAAGTTGTTGATTTTGATGTTTTTATTGATAAAAATCAAATGATTCAGGTTATTTCTAATCTTACAATAAATGGAATTCATGCAATGAATAGCAAAGGAATATTAAAATATTCTTCTGAGATTATTTTTAAAAAGGATCAGACTTTTTGCAAAATAAGAATAATAGACACAGGACATGGAATTTCTAAAGATGTACTTCCTAATATTTTTAAGCCATATTTTACTACAAAATATGATGGATCTGGTTTGGGTTTAGCAATAGTAAATAAAATTATTATTGATCATAAAGGTAAAATTTGGATTGAAAGTGCAGAGAATGTTGGAACTACTTTTTATTTTGAATTCCCAAAAGAGGAAATATGAACAAGATTTTAATAATAGATGATGAAAAGGGAATAAGGGAAATTCTTGCTTCTATTCTAGAAGATGAAGGATATTTTGTAGAAACAGCTGAAAGTGGAGAAATTGGATTAGATAAATTAAAAAATGACGAGTTTTCACTAATCTTTTTAGATCTTTGGCTTCCTGGTATAGATGGGCTACAAATATTAGAAAAAATTTCTAAAGAACTAACACCTCCAGAGGTTATTATTATATCTGGTCATGCCAATGTTGATGTAGCAGTAAAAGCTATAAAAAATGGAGCTTTTGACTGTATTGAGAAACCATTAGATTTAAACAGAATTCTTTCACTTTCAAAAAGTGCTATAAATAAATATAAAAAAAGGACTGAAAATTTTATTTTACGAGATTCCTCAATTAAAAAAAGCGATCTAATTGGAGAATGTCCTGAAATTAAAAAAATAAAAGAATTAATTAAGCAAGTAGGTTTTACAGATTCAAGAGTTTTGATACTTGGTGAAAATGGAACAGGAAAAGAAGTTATTGCTAGAGAGATTTTTAAAAACAGTCTTAGAAAAGATAAACCGTTTATCGAAGTTAACTGTGCTGCAATCCCTGATAATTTAATTGAATCTGAACTTTTTGGACATGAAAAAGGGGCATTTACAGGAGCACATGAAGGACGAATAGGTAAATTTGAAGCTGCTCACGGAGGGACTTTATTTTTAGATGAAATTGCAGACATGAGTTTAATGGCTCAAGCAAAAGTTTTACGAGCAATTCAAGAACAGAAATTTCATAAAGTAGGAAGTGAAAAACTTATAGATGTTGATATTAGAATAATTTCTGCAACAAATAAAAACATACAAGAAGAAATTAAGAATGGAAACTTTAGAGAAGATCTTTTTTTTAGATTAAATGTAATACCAATAGAACTTCCTTCCTTAAGACAGAGGGGAGACGATGTTATAATACTTAGTGATTATTTTTTACAATCTTACAATAAGGAAAATAAAACTAACAAAAAAATAGTAAAAGATAGTATTACAGTTTTAAAAGAGCATACATGGCCTGGAAATGTTAGAGAATTAAAGAATTTCATTGAAAAAGCATGTATTATAAGTCCTACTGATAATATAGACTTAAAAGAATTTTTTAATTTTTCTATTAATCATGAAAACAATAGCTCTAATTTAGACGATTATACAGATCTTCCACTAAACCAGGCTAAGGATGAATTTGAAAAGAAAATTATATATAACAAACTATGCGAATTTGATGGAAATATAACAAAGGCTGCCAATGCACTTGGAATTTATCCAAGTAACTTGCATAATAAAATAAAGAAATATGGGATTAAAATCGACAAATGAAAGGCTTGACTAAAAGACAATCTGAAATACTTGAATATTTAAAAGGTTTTATAGATGATAATCAATATCCTCCATCGATACGAGATGTTGCAAAGTTTTTTAATATCTCTGTGAAAGGAGCTTATGATCATATAAAAGCTTTAGAAAAAAAGAGTTTTATAACTTGTAATAATAATACTTCTCGTTCTATAGGTATTGTTAAAGAAAAAGAAGATCTCTCTATATCAATTCCTATATTAGGAACAATAGCAGCTGGTGGACCAATATTTGCTGAAGAAAATTTTGAAGATTATATTAATATATCAAAAAACCTATTAAAAAATGGAAATCATTTTGCTCTAAATGTAATTGGAGATAGTATGATCAATGCCGGGATTTTACCAGGAGATATTGCTATTTTTAAACAACAGCAAACTGCAGAGAATGGAACAATAGTCGCTGCTATGATAGATGATTCAGTTACATTAAAAAGATTTTATAAAGAGAGTAATCGTATTAAATTAAAAGCAGAAAACGATAACTTTTCACCTATTTATACTCAGAATGTAGTAATACTTGGAAAACTTGTTACTTTAGTTAGGTCTTATGATTGATAGTGTATACTTGTTTCTTGGCCCCGAAGAGGGTAAGAAAAAAGAAGAAATAGACAAAATAAATAAAAGCATAGTAAAAGAGTTAAAAGAAGAACCAGAAAAACATATTTTTTACCCTTTTGAGAAAAAAGTTTCTGAAATAGTATCATTAATGAAGAATGGTTCTCTTTTTTCAACCCACAAATTTATTATAATAAACAATGCAGAAGAGATAAAAAAGAAAGCGGATGTAGACCTTATAGTTGATATATGTAAAAAACCAATTAAAGGCAATACATTAATTTTGCGATCTACTAGTAATAGTATCGATAAAAAAATTGAAAAGGTAATACCAAAAAATAATAAAGTTATTTTTTGGGAGATGTTTGATAATCAGAAAAAAACTTGGATAACCTCTTATTTTAGTAAATTCAATCAAAAAATTACACCAAACGCTGTAGATCATTTATTAGAAATGATAGATAACAACACCCAGGAATTAAAAATAGCATGTGAAAAAATATCATTCTTTTTTAAAGAAGGGTCTCTTATTTCAGAAGATGATATTGAAAGTTTTTTATACCACAGTAGAGAAGAAAGTGTTTTTTCTTTATTTGAAAAAATGTGCCATAAAGATCTAGAGGGATCATTAGATATTAATACAAAACTTAAACTCTCTTCCGATAACAGTCCAATTGCAATAATTAGTGGCTTATTATGGCAATATAAAAGATTATTAAATTTAAAAAGCATGCTAATACACCACTCTTCTATGGAAGAAGCAATGTTAAAACAGGGAATTAAAGGTAGTAAAAGTCAAAAAAACTACAAAATTGCTCTAGATAACTATTCTATGCATGAACTGGAAAAAATAATTGTTATTTTAAGTGAACACGATTATTTATTGAGAAATGCAAAATTAGAAATGCAAAATATTATAATTGAACTTCTAATTTACAAATGTATAATTAAGATTTAGCTTCTTTTTTATTTAAATAATCATGAATAATTTCTGCTAATTCAATATTTATAGATCCTTTTTCAGAAATTTCTTCTGCTGATGATAGTTTTATTTTATCAATTGATCCAAATGAAAGAAGTAGTTTTTTTGCTCTTTTTTCACCTATTCCTGGTACACTTTCAAGGGAAGATAGACTTAATTTTTTCTTTCTAAGAAGTTTATTATAGTCTGTTGCAAACCTATGAGTTTCATCTCTTACAGCTTGAAGAATTCTCAATCCAGGACTTGCTTCCTTTAAAATAATAGGTTCGCTTTGATCTGGAAGATAGATATATTCAAACTTCTTTGCAAGACCTGCTAATGGAATATCCAAACCTAATGTATCTAAAATACTTTTAGCCGCTGAAACTTGTCCCTTTCCACCATCAATAAGTATTAAATCCGGTTTTTCTAAATTATCATTAATTACCCTAGTATATCTTCTAGCTACTGCTTCACTAATAGATTTAAAATCATCAATATCACCATTTAAACTTTTAAGTTTATATCTTTTATAGTTTTTTTTATCTGGAACACCATTATAGAAAGAAACTAAGGATGAAACAGTAAAATGGCCATCTAGTTGAGCAATATCAAAACCTTCAATTCGTTGAGGTAATACAGAAAGATTTAAAGCCTCTTTCAACGCATAAAGACCATCAAAATCACCATCTCTCCGTATTCTTTTTTCGTATTGTTCTCTTGCATTTTCATTTGCCAAAAGAATTGTATTCATGTTTTTCCCTTTTACAGGAACCTTAACATAAACTTTTTTACTACTAATCTTTGAAAAAAATTGATCTAGAATTTCTATATCACACTCAGAAGAAAGATAAATTGATTCAGGAATAATAGATGTATCGGAATAATATTGAATTACAAATTGTAATAAAGCATCACTGTCGTCACCAATAAACGATGTAAAAAAATGAGATTTATCAACCATATAACCTTCTCTCATTTTCAAAATTACAAATGTATATTTATCACCGCTAGTATAAAAGCCAATAAAATCTTTAAAATCGCTATTAAAATCAACAATCTTTTGCTTATCTTTTAATCTTGTAATGGACTCTATTAAGTCCCTAATTTCTCCGGCTTTTTCAAATTCTAATTTTTGAGAAAATCCATGCATTTCAGCAGTAAGGTTTATTACAATTTCAGATATGTTACCAGAAAGAAACTTTTTAATATTAATTATTTTCTTGTTATAATCTTCTAGACTTTCTTTTCCAATACAAGGGCCATCACATTTTTTTATGTGATACATTAAACAAGGCTTATCCCTCATTTTTAAATTACCTTTGCATGTTCTTAAGGGATAAAGCTTTGATATCAACTCCATATAATGATTTATATCTCTTGTGTCAGGAAAAGGACCATAATAGTAGCAATTTTTATTGCTTACATTTCTTGTTTTATATACCCTTGGGAAGTCCTCTTTTGTTATTGCTATAACCGCGTATGATTTACCATCTTTTAAATTTATATTGTATTTAGGCGTCCATTTTTTTATTAAATTGTTTTCTAAAAGTAGTGCTTCATACTCTGTATCCGTTACCATATATTCAATAGAAAATACAGATTTCATAAGTAGTGAAGTTTTTAAATCTTTCCCCATGTTAAAATAGGAAGTAACCCTGTTAACTAACTTTTTAGCCTTACCAACGTATATAACTTCTTCGTCTGAATCCCGCATAATATATACGCCTGGAGTTTCGGGAAATTCTTTAACATTATTTTTTAGTTTTTCTATGATTTCTTTATTATTTTTCATATATTACCGATATTATATTAGATGTTATGAAAAAAAAACTTACTTTTACTATTTTAAACTATATTTTAATTATAAATTTATTCTCCGAAACCTTATCTATAAATGAATTTATAAGTGATTCTCTTGTTATTTCTAAAGGTTTTGAAGGAAAAAACTATCTACAAATAAAAGAAAATGAATATGCAAAAAATCCATTTACAGATTTATTACTTCATTTTAATACAGATTTTGAAGACGAAACTGATAATTACACTGTTTTAAGCCACTATAACAACATTTCAGATAGTATAAAAAAAATGGGAACAGGTAGTGCATATTTTTTTGATAAACACGGTATTAGTTACAATTCTAAAGGTGATACTATATTTACACCAGGAAGGATTATTGGTGATTTTACAATCGAGTTTTGGATAAATCCATCGGTAATTAGTGAAGATTCAATTATTTTCTCCTGGAAAGGTGTTAATAAAGTTGAATCTGAATATATTCCACAAAAAATAAAATGCTACTTTGAGGATAGGAATATAGTCTGGGAATTTGACAATTTTTTTATCCCTGAAAATTTTGAAAAATTTAGGGTTATATTAAAAGGACGAACAAGGTTTATACCAAATCAATGGAACCATATTATGCTTCGTTACGATAGTTCTAAAGGCATGATAGAATCTTTAGTGAATAATATTCCTGAATCAATTAAATTTAGCACTCCAACGAAAAGTGAGGAAAATTCTATTTATCCTCCTTATACTGGTGAATTTTCAGAAAGCACAATTTATATAGGTGAACAATTTAGAGGTTTTATAGATGAGTTTAGAATATCAGAAACCGTAGTTTCTGAACCTAATTTAACAAAATACCATAGTCAAGGATCATTTGTGACACCAGTGTATGATATTGGAAATTCGTATATAGAAAATTTTAATATTCACCAGATATCTAATCCCGAGACATTAGTAACCTTAAAATATAGAATTTCGAATTTACCTTTTCTACTGACAAATAATCAACTTTCCTGGACAAGTATAGAGGATTTTAAACAAGGAATTAATGGAAGATATATTCAATTTTCTGGGGAACTTTTTAGTGATGGAAAAAAAACAATTACTCCAGAGCTAGAGAAAATAGATATAAACTGGGCATACATAGATCCCCCACCAGCACCATTAGTTGTAAGCTCAATATCATTAGAGAACAGTATTAAAGTAGAATGGTCTCCGGTAAAATATTTTGATATTGATGGTTATATTCTTTACTATGGAGAGAATAGTAATAATTATACAGAAATGATTGATGTTGGAACAAATACATCATACACTATTAGTAATTTACAATCTAAAAAGATCTATTATTTTTCTATAAAAGCATATAAAAATGATATACAAAGCAGTTTTTCTATAGAAAAATTTAATAGACCAAAATAAGGTAAAAAATGTGATTGATATTTATAAAAATGCCCTCGACTACTACAGATTAAATCAATTTACAAGAGCAGAAGAATATATAGAAAATAATACAGAAATAGATAGCCTAAATGAACAACTTCTTATTCTTTTGGGAAATATTAAATTTCAACTAAATAAAGTTGAAGAATCAGTAGAATTATTTGAAAAAGCCACTAACATAAAACCGGACTCTGCTGAAATATATAATAATTTAGGAATAATTCATAAAAAGATGAATAACTTTGGAAAAGCATCAAGGGCTTTTAATAAAGCTATCTCTTTGGCTCCTAACAGGGCTGATATACATTTCAATATTGGAAATCTACTAAAAAATGAAGAAGAGTTTGAAGAAGCTATTATAGAGTATAAAAAATCAATAGAACTAGACCCTTCATTTCATCAAAGTTATACGAACTTATCAACTGCATTAGAAAAAACAGGAAGACTCGATGAACTAGAGAATGTTATTTTAACAGGATTAAATATAGACCCTAACAACTATAAATTAAGATTTAATTATGGATTATATTTAGAAAGCAAGGGTGAAATAGATCAAGCAGAAGAAGAATTTACAAAAGTTTTAAAACTAAGACCCAATTGGATTCCTTGTTTAAACAACTTAGCAATTATAAAAGAACAAAAGGGTCACAACCTGGAAGCTATAGAAATTTTTCAAAAGATTCTAACCAATGATGATAAAAATATTCAAGCAACCAATAATATAGGTTACGTTTACTCTAAACTTGGGGATAAAAATGAAGCTATTAAATATTTAAAACAGACTTTAAAAATAGATCCTACTCACTATAAATCATCAAAAAACTTATGTAATATATATGATAAAGACAAAGATACAACAATTCTAATAGAAGAGCTAAAAAGACATTCTAAACTCTTTCCATCTGATTATGAATCTATTATTGAGTTAGGACAATCTTATATTAAAACCGAGGACTTTTCAGCAGCAGAACAAGCCTTAAAAGAGATAGAACACTACAATAGTCCTAGTGTAAATAAAAATTTAGCAATTGTTTATGCTAAAATGAATAATATTCCTGAAACCCAAAAATATATTGATAAAATTGTAAAAGAAAATCCAGAAGAATCTAATATTTTGAAAAAAGTTGCCTCTATAAACATGGAAAATGGAAATTTTATACAGGCAGAAAAAATTCTTAAAAAAATAGAAAAAATCGAACCGGATAGTTTATCTATAAAGCGGGATCTTAGTGAAACATTACTAAAACAAAACAAATTAGCAGATGCAGAGAAATATATAAAAGATCTACTAGAGGAGGATCCTCATAATCCTCAAGACTTGGAAATTCTATCAAATATTTTACATAAAACAGGTAGAGAGGACGAAGCACTTGCTATTACAAATGATATTATGGAAATTCAATCAAATAGTTCCAATCCGAGTGGTCTAGACTCTCTATTAAAAACTTTAGAATCTTATGAAAATAGGATGAAAAATTTAAAAATTAATAATCAAATAGAAAGAAATATTGAGAACTTTAAAAAGTTAATTGAACAAAATCAAAATAATAAATCGAGATACAGTTCAACAGAAGAAGAAGATTACACTAATATTTTAAACTATGGGAACATATCTTCAGGTGTTAAAGTAAACGAAGATTTAACAGAAATTTTGGAAGTAGATGATAGTTTAGAAGATGATTTACTCATTAATGATTTAGATGATGATGTTTTTATTGAAGAGGAAGATGATACATTAGAAGAAGAAAATATAAATGAAGAGGAATCTATAGAAGATGATGATACTTCAGATACAGATAATTATAAACCAGAAATAGATCCTGACCTTCAAATGATGAAAGCAGAAGATGAGGAAGATGAATTATTAGAATTAGATGAAGTAAAAAATATGCTTAAATATATAAATGAGCTATCATATCATCTCCCCGAAAAACAGATAAACTATATGGTTAAAGAAAATGTAAATCTTAAGCTAGGTACAATAATTTCAAAACTTGATGGTAAAATTGGTTTAAAAAATATTGAAAAAATTATTCCAGAACAGGATGTAACTATAGATGAAATATCTCAAACCATGAATTATATAGAAAGTTTAGCAGCATTTATGCCAAAATCAATTTCTACAGATGTTTTACTTAATAAAATTGAACATATTAATAAAGAGTTAATAAACCACTAGAAATATTTTTAATTTCATAGGATATTTCCTCAATATTACTAGCAGCTGCTTTAAAATCTATTTTTATATCTGTTAGAAATTCTTCATTTATTATTTCAGCATTAAAAGTTTCTAAAACTATTTTTACTTGGTTATATAATGTATAGGGTAATATTAAACTTTTATTTTCCCTCTCTATATACTCCTCTGTTGGAATATTTTCAACAACAAGTTTAGATATTTCGGTATATGCTTTTACAAGACCTCCTGTCCCTAATTTAATCCCGCCAAAATATCTAACGACAGCAACTAAAATATTTTCTATACCACTTCCTTTAAGAACCTCAATAATGGGCCTACCTGCTGTACCGTTTGGCTCTCCATCATCGCTCATACCCATATGGGTTGAATTTTTACCCCATAAAAAACCATAACAAACATGCTTGGAATCAGGATAATCATTTTTTATTTTTTTTAAAAAGACCCTAGCTTCATCAACATTATTAATTAAAAAACCCATCCCAATAAAACGAGATTTTTTAATTTCAATTTCTGTTTTATATTCTGCTTTTGGTATTTTTGCCATTTTTCACCTTAAATAAAAGAGTTTGACTTAAGTCTTTATTATAATATAATTATACACATGTTAAATAGTACAACTTTTTGGTTAATCATTGGAATCATACTTCTTCTATCAGAGTTCTTAATTCCTGGTTTTACAATTTTTTTCTTTGGCGTTGGAGCTATAATTACTTCTTTATTACTATTCTTTATAGATCCATTGGCAAATATTTTTTGGCTACAAATTTTAATTTTTTTATTAGTATCCATATCATCACTTATTTTTTTAAGAAAAAAATTTACAAATACTTTAAAAGGAGATATTTACAAAGATAGAACAGATTATATAGGTGATGAGTGTAAAGTTATTGAAAAAGTAACAGAGACCACACCTGGAAGAATTTCTTACATGGGGACAACCTGGAATGCTTATGCAGCAAAAGGCACCATTGGAAAAAATAAAAAAGCAATTATCATAGGAAAGAAAGTTAATGATTCTATGGTTTTTATTATAAAAAATTTTGAGGAGTAATTATGTTTACATCACTTATTTTAACCATTGTGGTTATAATAATTTTAATCAAAACATTTGTAATTGTACCCCAGGAAAATGCTTGGGTAATAGAAAGTTTTGGTAAATACAAAAAGACCTTGGGTCCTGGACTACATTTTGTAGTTCCAATAGTGCAAAAAGTTGCATATAAGCATACGTTAAAGGAAGAGGTAATTGATGTCCCTCCTCAAATTTGTATAACAAAAGATAATGTACAACTTAAAGTTGATGGTATTTTATATCTTAAAGTTATGGATCCTAATAAAGCGTCCTATGGAATAGATAATTACAGATTTGCTACAGCTCAATTAGCTCAAACAACACTAAGAAGTGAAATTGGAAAAATAAGCTTGGATAACACTTTCTGTGAGCGTGAAGAGATTAATGCTGCAGTTGTAAAAAGTGTTGATGTCGCATCTGATCCTTGGGGAATAAAAGTTACCAGGTACGAGATAAAAGATATAGACCCTCCTACTACTGTACAAGACGCAATGGAGCAGCAGATGACTGCAGAAAGAGAAAAGAGAGCAGATATATTAGAAAGTGATGGTATAAAACAGGCTCAAATTAATCAATCTATGGGAGAACGACAGGAATCAATAAACTACTCTATTGGAGAAAAACAGAGTAAGGTAAATAGAGCCGAAGGACAAGCAAAAGCAATTGAAATTGTTGCTGAAGCCAGAGCAAAAGGTCTAACAATGGTTGGTGAAGCAATCAAACAGACAAATGGTGAAACAGCAATGCAGATGAGAATTATTCAGCAATATATAAATCAGCTTGAGCAAATATTAGAAACATCTGAAACATCTATTTTACCTCTTCCTGAAGCAGAATTAAACTCAATTCTGCAAACACTAATACCTGCAATTAAAGGAGGAAACAACTAATGATGATTTTTCAACCAATTATTGATAATTTATTTATTATTATAATAATTCTACTTGGTATAATTATTTTAAAATCCATAAGAATTGTTCCTGCTCAATCTGCATTTGTTGTAGAGAGACTTGGGAAATATCACTCAACTTTTTTAGCTGGAATACATATTCTTATTCCATTCATCGATAAAATTCAGTATAGGCATAATTTAAAAGAAAAAGCTTTGTCAGTTCCTCCACAACCATGTTTTACAGAAGATAATGTTAAAATAGACATCGATGGTGTTTTGTACTTCAAAGTTATTGATCCTGTAAAGGCTAGTTATGGAATTACAAAAAGAAATTTTACTCCTAAATTACAAGATTATGAATATGCTACAATTCAGTTAGCACAGACAATGATGCGATCAGTTATTGGAAAAATGGATCTTGATACAACATTTGAAGAGAGAGAGAGAATTAATGCTGAGATTATTCAAAATGTTGATCAGGCTACGTCTCCTTGGGGTATCTCCGTAACAAGATATGAAATTCAAAATATAGATTTTCCTCAAACAGTTCTCAAAACAATGGAAAAACAAGTTCAAGCAGATAGAGACAAAAGAGCACGAATTCTAGATTCAGAAGGAGATATGCTTTCAAGAATAAGAAGATCTGAAGGAGAAATGCAAAAACTTATTAATGTATCCGAAGGTATTAAAGAAAAGATGATAAATGAAGCTGAAGGAAAAGCAGCAGAAATTTTATCACTATCTAAGGCAACAGCAATAGGAATAAGTAAAATTGCAGAAGCAATATCTAATCCTGGAGGAAAGGAAGCTTTAACTTTACAATTAACAGAAGATTACATTAGTTCTTTATCATCTTTAGTTAACAAAAAAACAAATATAGTATTACCTTTAGATTTAACAAATCCAGAAACAATTGTAAATAAGGTTAAAAAATCTCTATTATAAATAAGGTGGTTTATCCACCTT
>JAFGYD010000071.1 GCA_016936295.1 Spirochaetales bacterium | reverse complement strand
CTGGGCTAAAACATCGTCAAAGTCACCTTGAAAATATACCGCTTCTATTTCCAACTCTTTTAATATGATTTCAATAATATCTGCATCTAAACCGGTAATTTTACCAGTTTCCGGGTTAAGAAATTGAAAAGGTTCGTATCCATCGGCTATGCCTATATTTAAAACAGGTATATAAAAATCCTGACAAAAACTGTGGGAAGAAAATAAAATAGTTAAGATCAATAGCGGTAAAAGTTTTGTTTTCATTTATATAATAATACTGTTTTTTAAAAAAAATGGTAGTATAATGAGGATATGATTTCTAAAATGGGCAAAAAAATATTTTTTATTCATCCTCCAAGCTCTCTTCAAGGTGAGTATCTTGAGTCAGTTTTTAGGAAAGAGTTTGAAATATATCTACTAGATAGTATTAATAAAATAGAAAAACTATTAACAATTTTTAAGGATGCTATACTCTTTATAAATATTGATGATAGCAAAACTTCATTGGATTGGATTGATTATATTGATGGTTTACAGAAAAAAAATCCAGAACTTATTATTGGTGTATTTTCTAAATCTAATAGTTCATCACTTAAAAAAGCACTTCTTTTAGAAGTCGGTATTCAGGGTGGTTTTATAGAGTTAGTAGAAGATAATTGGAGAACTGTTGAACTAATAATTAAAGTTTTAGAGGCTAATGAGGCTAGGGGACGGAGAAAGAATGTCCGTTTGGATTTAAAAGATAGTCATGAGCATAAAGAGTTAATTGTAAAAATATTTACCCTCAGCGGTTTTGCTTACTCTGGTGAAGTATTAAGTATGAGTAGTGCAGGTTTATTAACAAAGCTATCTAAGGGAAATATCCGAGACGATGATAATATCGATACAGTAATTTTTCAATTAAATGAAAAAGAGTTGAGGGTTAAAGGTTATATGCTTAAAAAGTTTGAAGATGGATCATTTTTTATCTCTTTTGAAGATATTGAGGAGCTGGATAAACAATTTGTACAGTCCTATATTTTTGATCATTTACAAAAAAGCTTTATAAGTTTATTAAATAGGGTATGAAATATAAATTAGTAGCTTTAGATTTAGACGGTACAATTTTAAATAGTAACAATATTATCTCCAATTATACCGTAGAATTCCTTAAAAAATTGAATAACACAGGTATAAAAATAGTCATAGCAACAGGTAGAAGTTATAGTTCTTTAAGGCATAAAATTTCCATGTTAGAATTAGATCATCCAGTAATTTGTTATAATGGAGCAATGATAAGGGATGGGAAAAGCCATGAAATTATACACACTTCAGCTGTAAAAGAGAGTATTGCAAGAGAGTTAATACAAATTTCCAGGCGGGAATCCATCCATCTGCACGGATTTTTAAATGGAGATTTCCATTATGAAAATGATACTGAATTCTCCAGCTTTTATAGGACATTATCAGGCTTACCAGGCGTTAAGTGTAATTTTGATAATTACTCAAGTGTTGCATTTACAAAGGCTATGTTTATCTCTAACCCGGAAAGATTGCAGGCAATAGAACCAGAGTTAAGAGAAAAATTTGGGAACCAGTGTTATATTGCCTACTCAAAGCCTACATTTCTTGAAATTATGGATATTTCAGCATCAAAATCTAATGCACTTAGAAAAATTGCACAAGAATTCAATATTAAAAGAGATGAAATTATTGCTTTTGGTGACGGACTTAACGATGAGGATATGTTAGATTTTGCAGGAAAAGGTGTAGTTATGTTAAATGGTTACAGTTCTTTAAAAGAAAAATTCGAATCAACTATGTTTAGTAACGATGAAGATGGTGTGGCTAAATATTTAGAGGCTCTTATAAATGAATAGCGGTGCTAAAAACTATATTTTAATGTTTTTTGCAATGCTATTCTGGGGTGCATCCTTTGTATTTATAAAAGTAATATATAAATATGTTGGCCCAGTTACAATGATATTTTTTAGATTGGTCATTGCTTCTGTTATTTTAATTCTTATTTATATTTTTAATCAGAAAAGGGAAAAAATAGATAAAAAACACCTGTCAATCTTTTTTCTATCGGGCTTCACCGAACCATTTCTATATTTTATAGGTGAAGGTTATGGAATGAAGTATGTCTCTTCAACACATGCTTCGGTAATTATTGCAACTATTCCTATTTTTGCTATGTTAGCATCAGGTTTTTTTTACAAAGAAAAAATATCCCGGATTAATGCTTTTGGTGTTTTTATATCTTTTGTGGGAATAGTAGTTATGATTGGGAGCTCTGTACTTAAGGATAAAGGCTCTTTACTAGGGATTGGATTAATGTTCTTTGCTGTTTTTTCAGCTGTTGCAAATAGTCTTCTAATTTTTAAATTAGGTAATAGATACTCATCTTTAACAATTATTACTATGCAGAACCTGATTGGTGCACTACTTTTTCTCCCTATGTTTATCTTGTTAGAGTCTGGTGGTATTTCGTCTTCAATTTTGAATTTTGAATTTATTGGGTCTCTACTATTCCTGGCAATATTCCCATCGGTTATTTCTTTTGTTCTATACATTTCTGTTTTAAAAAAGATTGGTGTTACTAAAACAGGGGCATTCTCAAATCTAATTCCTATAGTTACAGGTTTTATATCTTTCTTACTTTTAGGATCAATGTTTTCTGTAAGGGAAATAATTGGAATTATCGTTGTTATTTGTGGGCTGTTTTTAACTCAAAGAGTAGAAAAAATACCTTACGAAGGATAAAAAAAGCTACCTTTCGGTAGCTTTAATTTAATCAAAATATAAATTATCTTTTGATTGAGTAGAATGCATTCATTCCTGCATATTCTGCTTGATCACCTAAAGACTCTTCAATTCTAATTAACTGGTTATATTTTGCAACCCTGTCTGTTCTAGACATAGATCCTGTTTTGATTTGACCAGTTTGAAGTGCAACTACTAAGTCAGCAATTGTTGTATCTTCTGTTTCACCAGATCTGTGAGAGATAATTGCTGTGTATCCAGCTTTTTTAGCCATTTCTACAGCTTCAAAAGTTTCTGTTAAAGAACCAATTTGGTTAACTTTAATAAGGATAGCGTTAGCAACACCTTTTTCAATTCCTGTTTTTAATCTTTTTGTGTTAGTTACAAATAAGTCATCACCAACTAATTGAACTCTATCACCAACTTTTTCAGTTAAAGATTTCCAACCATCCCAGTCATCTTCATCCATACCATCTTCTAGTGAGATAATTGGGTATTTATTACACCAGTCAGCCCAGTAAGAAGCCATTTCTTCAGATGATAACTCTCTTTTGTCAGATTTTTTGAAAACATAAACTTTTCTTTCTTTATCATAGAACTCAGAAGCAGCTGGGTCTAATGCAATAAATACATCTTTACCTGGCTCGTAACCTGCAGCTTTAATAGCCTCAATAATAATTTCAGGAGCTTCTTCGTTTGATTTTAAGTTTGGAGCAAATCCACCCTCATCACCAACTGCTGTTGAGTAACCTTTAGCTTTTAATATTTTTGCTAAGTTGTGGAAAATTTCTGCAATCATTCTGATCGCTTCTTTAATAGATGAAGCACCTACTGGCATTACCATAAACTCCTGGAAGTCAACAGAGTTATCTGCATGGCTACCACCATTAATAATATTTGCCATTGGAACTGGTAATAAACAAGCTTTATATGCACCTAAATATTTGTAAACATCTAGTTCAAGGTGGTCAGCAGCAGCTCTAGCTACAGCCATTGAAACACCTAAGATTGCATTAGCACCTAATTTTGATTTATTTTCAGTACCATCAAGTTCAATCATTGTTCTATCTATTTCAACTTGTTCTAATGCATCCATACCAATAATTGCATCAGCAATTGGGCCATTTACATTAGCAACAGCTTTTAAAACACCTTTACCTAAAAATCGTGCTTTGTCACCATCTCTTAACTCTACTGCTTCGTAGATACCTGTGGAAGCTCCTGAAGGAACTGCTGCTCTACCAAAAGAACCATCTGCTAAAACAACATCTACCTCAACAGTAGGGTTACCTCTTGAATCTAAAATCTCACGTGCTTCTACATACTCAATAGTACTCATTCATATTCTCCTAAAAAAAATAATTCGCTTTAACTTTATAAAATAATGATAAAAATAGAGGTTAAGGTCAAGTGATATATTGATAAATAGATAATATAATAACTATTCTTGACCTATACTGGAAAGAAGAATTACAATATTTATATGAAATACTCTATGCTCTTTGGGAAAAGCAGTAAATTCCCATCATCAAAGAAGAAAGATAAGGCTTGGGCTCTACTTGTACAAGGTGGCTATTTTAGGGCATTGGGGAAGGGTTTATACTCATTTCTCCCACTGGGAATGAGGGTTTATAACAAGTTAAAAAATATTATTAGATACGAATTAAACGCTCTAGGAGGGGAAGAAGTCCTTGTTCCAGTTGTAAATCCATACGAATTATGGAAAAAAAGTGGTCGTGCAAATATTATAGACGATGAAATGCTTCGTTTTGAAGATAGAACGGGAAGGCAATTTGTGCTTTCTCCAACACACGAAGAAGCCTTTGTTGAATTAGCTAGAACTGCATTTTATTCTTATAAGGATTTACCATTTTTTTTGTATCAGTTTCAAACAAAATTTAGGGATGAGGAGAGACCAAGAGCTTCTTTACTAAGAAGTAAAGAGTTTATCATGAACGATGGATACTCTTTTCATAAGTCCTATTCAGATTTAAATAATTTTTTCCCCAAAATTCATGCGGCTTATAATAATATTTTTTCTATATGTAATATCGATGTGATTTCAGCAGAATCATCAGTTGGATTTATGGGTGGTTCAAAAGCTTATGAATTTTTAACTCCTGCAGAACATGGTAAAGATATGGTAATTTCCTGTCCAAACTGTGAGTATAGTGCTAAAAAGAAATTAGCTGTTGGTGTAAAGGAATACTATACCGACGATATTGTTTTTATGACAAAAATAGAGACCCCCGGTACTGTTACAATGGATAAACTTGCTAATTTTTTTGAGCTACCTAAAAGAAAACTGGCTAAATGTGTTATTTTTAAAATGTCCAAGGGTTTGATTATGGCGGTTGTTAGAGCAGACTATGAAGTATCATTACATAAATTATCTGAAATTATGGGCGAAAATATAACCAAAAAAGCAACAAAAGAAGAGGTTGAAGAGATAGGTTTAGTTCCTGGTTATTTCTCTCCAATAGATCTACCAAAGGGAACAAACATAACTGTTATTATAGACGATACAATAGCAAATACTCCTAATTTGGTATTTGGAGCAAACCAGGAAGGATTTTCCTACGTAAATGCTAACTATGGTGTAGATTTTGGGTGTGAATTAGTTTATGACATAACAGAAGTTCAAGCTAACGATCTCTGCTTTCAGTGCGGAACACCTTTAATAGAGACACAATGTCTTGAAGTTGGAAATATTTTTAAACTAGACGATTATTATACAAAACGTATGCATCTTACTTTTCAAGATGATGAAGGACATCAAAAATACCCATTTATGGGCTCATACGGTATTGGTATGGGTAGATTAATTCAGGCCGTTGTTGATAAAAACAGGGATGAAAAAGGGATAATTTGGCCTTGGTACTTAGCTCCTTTTAAAGTTTATTTAATTTCCATAGGTAAATCTAAATTAGTACAGGATTTAACCGATAGTGTGCAACAAGCACTTGGTGATGTTGTTTTATTCGATGATAGAGATGAATCTGTAGGAGTTAAATTCAGGGATGCAGAACTACTTGGAATCCCAATAAGAATTGTAGTTTCCAAAAGATATATTGAAGATGGACATGTCGAGTTTTGTACTCGTAAAAATCGAGAGAAGTGGCTAGTTGACCAAAACCGTATAGTAGAGGAATATAACGCTATAAAAAAACGAGAGAGTGGAACTTAATGGAAGTCTTTAACTTAGATAGCTCAAAATTAAACGAGATTTTATATAATATGGAAAATCAGACCAAGGACTCTGTAATTGTTATTTCAACAGGTGAGATAATTTACGCAGATGAATCCCAGGATTTTGATCAGGAAGGTCTATATCCACTTCCCAAATGGGGCTCTGTAGATGGTTTTCGCATTATGAACGAGTTTGTTTCAAATCTTAAAAATCCAGTTGTTAAAGAGGAGCTAAAGTTAGTCTTAAATGCAGGTAGTGGAGTTTTTAGGAAATTCAAAAATTGCTTAAAGGATAGTCCCGAAGTTGAGAAGCTCTGGTATTCATTTAAAAAAGATGAAATTAAATCAAAAGTTCTTAATTGGTACAATCAAATTAGGGAATATGCAGGTTTAGAGATCTTTTCCGATGATGATTTTGAAGAAGAGGATTTAATAGATTTTGATTTTACTATTACTAAATGCGAACAAGAGTTTTATGACACTATATGTCTGTGGGATAAGTTAGGTTTTAAAGAACTTTATTCAAATTACCCAAAAGATGTGATAGAAGACATATATTTAAGTAAAAGGGATGATCTTTTAAATCCATCAATGATAGATAGCGACTTGATCTATTTAGCAGAAAATCCTTCAGGGGAGAAAATAGGTTTTATCTGGGCATCAAGCTTTATTTTAGGTGATAATTTTTCAGGTCTGGATCTTATACAGCTATATGTTGTACCTGAATATAGAGGCCTTGGAATTGGCAAAATACTTATAAATAAAATTCTGGAAGATTATAAAAATCTTAATTATAAGGAATTAGTTGTAAATTGTCAGGGCAAAAATTCATGGTTAATAAGTTATCTGGAGTTGGAAGGCTATAAATTAGCCTTCCAGGAGTTAAGTTTTAGACTATAAGTTCTTTTTCTTTAAGTCTTTCAATTTCTACTTTATCGTGTAATTCAAATAAGTGTTTCATAACCTGACTCACCACATATTGTTTCTGATCTTCACCATCAGGTAATGTTTCCAATACTTCATTTACATATTTTCTTCCAGAAATTGGTTTCTCTGCTGTAAGTATAATTAAATCCTGTCTTGGTGAATCCATATCCATTTTATCACTTTCATGTGGAGGTAATATATTTCCATTTTTACTAATAAAACAGATATAATCAAAGGTTTTAATGTATGAAAACATCTCTCTAACACCCTTTTTAGAATTTGGAGCCCAAGGTCTAACCCTTGTTCCTGCTGGAAAAACAAGAATTACTTTACCACTGTTTTTGGCTTTTGTAAGAGCTTTTACAGCTGCAATATTAAATGGTGCACTATCTTTTTTCATCTGTTCTTTTTTTACAGGATCTGTTTCTTTTTCAATATAACTATTTGGATAGATAACAATTTTATTATATGCGTTACTAAATGCAGCAACTCTTTTATCATCCTCTGTTAATTTCATTCCTGCAATGGGGTACATATCCTCTGCATTTGCTTCAAGTTGCTCATCTATCATTTTATATAGTAGAGGGTAGTCGAAGTTACTATAGTGTTCCATTAAAATTAAACAGGATTTCCCTTCTTTGGAGAGTTTAAATAACTCCTCAAGATTCTCTTTCCCATTTATTCTACTCCCTTTTAATAGTAACATATCCATAAGCTTAGATATAATTGCTCTATTTTTGGGGTTACCTGCTTGCATTACATTATCAGGCCTAAACTCATTGTCTCCTGTATCATTTAATACTAATTGTTCAACGAGTTCTTTATTTTTATCCATTATTGACATATCTATAATTCCTATTGCTATATTAAAATATACTCATTTTATGATTAAATCAAGTTTTAGGTTACTGTATAGTTTTATAGATAAAAAAATATTTAAAAATTGATAAAAATGATAATGTATTATATAATTATTTAAAATTAAAATTTTAAAAGGAAATTAAATGTCAAGAAAAGATAATCAAGGCAAGAGAATTATTACTTTATTTTTAGTAATAATAATTACATTTTCTTGTAAGCTAAATTTAGATGAAAAATTGGCTAATTCAAGAAAAAAATTAATTATATCGGCATCGATAAATAATCAGGAAGATAATAATCGTAATATCAATAATGGAAATGAATACTTATTAAAGCTTTCCAAAATTTCAAAAGATAATAATTTAGATATCCTTGTTGTGTTGAATTCAAAAGGTGATGAAATTGAATTCTTTGGTGATATTAAAGGGTTTTATCAATTACTTGAAATTGCTATTGAACAGGAAGAGTTTCTTTTCACTACAGAAAGCAGAGGTCTATTGCCTTCTAAGAAAAAATTTCATATAGAACTATCAGTTGAAATATTTAATGAAAACTACTGGGAATATGGTAATTCTTATAGTTATATTGAAAATTATAAAGAATATAATTCTTTTTTATCATGGCTAAAGTATGTAAGGGTTGTTACATCTTTTAATCAAAAATATGGATACGCTGTAGGTAATCATCATAATGGTTATCATACATATAGTGATGGTTGGTATAAATATAACAATTTTCAACAACCAACAAGTGTTCCAAGAAAAAAACTTTAGGAGTTGTTAATGAAAAAAAAGATAATATTCATTTTGTTATTTCAAATATCAATTTTTAATTTATTTGCTGCAGAGAAAAGTAATTATATGTCTCTTGGTTCAGCAATTAATAATGATCAAGAATTACGAATCGATTTTATGTACAATATATCATTGTCCAGAGATTTAGAACAGCCTACATTTGGAATTGGGGTTGAAGTAATTAATCAGTTTAATACATTTCTTATTCAAATGATTTTACTTTCTCCTCCTGAGTTTATAGGAATAAAATTCACCTATATGTCCCCTATAAAAAACAATATACTTAGTTTTACTGATCATTTATCTTTACATTATATTACTGATGATGGAGAACATTTCAATGAATATAGGGAAGATGGATTCGATATGCTAGTGAGTATAGGACATCAGATAAATTTCTGTTCCAATAATAACATAAATTATTATGTAGGATTAGATTTAGATACATATATAGATTTTCAGGCAGATTTAAATTCAGCTGAACTTCCTTTGGTTCTTGCCAGATTCTTAATAGGTGCAAATTTCACACCTTTTTCTAATTAATTAGGTCAAATATTCTGGGGGTAACTCCAGGATATTACGTATTTGATTAAAATTCATTTTTGTTGGACGATTGTGTTCATTAACTAGTAAGACATTTCCACCCATATCATGGAATGGAATTAAGTAATCCTCTACATCATCTACAAGTAAAACTTCTTCTATTGGTAATCCTATGATTTTAAGAATTCTCTCGTAAACTTCTGTATAGGGTTTACCCTTTAACTGGTTCATTTTTATATCAATAATTGGATTGAATAGATCTTTAACTTCATAGAAATGTAATATCCTATCAACATTTTCCATAGGTCCGTTGGATAAAATAGATATAGGAACCTTAATTTTATGGAAAATATTCTTTACCTCATTTTTATTTGGTAGGTACTTTTCCACATCTACAGGGTGAACAAAATCAAGATAGTGGTCTGTATCGGTTAAACCATGCTCTAATTGTAACCATCTTAAAGTTGTACCGTAATCCTTTACCGACTGTTTTCTTAATATATCAACTTCACTTAAAGGTTTCCCTATAAAGTTTGCAGTATATTCACTAATTCTTCTATCCATCTCATCTCCAAACCCACATGAGTCGGGATAGATGGTTTTATCTACATCGAATATAATATGTTTAATCATAATTATTTATTTTATCACAAATAGAGAAACTTTTTCACCTAGCTGACTAATACCTGTTTCCGGGTTCTCAAAATCTAGCACCCTATTTCCATTAATTATATAGTAGTAACCATATTTACCTTTAGGTAATTTTAAATCCAGATAGTATATGCCTTCTTCCCGTTCTTCCAATTTATATAAAAAAGGATTCCAACTATTAAAATCACCGGTTAAATAAATTGAATTTCCAGGAGTACTTTTAATTCTGAATGTTACATTTCGATCAGATATTATAGGGGTTATGTGCTCTTTAATGTTTTTATCAGGTACTTCAAATACAGATAATGAAATAAAATTTTTATCAGTTACAGATTTACTATTTTTTGCATCTGATATCCATACACCATCTTCTACAAATTTATAATTAATAATCTTATCCTTTGGAAATTCATAAATAAAGAAATATATACCATGTTCATTTTTATACATATTGTGAACTTCACTAAAATTTTCATTTCCAAAAGATATTCCAACATGTCTAACAAATTTCTTAGATGGTTTGTAAGTAAAAATCAGATCGTTTCCAACAATAAATGGTTGTTCGCTATCGGTCATCTCTGTAATCCTTAAGTGAAGGGAAAACGATGTTATAGCAAACTCATTTTTCTCTTTTTCTGCACTCCAGAGAGATAATACTGAGAATAAAAATAGCGTTGTAAATAAAATATATTTAAGATTTTTCATAATTCTGTTATTATTATTTTCGGTACCAAAATAAAAAAGTTAAGATTTTCTTTTGTTTTTCTTTATTTGGTCGAAAATATAAGAAATTATGCCTAGTATTAAGAATATTGATAAATTTGTACAATTATTAAACTCATTGGGGGACGAACCCGCAGTTCTGGAAAAAAGAGGCCAAACAATTGAGCCTGCTGGTATTCCTGACAAAAATCCTGTAAATTCAAACCCATTTTTAGTAAATATAGAAGATGAAAAAGAAAGGGATGAAGATGAAACCGATATTGATCTTCCAGATTTTTCATCTGATTTAGATTCTTTTGATGATGATCTTTTTAATGATGAAGATTTAGATATAGATAATCATGGAATGCCAGATTTAGAAGAAGATGAAAGTTTTAATTTAGATGATATCTCCTTCGATTCTGATGATATTGAAGAAATAAACGACATTGATGATATTCCTGCTGAAGAGGATTTAGGCGAAGAATTAAGTAACTTTGACAATTTTGATGATGAAGTTGATGAAGTTGATGATTTAGAAGAATTTGATGAATTCTCCTTAGATACAGCAGAAGATGCGCTAGACGATGATTCCGAAATAAAAGATATAGATATCGATGATATTGG
>JAFGYD010000009.1 GCA_016936295.1 Spirochaetales bacterium | reverse complement strand
CAATATGAATTAACTTGTTATTAAACGATATATCTCTTAATTATTTTATTAAGAGATATATATATTATTTGTACTATAGAATTGCTTCTATCCTGTTATTTAAAATAAAACTATCTAAATCACTTTTTAAAAACATTAGTTTTCCTGAAAACTTTGTTTTTGGCAATTTCCCTCTACTTGAGAAGGCATAAATTGTTGATTTTTTTAAGCCTAAATAATTAGATGTCTCATTTACATTATAAAGTGTTTTTTCCATAAAAAAACTCCTATTTTTTAATTATTTATATGAGATATTAATTTTATGGTTATTTAAAAATATAGCTCTAATACCACACATTAATATCATATTCTTCATTGCCTAACAGACAACAATAATCTACAGGTATAATCAACCGGTTATTTGAACATTCAACAATATCGAAACGTATAAAATAATTTATACTCAACACAATGTGTAATAAAGAAACTAATCATTATATGAAGAATTAAAATTCCTTTTGAAATGAAAAATACTTTATTGTCTATGAGTAAACTAAACTCATATTTAATCGTAGCTTTTTTACTAATTGTAAACTTAAATTTTAACAATCAGACAGATCTCTAATATATTATCTTCGATTTTTACTAATTGTAAACTTTAATTTTAACAATCAGACAAATCACTCATTTATCATACTCAAACATAAGAACTACTAAGTAAATTGAATATCAATTTAAACATTATAATTACTTAATTTAAATCTATGATGTAATTCAATAGAATAGTACTTAATAACTATTATATTGTATTTATAAACCTCCTAACAATTTATTTTAATCTAATTATTAAATATTCAAAAGTCAATAGATAATTATTGATATTTAATTATTTAAGCAATGATTAATTTAATTGTGAACAAAATTGTGAACAAAAAAAATATAAAATGGTACAAAATCATATAAAAGAGTACAAATCATACCTGCGTTAATTCATTTCATAATATAAAGTTACACAATCCCATACAAAACTATACAAATAAAAACATTAGGTTCGATTCCCTCCTCCTTACTATAATTATTTAACTGATTTTTTCCATTGCATCCCGGACTTTATTTAATCTTTCGATTGTTGCATGATCATAGTGCTCATTCATCTTAATAGTTGAGTGGCCAATCACATTCATTGTTGCTTGCTGTCCTAATGTTTCATTAAAATATGATGTGGCAAAATGCCTTAATGAATGAAAAGTTAATCCACGCTCCGTTCTATTTTCTTCATCTATACCTATATTTACTAAAGCTCTTTTAAAAAACTTGGATATCGCTTTATGATCAACCGGCTGCTTTCCATTTGAAAATGAAAAAATAAAGCCAAATGGATTTACAGACTGACAAAGTTGCATGTATTTTCTAATACCATCTGTTATTGGAACAACCCTATTTTCTTTTGTCTTAGTTGTAACTAAACCATAAGTTCTATCCCAAGAGTGCTTAATTTTTAATAATAACTTATCACTATCTACATTTTCATTTAATAAAGCTTGAATTTCTCCTACTCTTAAACCACATGTAGCTCCTAATAATGTCATTGTGTAATAAAGTATCTCATTATTCCACACCTTCTCTAAAGCATCATCCTTAAATAGAAGGTTAAACTCATCCATTGTAAGAATCTCTCTTACCTTTTTCTTCTCGGCCATTCTTTTTACATTTAGACCGGGATTAACTGTAAGATCACCAAGCCTTGTCGCTTCTCCGAGAATTATTTGAAGTGTGTTGTAATAAAGGTTAATAGTCCTACCTGACAACTCTCTATTTTGAAGTTGAAACATCCAAGTCTCTATATCTACAGGTCTTATTTCAGAAATCTTCATTTTACCAAAATATGGTAATATATTATTTTCAAGGTTTCTTCTGTTCCCATCAGCATAAGAATGAGAAGGTGATTTCCCTCTTCTTCTCTCCGCGATTAAATAAGGACACTTATCCCATAAAAACCAATCTTGAGCATAATTGGAAAAAAGTTCCTTATTACTCTTATCAGAACGCTCAATCTCTTTTATATACTGAAGTCTTTTGGCCTCTCTAAGTGCTTTCCTTTCAGACTTTATAAGATCATTATCATCTACTTCAAGTCCAACAGAATATCTGTTTGATTTGTAGTAATTGAGTTCAGTATAGTAATAATAAAAATACCATACTCTCTTACCTCTGACTGGCTTTTTTAATAAGACAATATCTTTTCCTCTATGCATATTACAACCTTAACTAAATTATAATATACTATTCAAGCAGTGTCTACATCAGTGTCTACAGAGCGATATCAATAATCAAAAACATAATAAAATAAATATATTTACATATCATACAAGGATTTAAGAAATGGAGGTAACGGGACTCGAACCCGTGACCCCTTGAATGCCATTCAAGTACTCTAGCCAACTGAGCTACACCCCCTAATGACTAGTATATTAATCTAAAATTTATATTTTTGTAAAGAAAAAAAGTTACAGCATAAAACTGTAACTTTCTAATTAAGAATCACTTTTTTTAAAACGCTCATCCCAGTCACGTTCTTTATTAAAAACAGTATTTTCCATATTGCTTACTCTAGACTTAAGATTATCAAATTCATTTTTCACATCATCAACAGTAAATCCACGTCTATAACTATTTGGTCGACTCCTTCTTCTAGAAGATGTTTCATCCTTTACCTTATCAAAAATAGATTCAGAACTATAATCATCATCTATAGGAAGAAAAATACCTAAAGCAAAATATACAAATAATACAACACCACCTGTCATGAAAGAAACAATTATAACACCAAGTCTTACTAAGCTTACGTCCATACGTAACCAATTAGCTATTCCCTGACATACACCCATAACCTTTCCATTTGGACTTCTGTACAATCTACCCTTTTCCATATTAAGCCTCCCGGTCATCTAAAATAGTTTCAAGATTGCTAACTCTTTTCCCTAAATCTTTAAGACCATAATAGATATCTTCCAGCATCTGCTGATCTCTATCGTTTTTATCTCTCTCTTCCTGATTCATATTTTTCCATTTCTTTTTTCTATACTCTTTAGGACCATGAATTATAGATATAATTGTACCACTTAATACAGGGATTCCCACACATATAAAAAGAATTGCTAATACAAATTCGTATGAACTAGACATTATTCATCACTCCCTTTTTTTAATCTTTTTTTTAATTCTTCCAACTCACTATCAATTGAATTCTTTCCTTCCAATTTCGAAAATTCATCCTCTAATGAACTAGTTATAGAAGATTCAAGGTCATATTTAGCTTCCATTCTATCGACCTGTCTCTCCATTTCACTAATTTTAGAAGTAGAATCATAATTACTGAATTTCTGACTCTCTTCTGCCTGTTTAGCTCTAATAGCAAGTTCTTTATACTTAGTTTTAACAGTAATCAGTTTTTTTTCTAATTTTATAATATCCTCTCTGGATGTCTCAACATTTAAACTTATTGTTTCAAAGTGTTTTTCCAGGGATATTTTTTTGTCACTCCAATTTCTCTTTTCTAGTAGTGCTTCTTTAGCTAAATCTTCTCTACCTTTTTCAAGGGCTAAAGTAGCTCTATCTGTCCATTGAGTAGTCTTAGAGTCAGCTTCGTCCAGTTGTCTACTTAATGTTTTCTTTTCAGCTAACTGCGCCGCACAAGAAGATTTTAAATCTATAATAGTATCTTCCATCTCCTGAATCATAAGCCTTAACATTTTAGACGGGTCTTCTGCTTTATCGAGAAGTGAATTTATATTTGCTGTAATTATATCTTTAACCCGATTAAATACACCCATTGAGTGCCCCCTTTTGTGATAATATTACCACAATAATTTACAGCCGAAAAGAACCGGCTGTGAACTTTATTTCTTTCCCTTACCTAGTTTCTGCTTTAAAGCTTCAAGCTCTTCTTCAACTTTACTATCTCTTTCTAAATCCTCAAATTGAGTTGATGAATTAGTTCCAAAAATTTCAGCTTCAGCTTCCATTCTTTCAATCTTTGATTCAAACCGAGAAAACTTCTCTAAAATCTCAACTCCACTAGCTTTATTAATTACAGTATTAGTATAATTTCTCTCTTCAGCTCTTTCCGCTCTAGTTAAAAGATCTTTTTTCTTATTAACCATCTCTACTAATTTTTCTTCTAGCTTCATAACTTGATCTTTACAACTATCAACATCTACATCAATTTTAGCGGAATCCTTAACTAGTTGATTATTTTTTTCGGAAGCTATGTTTTTTTCTCTTAAAGCTTCCTTAGCTAAATCATCTTTGCCATTATTTATAGCCAATTCAGCTCGTTCATTCCATCTAGCAATTTCACCTTCTAAATCTTTTATTCTTCTTTCAAGACTTTTCTTTTCTGCCACTTTATTTGCACAGCTACATTTCAAATCTGAAATCGCTACTTCAAGTTCTCGTACTATCTGATTTATCATTGCTTCAGGATTTTCTGCATGATCCAACATAGAATTCACATTTGCTGTAAAAATATCTTTTGCTCTCTTAAAAATACCCATTTTTGTCCTCCAGTAATTTACTATACTTACTTAAAGCAAAATATGTGCCAACTTTATAAGTATCTTTAAATAGATCTCTCTCTATTTATTTTTTGTTTAGTGGTATTTTTTACCAAAATAAGGTACAATTAACCTATGAATAAGAAAATAAATGACGCAATTGGTGAATCAACATCATTTCTAGACTTTCAACAAGGTATAAGCCGTGTAGCAAAAATAGAAAGACCTGTACTCTTTATTGGAGAGAGGGGTTCAGGAAAAGAATTAGCTGCATCAAGGTTGCACTATTTATCCAATAGGTGGGATAAGCCATTTATTACACTTAACTGTGCTGCTTTAAATCCTAATTTAATCGAGACAGAACTATTTGGCCACACACAAGGAGCATATACTGGTGCAGGGTTAAAACGAAAAGGTAGATTCGAAGAAGCAAATGGCGGAACTCTTTTCTTAGATGAAATAGGACTGTTACCCATGGAAGTACAGGCAAAAATTCTACGAGTTGTTGAATATGGTGTGTTTGAAATGGTTGGAAGTTCAGACTCCATAAAAACTGATGTAAGAATAATTGGGGCAACAAATGCAAATTTAAAAGAGATGGCCGAAAAAGGTGATTTTAAACCTGACCTTCTAGACCGGCTATCTTTTGAAGTATTATTTCTACCACCATTAAGAAAAAGAAAAAAAGACATTATGCTACTGGCGAGTCATTTTGCTAGTAGAATAGCAGGTGAGTTAGGATTAACCGATGTTATTGAATTTTCAGAGAATGTAATAAGTCAAATAAACAACTATGATTGGCCAGGAAATATTAGAGAATTAAAGAACGTTATAGAGAGAGCAGTATATTCAGCGGAGACAAATATTATAAACAGCATTAAGCTTGATCCTTTTCAGAATCCATACGAAGAAAAAAAAGAATCACAAGCCGTATTTTCATTATCAAATTTCAAAAATAATATGATTGAACTGGAAATCAAGTATGTAGAAGAGGCTTTAAAAACCAGTAATAATAAGCAAAAAGAAGCAGCAGAGTTGTTAAATATAACTTACGATCAATTTAGGGGTTTATATAGAAAATATAAAGAAAATTTATTAATTTAATTTTAGTTAATTATATCAAAAACATTATGTTAAAATTTTAAAAGCAACAGAAATATTGCAATCTTGACATTAAAACAATTATGTCATTTACATAAACGGCATAATTATTTATTAGTGCCTGTAAAATTTACAACTTTGATAATTTTAATATATAAGAAATAATTATTTATCGATATTTTATATGATTTTATCTATAACATTACTCCTTTTTACTAAAGATTCTATAAAGATATTTTATTATATATAATCGATTAAGGAGTTAATAATGAATTTAAATATAGAACTAGCTAGTCGAACCAATAATATGGGCGAAAATATAATAAGAGAAATTTTAAAAGTTGTATCAAGACCAGGTATGATATCCCTAGCAGGGGGAATACCTTCACCTGAAAGTTTCCCTATTGAATTATTTGAAAATTTACAAAAATCAGTCATAAGCAAGTATAAAAGCGAAGCTTTTCAGTATGGCCCAACTGAAGGATTTTTACCGCTAAGAGAGGAGTTAGTTTCAATACTGGCAAATGAAGGAATCGAAGCAACCGCAAAACAAATAATGATAACAAGTGGATCCCAGGGTACCCTTGATGCTATTGGTAAAATATTAATTAACAAGGGAGATATAATTGCTGTAGAATCACCAACATATCTAGGTGCCCTATCAGCTTTTAACCCATATGAACCAGCATATATAGGAATAAAAAGTGATGAAGAAGGATTAATACCAAAGGATCTTGATAAAGTTTTAAGTGAAAATAGTGTAAAATTCATATATTTAATACCTACTTTCCAAAATCCGACAGGTAAAACATTATCTAAGAGTAGACGGGAAGAAATTGCTAAAATTATTATAAAACACAATGCTTTATTAATTGAAGATAATCCATATAGTTCACTACGTTATAAAGGCGAGAATATTAAACCTATAGCATCTCTCTGCCCCGAAAACAGTGTTTACATTAGTACTCTTTCAAAAATATTTGCTCCTGGGTTAAGGATAGGCTACTATGTTGCTCCGGAAAAAATCAGATATTGGCTAACATTAGCAAAACAAGGAATTGATTTACACACAAGCTCATATAATCAAGCTCTAGCTGCTGAATATATATCAGGAGGATATCTTCAAGCACAAATTGAGAAAAACGTAGAACTATATAAACCAAAACAAATTGCAATGCTAAATGCACTACAGGCTTATATGCCTAAAGGTTTTACCTGGTCCAAACCAGATGGAGGAATGTTTATTTGGGTTGAAGGCCCTAAAAATTATAATATGAAGGAGCTAAATATACTAGCAATGGAACAAGGTGTTGCTTTTGTCCCAGGGGAAGTTTTCTTTTCCCAAAAAGATGAAGGGAAAAATACTCTACGTTTAAATTTTACAATGGCTTCACCAGAAGTTATTGATTTAGCAATAAAAAAACTTGGTGAACTATTTGATAAATAAAACTATGATTTTTAAGAAAATAAATATATCTTAATATATAAGGAGATTTATTATGGCTATAAAAAAAGAGAGACAAAATTTAGGTGGTATTTTAGTACTTGCTGTATTCTCTTTTATTTTGTCAGTTTTTCTATCGTGGGGTTCAATTGGTGATACAATACTTCCATTCAGTTTCGATCAGAGATGGATTGCAATAAGTGATTTATCTCTAAGTACTTATAATGAATCATGGGTTAATTTTGTAATTTTTATTTTAATTGAAAATGTTTTAATAGTTTTCTTTACATTAATCTTATTTGTTTTATTTGTTAAACAGTCTAAACACTTTCCAAAAACATTGTTAATCTACTTTCTTACTAGACTTATATTCATTACTTTAGTATTTTATTTACAAACAGTAATAAAGGGTCCACCTACCCCTGAATTAAAAGAGATATTATCTGGAATATTTAGGGCATTAATTATTCCAGGAATTTGGATTCCATTTATTCTTTTATCAGAAAAATCTTCGGAGATATTTATACAGTAATGAATGACAAGTTAATCTTTTATGCTAAAAAAAATATTTATAATATATTTTTTCTAACCCTATCTATTATTTTATTTGGTTTATCTTTTCCAGGTTACTTTAGTAAATTTGGAATCCCATTTTTAAGTTTTATAGCCCTTATTCCAATGTTTCATATAATTTTCAAATTAAATTATATAGAAGCTATAATTTATGGATTTATTTTTGGACTTGCAAAATATCAGCACTTTAACTTCTGGTTTAAAGAGTTTGATCCTGCAGCCTACGCTGTGGCACCAGGTATCCATGGTTTTTATTTTTTACTACTATTTTTAGTTGTTAAATATTTTTATAAAAAATTCCCTAAATATGGTTATTTAGCAATTACGGCAACATGGTTTAGCTATGAAGTTTTTAAAAGCACAAATCCTGCAAAATTTTCTTACGGTTTATTATCACAATCAATGTATAAAACCCATCTTTTTACAGGAATAGTGGATATATTAGGTAGTTATTCACTTTCTATACTTATCATTTTCCCAGGATTACTTTTTGCATTTCTTTTTACACAAAGGCGTAAAATACAAACTAAAGAGTGGTTAATTCCTGGAGTAATTTATTTATGTCTAATGTTAGGAGCAATTGTATACACTTTTAACTCAAAAGTTGATTATAGTGATTCAAAAACTATTAAAGTTAGCTTAATACAACATAATTTAAACTGTTGGTTATCAACAGAAAATTCAGATTTATACATTCAGGCATATGACCATTTAGAAAACTTAAGTAAAATTGCTGAATCTCAAGGGGCTGATGTTATTGTATGGCCTGAAACCGCATTTGTACCAGCTATTGAGTGGCATAAAAAGTATAGGCCAAAAAATGAGAGAGAACGTTATGAACTAATTCAACGTTTAGAAAATTACTTAGATAGTACACACGCTTTATATATAATAGGGAATAATGAATCTTTTAATATAGATAGAAGTGAGCAGTACAATTCTGCTTATTTATTTAATAAGTCTAATATTGTTGAAAAATATAGAAAAATTAAACTTGTTCCATTTACAGAGGAGTTCCCTTTCCCAAATGCTTTCCCATGGTTATTAGAGTACGTTGAAAAGCTTGGAGCGAAACAAATAACTCCAGGAACAGAACAGACATTGTTTGATTTGAATGGAATTAAATCAACACTACTTATTTGCTACGAAGATGCATTTCCCGATCTTCCAAGAGAAGGAGTATTAAAAGGTAGTGATCTTATGGTAAATATTACAAATGATGCCTGGACAACAGACACTGCAACAGCATTGCAACACCTGGCTGCTGCATCATTGAGAACAATAGAAACAAGAAGATCTTTAGTTAGAGCAGGAACATCGGGATTTACAGGAGTAATAGATCCAAATGGAGAAATACTGGCATCTCTTCCACTTTTTACAAAAGATTTATTAACTTATGATGTTCCAATATATAATGATAAAATTACTTTTTACACAAAATATGGTTATTTAATTGATAATGTAGGATATTTATTTTTAGCTATTTCATTACTACTATCATTTATTAAGGTTAAAACTAAAAGAATTGAGAAAAAATAGACATCTAATTTTTTTATTATTAACACTTATTGGTATATTATTATTCTCATTATCATTTCCTGGATTACTAAATCGTGAAGGTATTTCATTTATATCATTTTTTTCACTAATACCCCTTTTTGTATTAACAAAAAAAATAACTTACAAAGAGGGAATTTTTTACGGATTTTTATACGGGTCAGGTTCATATCTTTTATTTAATTATTGGTTAAAAGCTTTTGACCCTGTTTCATTCTCAATTGCACCTTCTATTATTGGGTTTTACTATGTTATCCTTTTTTTACTATTAATTTATATAAACAAAAATATAAAAAAACATACATACATTTTAACTTCATTAAGTTGGCTTCTATATGAAGTATTTAAAGGTGAAAATGCCATAGGTTATACTTATGGAACTATTGCCCACTCAATGTATAAAACTCATATATTTACTGGTATAGCTGATATTACAGGTGTTTATATTATTTCCTTAATTATAGTATTTCCATCTGCATTTATTGCTGATATTTTTACATCATCTACCTTAAAATATTCTAAAAATGAGAAAAAATTAGTAACTCTAATTTATTTACTTATAATGACTATTTCTATCTTATACACAAAAAATTCAAAAATAGATTATAGAGAGTCTGGGCATGTTAAAGTAGCTTTAATTCAACACAACCTGGATAGTTGGGCTCATGGCTCAAATTTACTCTATAGAGAAACATTAGATATATTACTTAACCTAACTAAAAAAAGTCTTAGAGAAAAACCAGATGTAGTAATTTGGTCAGAAACTGCATTTGTACCGGCTATTGAATGGCATAAAGAGTTTCAATCTAATAGTTTCAGGCTGGAGTTAGTAAATGAAATGGAAGCATTCATACAAGGAACAGGTAAAGATTTTATTATTGGAGCAAATGAAACAATAGGGAACGAAGATGAATTTCAAACATTTTATAACAGCTCATATCACTACAGTGATGGACAAATAATAAATAAATATAGAAAAATTAAGCTTGTTCCATTTACAGAACATTTCCCTTTACCAGACGTAATACCTGGATTTAAAGAATATATTAAAAGCATTGGAGGTAAAGATATCAGCCCAGGAAATGAGCAAATTAATTTTAATTTTAATAATATAAACTTTACACCTCTAATTTGCTATGAAGATACATTTTCAAGCATAGCAAGGGATGGAATATTAAATAATGGTGATATTATAGTAAACATGACTAATGATGCTTGGAGCAAAGAGGAAGCATGTAGTATGCAACATCTATCAGCTTCAATATTTAGAAGCATTGAAAACAGAAGATCATTTATTAGAGTTGGAACAGGAGGATTCACTACTATTATTGATCCAAATGGATTAATTTTACATTCTATACCAATATTAACTGAAGACTATTTAGTATCGGATGTACCTATATATAATGCTAGCCTAACTTTTTACACAAAACATGGTGATTTAATACTACAAGTAATTTTAATAATATATTTAATTACTATATCCTTCCATATAATTAAGTCCACTCTTTATGCTTTACAGTTAATTCCGAAATCGGATTTAAATCAGGTAGAATAAAATATCCATTAGAATCAACTTTAAACTCAAGAACCTTTTCTATTGCATTTATTGGTAACTGCCCATAAATATGTGGATAATTTTCATTTAAACCAAATAGATCTTCTACTTTTAAAATTGATTCAATTTTCTTACTATCTATACATAGAATTAATAAATCTGTCTCACCATGATGAAACATATTTGCAACTTTAAGAATTTGATGTTCAAAAGAACAATGTATATAACCTTCTCTTTCTAATGAATTAGTAGTATAAAACGCCGCTAATTTAAATTTTGACCACTTACTTTTATTTACTAAATGATAAATCACGTTATGCCTCTTTAATCTATTTTTAATAACTCTAACATCTCTAATATATTATTATTCATTTTGGTGTACAATAAAACAAGTTTTGAATTAGTATTTGAATATTTTATAGGAATAATGACTGCCTCATTAAAATTTTCGTTTGTATTAAATATGTAATTATACATGGTGTCAGGAATATTTCGTAAAATAACAATTTTATTATCAATCTCATCACTAGATTTTTTTTGATATAGTTCATTCTGAATATTTTCTATTGTACTCTTTTCTACTGCGAGATTAACTATAATTTCATCATTAAAAATTACTGCACCAGCAAATGTATCAAGCTCTTTTGTTATTTTTAAAATAGCTTTATATAAACGAGAACTAGAATTTGGAAATTGTTGTAAATACTGATCAAAATTATATCCATAATAACCAAAGGAATCAATTTCATCGACTTCTTCTAAGTTATTTTCAGAGTATAAGCCTAAATCAAAATCGTTGACTGTCACAATACTCTCTAATGAATGCTCAGGATCTCTTTGGGATGATATATTATTTTTCTTATCATTATTTATGATTGTTATTAAATGAGTAAAATCTAATAATTCAAAGCAATTATTTTTATCTAAAATTTCTATTTCATCTCTTACTCTCTTATCTAAATTTTCTGGAGATTCAAACATGTATATATCTTCGACTTCATCTAATTCTTCGACTTCATCTAATTCTTCTACTTCATCTAATTCTTCGACTTCATCTAATTCTTCGACTTCATCTAATTCTTCTACTTCATCTAATTCTTCTACTTCATCTAATTCTTCTACTTCATCTAATTCTTCTACTTCATCTAATTCT
>JAFGYD010000008.1 GCA_016936295.1 Spirochaetales bacterium | reverse complement strand
ATGAGTTCCCCCTTTAGCTTGAGCCTCAATGCCAGGATCGGATCCTATCATATGTACAACTTGATTAGCATATCCTACTGATAAAAATAATTGATCATACACTCTCCTACTCGCAAAACATCCAAAGGTGTGACAAAAAGGAACAAAACCTGAAGCAGAAAGCCCAGCTGCTACTCCTACCATATTTGCTTCAGCTATTCCACAATTAAAATAACACTCAGGAAATTTTTCTCTAAAACTCTTTGACCCAATCGCTCCTGCCAAATCTGCATCCAACATAATTACATTAGAATTATTAGATGCAAGCTCAATTAATGTATCTATTACAACATCTCTCATTGCACTATATTGTTTAAAATCTTTCATAATTTATATTCTTCCTTCTCTTCTTTTTAATTCTTCAATTGCTTTTTCCCCATCGCTTATTGATAATTTTATATGATGATTTTCTAAAATATTTTCTCCTGGAATATATCCTTTTGATTTTATAGTATCTAAGATTATCATAGAGGGCATACCTTTAGTTTCTTTCGCATTTCTAATAGCTCCCTCAATTTGATTAAAATCATGACCATCAATTTGTTGAACAAACCATCCAAAAGACTCCCATCTTTCTTTTAACTTGTTTAAATTTAATATATCTTTTACATATCCATCTAATTGTTGTTTATTAAAATCTGTAAAGGCAATCAAGTTATCAAGTTCCCATTGATTTGCAGTTTCAGCGGCTTCCCAAACTTGCCCTTCTTGAGATTCGCCATCACCAATTAATACATATGTATAAGAATTAAACTTATTTAATTTTTGAGCTAAAGCTAAACCAACTGCAGCTGATATTCCTTGTCCTAAACTACCTGTTGTAAAATCGATTCCTGGTGTTTTATTCATATCACAATGACTTGGAAGTCTTGTACCTCCCATATTCAAAGTATTTAACCATTCAATTGGGAAATATTCTAAATCAGCGAGTACAGAATAAAGAGCTGGTCCTGCATGTCCTTTTGAGCAAACAAATTTATCACGATCTTTTTTTGTAGGATTTTTAGGATCAATATTCATCTCCTCATAATATAAATATGTAAGCAACTCTACAATTGACATTGCACCCCCTAAGTGACCCGAACCACAATTAGCTATAGATTTAATAATAGAACATCTAATATCAAATGCTTTGTCCTTCATTTCTTGTTTATTCATTTCCCTCTCCAAAATTTATTTCATTCATTATTTTTTAAGCATAAAAAACTTATCTCTACTAAATTAGTAAGATCTAAAAAATAAATATAATCCTTTACTTATTTTTATTTTAAGTACTCAATTACATGTTTTGCTGTTTGAATATCAGTAATAAGAGTTGTAATTAACCCTGACCTTAAAGCTCCTATTATACTTTCAACTTTGTGAAAACCAGAAGCAACAGCTATTACTTGCTTTGTATTTTGTATTTGCTTTAATGATATTTGATTTCTAATCATTTCTGGTTCATATATATTTCCATCTACATCTAGGAAAAAATTAACTACATCACCAACCAGGTTTTGGGTTAATATATCTTTTTTATTTTCACTAGAAAAAAACATTTCTCTTGTTGCAGGATGCAAAGTAAAAGCACTACCAATACCTGTAAGTAATATATCTAAATTATCAAAATATTGTGATATTGGTAATTGTAAATTTAACTCATGATTATTACTAAAATTAAGCATATCAACAACTTTACTATTAAAACTTCCACCCCAATTTTTTGAAGCTAGATTTAACATTTTTTCATAATCAAAATACTTACTTGATTTATTATGTATTGTTGCACAAACAGGATAATATACCCATTTGTTTTTTAATTCAGTCTCATTTACCATATCACACATTGCATACATTGTTTTTCCAAGTCCAATACCAATTTGATAATTAGTATTTTTATAGGTTTCAAAAAGGTATTTTGTAGCAAAGTTAACAAGTAGGTTTGTAGATTTTTCTGTATTATCAGCACCAGGAGTTAATATCAAATTATCTATTTTAAATAATTGTTTAAACATTATTTGGTACCATTCTAAATCTTCTTTTGAAACATTAGGAGGGTTTACACTGATTGTTACAATATTTCTTTTTTCTGCAAGTTTTAAATATTTACTAATTTGTACAGTAGATACATTATATTCCTTAGCAATTTCCTTTTGCTTTTTTTTGTTTATATAATAATCGACAGCAACATTAAATAATTTATCATCTGTAACTAGCATATAAACCTCCTATTTAGCTTAAAAATTTTTCTTATACAAATTTTATTTTACATATTTTACATAACCATGTCATTACCATCTGATATCTTTAAGAAGATAAGCAAACTAATTGTTGTAAAAGCAGTTAAAATTGTTGCCATTGCAGCAGCTGGTCCTTCAGTACCTCTTGTTACAAAAATATATATTGATAATGTTAAAGTTATTGTATGAGACGTGTATAAAATTATGGATGTTGATAATTCAGTAATTATTGTAATCCAACTTAAAATTGCTCCTGAAATAATACCATTTTTCATCATTGGAACTGTAATCTTAAAAAATGATTTCATTTTTGAAGCTCCCAAACTGATACTAGCTTCCTCAACCGAAATTGGGATTTGTTGTAATATAGCAGCCGAACTTCTTATAGTATAAGGCATTCTTCTAATAATCAACGAAATAATCATAATAAGAGCTGTTCCTGTTAACACTAAAAATCCTTTATTGAATGTAATTACTAAAGCAATACCAACAACTGATCCAGGAATAATGTATGGTATCATTGAAATACTATCAATTGTATTATTTAATAAGCTTGTTCTTCTTACTACTAAATATGAAATAAGTATTGCAAGAAGTACAACAATTACTACAGCTAAGCCACCTATTATTAAGGTATTTGGTATAGCTGAACTCATTTTCTTGAATGCTATTCTATAACTATCTAAAGAAAAGCCTTTTTCAAAAACTGATCCAGATGATGATGTTTTTCTAAATGACATATAGAATAAATATATTTGAGGAAGCAACGAAATAAAAACTAAAAAATATGCATAAAAATGAACAAGAAAGCTTTTTATTCCTTTAACAGGTTTTGCTTCTATTGAATGAAGAGAATTTATTGTAAATCTATAATATTTTGAAATAAACTTTTGTAAATAAAATACAACTGCGGTAATCAAAATGGCAACAACACTAATAGCTGCTGCGAAATTATGATTAATTGAAGTTTCACCAACATACTGATTATAGATTTCTACAGGGAATGTTCTATAACCTTCTCCAATTAATAAGGGGGTTCCAAAATCAGCCATTGCTCTCATAAAGACCAATAAACCAGCAGCTAATATTGAAGGCATGCAAAGAGGAAATACCACCTTGAAAAATCTTTTATAACCAGAACATCCCAAATTCTCAGAGGCTTCAAGAAGAGAATTATCAATTGATTTTAATGCTCCTGAAACATATAAAAATACTAATGGGAACAATCTTGTAACTAATACTAATACAATTCCATTAAAACCATATATTGTTGGAACTGTAATCGGGAAAAGTGTTTCAAGTATTTTTGTAATTAAGCCTTGCCTTCCTAACAATAAAATCCATGCATAAGCACCAATAAATGGAGCTGCCATAGAACATAATATAATCAATATTTCTAAAATTCTTTTACCTTTCATTTGAAAAATATTAAAGAAATAAGCTAAAGGAATACCAATTAACAATGAAAATATCATTGTTACTATGGATACTTTAAGACTATTCATTAACGTAGAAAAATAATATTTCTGACTAAAAAATTTAGCAAAATAAACTAATGAAAAATTACCATCTGCATCAAAAATTGAAGCTTTTAATATATTAAATAATGGATGAATTAAAAAAATTATATATAAAATTAGAATTGATATTGTTATATAATTCCATATTTCAAGAGGAGTTTTTTTCTTTTTAAATAGTTTCATTTACATTTCCCTTGTTATATTTTCAATCCCATCACTCATAAAATAATTTATTTTATTTGTATTAAGTTTTAAAATAATGTGAGAATTTCTTTCATAAGTGTCATTTAATGTAGATTCTTGTATAATTTCCACATTTTCTCCAGTCTCTAATGTTACAAAATAATGAGTCATTAATCCTAAAAACACTACACTATTTACAATTGCTTTTATCCCATCACCATTTTCTACAATAATAAAATCTTCTGGTCTGACAGAAATTAATATTTTTGAATCTTCGCTCTTTACACTATTATTTTCTATTAAATAATTAGGAGATAATTCAACAAGATATTTATCTTCTCTCTTTATAATTGTTTTATTTAATGTATTTGTTTTACCAATAAATGTTGCAACAAATATATTTTTAGGTCTTTGATATAATTCTTTTGGAGAGCCTATTTGTTGAATTATTCCATCTTTCATTACTGCGATTCTATCACTTACGGCCATAGCCTCTTCTTGATCATGCGTAACATAGATAGTAGTAATATTTAATTTGTTTTGTATTTCTTTTATTACTGATCTCATTTCAACTCTTAATTTAGCATCAAGATTTGATAAAGGTTCATCCATTAATAATACATCAGGTTCTATTACTAAAGCTCTAGCTAAAGCAACTCTTTGTTGTTGTCCACCAGATAACCTTTCTGGAAGCCTGTCAGCATATTCTTCAATATGCATTAATTTTAAAAATTTATTTGTTCTCTCTTTAATTTCAACAGGATCCAACTTTCTTGTTTTTAATCCAAACTCAACATTTTTTCTTACACTGAGATGTGGAAAAATAGCATAATTTTGAAAAACCATACCAATATTTCTCTTGGAAGGATTTAAATTATTTATGAGTCTATCTCCAAAATAAAATTCTCCACCTTCGATGGTATTAAAGCCAGCAATCATTCTCAATAATGTTGTTTTTCCACATCCAGATGGGCCAAGAAGGGTGAAAAATTCACCCTTTTTGACTTGAATGGATAAGTCTGGAATAATTATATTATTCCCATATTTTTTTAAAGCATTGTTTATTTTAATATCTACGCTCATTTTTAACTTATTCCTATCCTTTTATACTAATTGTGTTTTGCCCAAACTTGAGTCCACTTTTCAACTATATTAGCTTGATTTTTAGCTAAATAATCAGAATCTCTTGACGACAATACAATTTTGTCTGTAGGTGTTAATACTTTATTAGTAGTTGGAATATTAGTATTTGCTTGTCTTACAGTAGAAGATGCCCAAAGTGCTTGTGCTTCATCACTTGCAATCCAATCCATAAATAACTTAGCATTATCCATATTTTTAGCATTTTTAACTATTGCAGATGCAAAAGTAATAGCATTAGAACCTTCAGTTGGATATACAATTTCTATAACATCTCCATGACCATCTTCAATGTATGTTACACATGGTGATTCATAAGTTAAACCAACAACATATTCACCATTAAATACTCCTTTATAAACACCTGAAGATCCACTGCTCATAACACCATCAAGATTTTGTACTAATTTATCGACATAATCCCACGCTTCAGTACTTTCGTAGCCACCCATTGAACTTAATATTGTTGATAATTGGTTCCAAGCTGAAGAAGATGAAGCTGGATTAGCAGAAATAATTTTACCCTTAAGTTTTGGATTTAATAAATCAGCATAACTAGTAATTGTTACACCTAGTTTTGCAGCTTCTGCTCTGTTTACAATTAAGTTAACAATTTGAATAGTTCCATTTGTTAATACACCAGTATTATTTCTCATAGCTTCTGGGAACGCATCATTATTTTTTGCAACATATGGT
>JAFGYD010000070.1 GCA_016936295.1 Spirochaetales bacterium | reverse complement strand
CTATATATAAGATAAAATAGATATAAAATATTATTTGTTAAAAAAATTTTATAATATATAATCATATTATGAGAAATAAATTTAAACTATCTTTTAAACTAAGCCTGTTGGTTTTAGTTTTTATACCTTTTGTGGGCTTTGTAATAACTGTTATGCTTCAGATAAATAGAAATAATAGTGATATAATAACAGTTAATAAGCAAATTTTAAATTCTGACTTTGTTTATTCAAATTCGGAATTAATGACACTTATCCAAATAGAACGAGGCTTAACAGCAAACTATATAAATGGAAATGGAACCAAGGATAAAATTGATTCTGCTAGGGAAAATGTAACTATTCACTTCAAAGAGACTAAAAAGGCTCTGGAATTAAGCACTTTATTTAAAAAAGTTAATACAGATTTTAATTTACAGCTCGATGAATTAAATAAAACTCGATCTAAGGTCGATTCAAAGACTCTTACATCAATTACATTATTAGAAGAATATACAAAAATTATCTCTTCCTTCACCAAATTTAATTCAATAGCTGTAAACGAAAAAACAGCAGGAGGTGTTGGGAAACGATTAACCAGTTTAAATGCACTTATAGAAATTCAAGAATCTATAGGTCGGTTTAGAGGTTATGCTTCATCTGTTATTGCAAAAGATGAACCTATAACCCGTGATGTAATGGAACAGATAGATTCTGATTTTAACTCGATAGCTTTAGGGATTAGAGGTAGTGGAATTTTATTGACAAGTGAATCTATTAAAATAAAAGAATTATTTCTTAATTCAAAAGAGTTATCCCAATCAAAAGAAGACTACAAAGGTATCTATTTAAATTACCAGAGTGGGAATTACAACCTGGACAGTAATAGAATTTGGAGCAACACAACAAAGCTTATTGAGTATATACAAGAAATAATAAGCAATGAATTTAATTTTGTTTCAAACCTAAATAAAACACTTATTAAAGGTTATACAAAAACTAAAACTACAACCATTATAATTATTTCATTAACTTCTCTGGCTATTGCGATATTATCTATAATAATTGGAAACTTTATTATTCAAAGAATTAATAAAGTTACAGATAGATTAATAAAAATGAGCGAAGGTGGAGGAGATTTAACTAATCTTCTAGAACAAGACATAGACGATGAGATTGGAAAATTGTCTTCAGCATTTAATGCATATATAATATCTCTTTCAACCCTAATTTCTGGTATTAAAAAGATGGGGTCAAATTTTGTAAACTTTAGCTCTCAACTAAATTCTATTATAAATGATGCTAATAGTTCAAATACTAAAGTTTCAATATCTCTTAATAGTGTTGAGTCTAATATTAAGAATGAAAAAATTAGCATTATCGCAATGAAGGATGAGATGAATAAGGTTCAATCTTATACATCAATGTTACAAAACGATGTAGATGAACAGATGACAGCTGTTGAAGAGTCTTCTGCTGCTGTTGAACAGATGATAGCAAATATTCGAACTGTTACAAATAATGTGGAAAAAACAGCTACAATAGTTTCAGACCTATCAATAACTGGAAATGAGGGTAGAAACCAGATAAATAGAGTATCACAGGAAATCGCAACGGTATTTGAGCTTTCTAACTCATTGAAAAATGCTAATAATTTAATTGCAGATATTGCAGATAGAACAAGTTTACTATCAATGAATGCAGCTATTGAAGCTGCCCATGCTGGTGATGCTGGGAAAGGGTTTGCTGTTGTTGCAGATGAAATACGTAAATTATCAGAATCTACCTCATCACAGTCAAAAGGAATTTCCGAAAACCTTAAATCAATAATTGCGGCTATATCGACTGCCGTACAAAGTACAAAAGAAACGGAAGCAACATTTACAAAAATATCAAATAAAATTGACACGGTAGCTAATAATCAAGGCCAAATTAAAAGTGCAATGACAGAACAAAATCAAGGTTCTGCTGAGATTCTAGATGCAATGTCAATGCTAAAATCTAATAGCTATTCTGTAGAGACTACTGTTTCCGACTTAAATTCTGCTACACAAAATATGCAGAATGAAGAAGAAAAGGTTTTTGATATTATTAAAAGCGTTTCCGAGGCTGTAAATATTATGACAAATGCAATGAATGAAGTTAATGAAAAACTACTGACTTTAACATCGAAAGAAGAAGTTAATAACAAGCTTGTAAAAACTTTAAGTAACAGTATGGAAAAATTTATTGTAAACTAGGGCATTTTAATGAAAATCTTAAACTCACTAACATCCAGGGATGGAACTGGCAAAATATCTATACAACTGCAGGATAATTCTGTAATAGAGAGTGTTTTACTTGTAGACCAGACAGGAAGAACCACTGCTTGTTTAAGTTCCCAGGTTGGGTGTGCTCAGGGTTGTACTTTTTGCCAAACAGGAAATCTTGGGTTAAAGCGAAATCTTATAGTACAAGAGATTACAGGACAATTTGATCTCCTAAAAAGTGCTTTTAATAAAGATATAACAAATATTGTTTATATGGGAATGGGAGAACCTCTTCATAACATTGATAATGTACTGGAATCTATAAAAATATTTACAAATCCAAAAACCTATAATATTTTCCTACGTAGAATTACAATATCAACCAGTGGAGTAATTTCTGCTTTTCCAAAACTTTTACTAAGTAAACCTTATCCTGGTTTAGCATTCTCCCTAATTACAGCAAACCGGAAACTAAGGGAGCAGATTATACCTAAAACCCCATCTTTGGATAAGATAAAAGAGTCTTTAATTAAGTACCAGCAAGTAACTAATAAAAGAATAATTATCGAGATAATAAATTTTAAAGGAATAAACGAAACCGAAGATGAAGCAAATGAGATATTTAATTTTTTAAATGGATTGAACACAATAATTAACTTAATACCCTACAATGAAACAGGAAATAATAATTTTGAGGCACCAGATCTTGAAAAAGTAAAAATATTCTCAAAACATCTTTTTAATCTGGGCCTTAAAGTAACAATCAGACACTCTAAAGGGCAGGATATTGCTGGAGCTTGTGGTCAATTGGGAAAACACTAAAGAGTTATAAATTAAAAAGCCGGTTATTAAAGCCGGCTTAGAAATGCTTTCAGTTGAGCAATCAATGTTGTCTGAAAACCCTCACTGTATCCTATAAAGACCACTGTCTTTATCTACTTTAATAATAACTCATGACTCCAATTTCGTCAAATAAATAGGTATAAAATATTGACTAATTTCTGGTTTAAAAGCTATGATACAAATCTAATTGCGGACGTGGTGAAATTGGTAGACACGCTACCTTGAGGTGGTAGTGGGGAGACCCATGCTGGTTCGAGTCCAGTCGTCCGCAGTTTTATTAATTCTTATGATATTTACCAAACAACTTCATAATTCCTCTATGAAACTTATGTATTGAAGTTACAGGCTCACAATACATCATTAAACACTCTTTATATATTACATTCATTCCATTTTCTGTAGCAAATTTAATAGCCTCATCGGACTGTGAACCCAATTGCATCCAAATATTTGTAATTCCTTTTTCTAAAGCTGATTTTACAACACTTAATGTGTTTTCAGGTTTAACTGTTGTAATTATTGCATCCACACTTTTAGGAAGTTCGGAAACAGATTTAAAACATATTTCTCCATCAATTTCGGACATATTTGGATTAATACCTACTACTTTTAAACCTTTTGCTTTAAGTTCTTTCAGGAAAACAGAGCCGGTTTTATGCTCATTTCTGGATACACCTGCTATTGCAAACTCCCTGGATTCAAAAAACTTATTAATCATTACTCTTTTATTATTCATACAATCTCCATTATTAATTTTCATAAGATGCGGATGTAGTACCATCTAAATATGGTGCTTTAATTATGTTATATTTATAAGTAAAAAATGTAGCACAACAAATTAAAACAAAAACAATAAGTAATTTGTTACTATGTCTTTTAAATCTTTCACGTCTTAATCCGCTTTGGTCTTTAATAAATGTGGATCTAATGAAACAACTTACTCCAGCAATTGAAAAACAAAAAAAGGTTGCCGCCGGGGCAAATGTACACAAAGACTTGTAACCAATTATATTGGGATAACTTGCTCCTGAGTATGGAATTATTGTAAGTAATCCTCCAATAGTAGCAAGAATGGTAATCAACAACATTATTTTATACGATAATCTATACATATTCCCTCTTTAATCCATATAAATATTGTAATAACGTCATTCTTCAATTTTGAAAAAAGTCATTAATTCATTCAAATAATCGGCTTGCCTAAGTAATTCATCGGCTGTGGATGATAACTTCTCAGAACTAGTAGCATTTTGCTGGGTTACAATATCAAGTTCTATAATAGCTTTATTTATCTGTTCTGCACCACTACTCTGTTCTGAACTTGAATAACTGATCTCCTTAACAAGTTCCGCTGTTTTAGAAATTTTAGGAACCAATTCATCAAGCATAGCACCAGCTTTAGTGGCTGTCTCACTAGTCCTACTAGACAATTCGCTAATTTCACTTGAAGCTTGTTGACTCCGTTCTGCTAATTTTCGAACTTCTGCTGCGACTACAGCAAAACCCTTTCCATGCTCACCTGCACTTGCAGCTTCTATTGCAGCGTTTAAAGATAGAAGATTTGTCTGTCGTGAAATCTCCTCAATTATAGAAATTTTACTGGCTATTTCATTCATTGCCGATACAGCATTTTTAACAACTATACCACTTTTAATAGTCTCTTCCGCTGCATTTATAGAAATGTCATCTGTAATACTAGCATTTTTAGCATTCTGCTGAATACTTGAATTCATCTCTTCCATTGATGCGGATATTTCTTCTACTGTAGCAGCCTGCTCAGTTGCTCCTGTATTTAATTTATGTGCTGCGATATTCAAGTTAGAACTACCATTGGCTACGAGTTTTGCTGTTTCTGTTACTGAATTTACAATTGTGTGAATTTTTTCTGCCATATTCTTCATTGCTTGTAACAACTGCCCTGTTTCATCGGTATCAATATTTCCTACATCTATGTTCAAACGACCTTCAGCTAAGTTATTAGCCACAAATACAGCTCTTCCCAGGGGTTTTGTAACCATCCCAGATGTAAATATAACAATAATTGAAATACTTATAACCATTAATATAATACCAATTGTAAATAGTAGTTTTATTGATGAGAACCTTAACACTAATTCTGCTCTCATATTTTCTAGATTTACTATATCTTCAGAGATATCCAGTGCAAAAATAATTGTACCATTTACCTCACCAGAATAATTTAATATAGGGAACGCACTTATTAAGAAATTCCCATTTTGTTCCATTACTAGCTTTTCCCGACCTTTTAACAAAAAGTCTTTAGTGGAAAAAGGATTTGTTATTTTTGAATCGGTACTATCTGTTAATACAAACTTATCCTCAATTAAAGGATATTTTGAGCTATCATTTAAAGATGTAGCAATTTCCAATTGAGCAGAATCCATAAAAACTGAAAAATACATATTTTCAGATGATCTTGCCCTTGTAATTAAATCACTAAATGAAAAATAAACTTCGGTGGAACCTAAATGTTTACCTTTACTAGATGTAATAGGCGTTACACCCCTAATAACAAAACCACCACGCCCTATCTCAATACCTGTTACCGGGGTATGTAAACCTGAATTTACATCAAGAACTGTTTTTCTAAAATCTGATAAATCATCAGATATATCATATTTTTTCCCATCTATAACGGCCTGATAATCCTTTCTCCATAGTCTTACTAAACTTCTTCCATTTGGTAAGTGAAAATGAAGCTTAATATCAGGCTCTCCTGTATTCTTTGTATATCCATCAATTGTCGATTGGAAAATTAATCGAAGAGACTCTCTACTTAGTTGTGAATAGGCACTGTTTTCATCGTTAATATCACCCTCAAATGCGATATTATACGCTTCTATTACACGCTCATCCATTGAAAACATTGAGGCCATATACAGAGCTTTTTTTCCAACCTGCTCTATAGCACTATTTATTTGATCAATTTTTTCTTGAACAAAAAACTCTACAGAATGCATATATTGATCTTTATTTTTATTGATAATAATTTCTGAAAGCTTAGAAAAACTTAAGGAAAATAGTAAATATCCAACAATCCCAATAACTAAAAGAGTTGAAATTATTGGTATTAAAAATTTTTGTCTTACAGTCATATAACACCTTTTTGAATGTGGGTATAGTTTTAATTATTATTTGCTAAATACTAGATGTCAACAGAATAGGCTATATTAAGGATTAACCTTGACAAATGTAAAAATTGAATAGAGGATAACTCTTATGACTTATAACGAATATAAAGAGATATTATTTAATGAATATGTAAAAAAAGGTGATCATTTCAGAAATCACTTAGTGTCATTTCTAGCCGTAAATATAGGAATATTTTTACTCAACATGTTAACATCCCCGGGTTTTCCATGGTTTTTATTTGTAGTTGGTGGCTGGGGTATTGG
>JAFGYD010000069.1 GCA_016936295.1 Spirochaetales bacterium | reverse complement strand
CCACCAATAAACAACTCCCCACTCTCACCAGCTGGTAGCACATTCCCATCTTTATCCATAACATACAACTCAACATTATCAATTGGTTTTCCTATTGGGATAAGGGTTTTCTCTTTTCCAGTACATTCATAGAAAGATACATCTATAGCAGCTTCTGTTGGTCCATATAAATTATGAATTGATGTATTACAACTCTTGGAAAGTAGTTGTGTAAATTTCTCTACCTGATTTAGATTCAGAGCCTCCCCACTACATATAACTCTTTTTAGTGTTTTAAACTTTTCACCGGAAGAAAATCTTTCAATATACTCTAGAAAAAGTGACAACATTGAAGGTACAAAATGAATAACACTTATGTCTTCTTTTTCTATAGTTTTAGCAATGACTTCAGGTTCTTTCTCTCCTCCTGGTTTTAAAAAGTGTAAAGAACTTCCATTAAAATACCACCAAAAAAGTTCCCAAACGGAAACATCGAAGGTATAAGGGGTTTTTTGTAATAGTTTATCGCTACTATTTAATGGGTAACTATCCTGCATCCATAAAAGTCTATTTATAACAGCTTTATGTTCTATCATTACCCCTTTAGGTTCCCCTGTAGAACCAGAGGTATATATAATATAGGCTAAATTTTCGGGTTTTACCTCTACATTAGGGTTTACAAAATCCCTAATAGGGTATTCCAAATTCTGGACATTAAAAAAAGTACAGTGATTGAACTCTTCCTCATTTAGTTTATTATTATAAATAATTATTTCAGAACCACTTAACTCAACAATTTTTTTAATCCTGCTTAAGGGTTGCTCCGGGGACATTGGCAGATAACATCCACCGGCTTTTAAAACAGCAAGTATCGATATCATCATCTCTAAAGACCTGTTTAAAACTAAAACTACAGGGTCTTCAGCTTTACAACCTTTTTTTAATAACTCTTTAGCAAGAAAATTTGCTCTTCTATTTAACTCATAATATGTTAAAGACTCTTCACCAAAGGAAATTGCTATATTATCGGGGAATTCATTAACTTTATCCTCAAAAATTGAGTGTAATGTTCTATCAAGGTTATAATTTTTCTTTGTAAATGGCAGGTTAAATTCGTTTTTATAATCAATAGGTGCATCTACATCTTCTAAATCCTCAATTACCGATAAAAAGACATCTGCTATATTTTTTATCTCCCCTTCAGAAAAGCAATCTATCTGGTAATCAATATCAATATGGAATTTACCATCAAGCCCCTCTCTTGTGGGCCTGAAAAGAATAGGATAGTTTGTACTTTTATTGTCTTGAAATATATAATTGTAGGCAGCCAAAGCACTTTGAAAAGAATAAATTATCTGTATCTTTTTTGCTAAATCCAAATCTTTTAACTCTTCACTATTAGAAATTTTGGATAAAGGGAATCTCTGGTTTCGCATTATTCCCATTAATTCTATATCGATCAATTGTGATAAACTTCTGAAAGTAATTGCATTATCTAAGTTAAAATACATCGGTAGAGTATTTACAAACATTCCTACAGCTTCTTTCTCCTGTTTCCCTAATCTGTTATACGTTAAAGTCCCAAGGTAATGAGTATCCATTTTATACAACTTCTGCAGAGTTATTAATAAACATCCTAAAAAGAAAGTTGGCAAGGAAATTTTATTATTTGTAGTAATATTTTGAATTTTTTTCTGTAAATTATCATCAATATATTTTCTATATCTTTCAGCATTTGATCTTGTTTTTTTATGCAGTGTATTTGTATATAAAGGAATCTCTTTTGTTTTTCTAAATTTATCTTTCCAGAATTCCAGACATTTTTCAGCTCTTGTTGAATTTAAAAACTCTTTTTCGGTATTAATATACTCTAAGTAGGAATATTTAGGTTTAAAAACATCTTCTTCTTTATTATTCAGAGATTTATATTTAGAAAAAATTTGTTCTGATAGAGACTGATGTGTCCAAGCATCACTAATAATATGGTGCAATTGAATCATCATATTTGTAGATGAGTCAAAACTTTTATAAAGGTAAAAATTAAATAGTCTTGAATCAAAAAAATTAAAAGAGTATGTTGCTTTCTCTTCTATCCACTCTATCTCTTTTTTATTATTCGTTTCATTACTAAAATCAATTAATTGTATAGTATAACTCTCATCATCACATTTATACTGATAAGGTATCCCCTGAAAATTATGGATTCTAAGGTGTAGACCCGGGTTCTCTTTAATAACGTTCACTATAACTTTTTTTAGAAGTTCAACATCATTCTGATCTTCTAATTCATATGTAACACATACTGTATTTAGACTGCTTTTAGGATGTAAAAACTCTCCCCAGTAGATCATCTTCTGTGGCTCAGAAAGATTATAATATTTTTTTGAATTAATTAAACTTGACTCCATAATCCCCTCGCTTTAACATTAAAGAAACAAATGATTATATCTTATAATTATGAAAGGTGTATAAAAATGAAGAAATTATTATCTATAATACTTGTACCACTGTTTCTATTCTCCTGCCAGAAACAGACTACTGAACTTGAAGTAAGTGAAAAAATGGCAGAAGTGGAGAAAGAAGAAGTTAAACAGGTTACCGAAGAAACAGAAACAAAACCACTACAGGTAATTACAAAAGATGATACATTGGAAATATGGGTTAGGGCAGATGGTGCCCCCGGAATGTTTTTAAACGACAATAACGAGTTAGAAGGTTTTTATGTAGATCTTGAAAAAGCTGTTATGAAGGAGATGGGACAGAAATATCATCTTAATTCATATACAGATTTAGGTCCTGTTGTTGTTAAAATAAAAAGTGGTGAAGGGCATGAAGCTATTGCAACTCCTATATTACCTGATTATAAAGCATTAGCAAATATTAGTATCTCTTTTGAAACATTATTCTATGTAATATTCCTTCCTTCAGACTCTACAGAGGTTATCCCTGATAACAAAGAGGAAGCTATTAAATCTCTTTATGGTAAAAAAGTAGGTGTTCAAACAAGAGGACATATCTACCAAATGTTAAGAGATTATAAAGATATAGAAATTGTTGAATACCCAACAACAACGGTTGCTATGGAAGCTTTACACAATGGTGAAGTAGATGCTGTTCCAGAAGTTAAAAGAGTTGGGTTATATTATGCAAACTTAAACAACTGGAATGTCAAACCTGTTGGGCCGTCAATTTTTAGTCTTGATATAGGAACATCATTCTCAAAAACTTTAGACCAGTCAGTTGTTGACAGATATAATACTGCTTTACAAAAATTGATAGATAATGGTTTTGTTAAAAAATTGTATAAAGATTATTTTGGTGAATAATTAAGTTTACCTATTAACTATAAGCAGGTAGAATATATTGATGATTCTACTTGCTTTTTTATTTATAATTACGACAATAACTTTAACATATCTCTATTTAAGACAGAGAAAACGTCTTAAAGCTATGCAAATACGTGTTATTAAGCTTGAGGAAAGCCATAATTCTTCTCTTGAATATATTGAAGCATTATGGGAGTCCCAAAAAGTTTTAATTCAAGATGAAAAACTAACATCCCTTAATACCCTTGTAGCAAGAATGGCTCATGAACTAAATACACCTTT
>JAFGYD010000068.1 GCA_016936295.1 Spirochaetales bacterium | reverse complement strand
TTACTATTAATTACAGCTTTTAAACCATCATAATCACCGTTTTCTATAATATGCACCTTAATACCTAAATCAGGTAGTATATTATTAAACATTGTAAATGTTCCACCATATAAGTTACTTGTAGCAACTATCTCATCCCCTGCTTTGGCTAAGTTAATTATAGAGTAAAAAATAGCCGAGGTTCCGGAAGCAAGTGCAACTGCTGCTGCTCCACCTTCCAATGCAGCAACTCTTTGCTCTAAAACATCCTGAGTAGGATTATTTAGTCTGGTATAAATATTACCCAACTCTTTTAAGTGGAATAAATCACTTGCGTGTTTAGCATCCCTAAAGTGGTAGGCACTTGTTCTATTAATTGGGACTGCACATGTTGCATCACCCTTTGTTCTATCATATCCAGCATGTAGTGCTAGAGTTTCAAATTTCTGAGCCATTCCTATTCCTCATATAACCAGGTACTTAAATATCGTTCCCCAGAAGATGGAGCAATAGCTAATATTTTTTTACCTTTAAATTCATCTCTTTTTGCCAATTCAAGTGCAGCTTTTACTGCAGCACCCGAAGATATTCCCAATAGCAACCCTTCTTCTTTTGCTAAACGTCTTGCAGTTGTTCCCGCATCCTCTGTAGTAATTTGTATAATCTCATCATATGAATTTGTATTTAAAACAGAAGGTATAAATCCTGCACCAATACCCTGTAATTTATGAGGGCCAGGTTTACCACCAGATAAAACAGGTGAATCAACAGGTTCAACCGCTACAACATGCAAGGTAGGCCACTCTTTTTTTAAAACATCAGTAGTCCCTGTTATAGTTCCCCCTGTACCAATTCCAGCAACAAAAGCATCAAGACCATTAGGGAAATCCTTTAAAATTTCTTTTGAAGTTGTTTGTCTATGAGCTTCAGGGTTTGATGGATTGTCAAACTGTCTAACCACATAGGATTTTGGTGTATTCTTTGCTAACTCTTCAGCTTTCTCAATAGCACCCTTCATCCCTTTTTCACCAGGTGTTAAAACCAATTCAGCACCAAGAGCTTTTAAAAGTTTTCGTCTTTCAACACTCATTGTGTCGGGCATTACAATTGAAACCTTATACCCTTTTGCAGCACCAACAAAAGCTAATCCTATACCGGTATTACCGCTAGTTGCCTCAATTAGAGTAGAATCACTATCAATATCCCCTCTTTTTTCTGCATCTTCAATCATCTGTTTAGCAATTCTGTCTTTAACGCTTGAAAGAGGATTAAACCCTTCTAATTTAACATAAACCTCACCTTTTAACCCACTGGTTAAAGTGTTAAGTTTCACTACGGGTGTGTTACCAACTAAATCAATTATTGAATTATATATCATATCAAACTCCTTAATACCTAATATCCCATCTGAATAGTAGGTTATATGACTTCAGAATCTTTGTCAATAATTATTACTATTAAAAATTAATACTGATTAGTTTTTAACATAACCAAAGTACAAGCTCTAAGAACCTTAATTCCTTCACCCTCAATTCTACTAATAATTTCATCAGACTCTGTCCCAGGGTTAAAAATCACCCTTTTAGGATTTAGTTTAATAATTGAATCGATACTATTAACTAAATGCTTAGGACTTACATAAACTGTTAATGTATCTATTTTATCTGTAATTGAATCTAAATCTTTATAAACTTTAACACCATTAATCTCTTCTAATAGAGGGTGAACAGGATAAACACTATGATTATATTGCTGTAAAAGTTCTAACGCCATAAATGAGTATCTATCACTCTTATTACTGGCCCCTAAAATTGCTACATTTTCCATTTCTATCTCCTTATTTGGATATATTTTACAATATTTAGATATTTTATTCCAAGGAAATATATTATATTTAATATGGAGGATAGAATATGGAACCAGTAGTTGTAGTGGATCAGACGCTATGTACAGGTTGCACTGCTTGTATAGATGTATGCATTCCAAAAGTTTTATATATAGATGACTTTAGTGGCCTATGCCGTGTTAGACACCAAGAAAAATGTGATAAAATTGGTGAGTGTTTAAAGGTTTGTAAACCTGGAGCAATTAAAATAAATCGATAAGTTCTTTATAATTCAAATCTGGGTGTATACCCAGCCTTGAAAGAGAAAAATCCCATTTCACAGGATCATCAGGGTTTAATGACCTAAATCTATCTGTTATTTTCACCACATTATTTCTAGAATTTGCCGATGATTTTGTGAATCCCAAAATTTTGCTTATACTCATCATATGGATATCCAGAGGTATTATTAGCTTTTTAGGATCTAAACTTACCCACAACCCCAAGTCTACTTCATCTTTTCTAACCATCCATCTAAAATAGAGAGCCAGTCTTTTAAACGCACTATTACCTGTGGCTTTAGGAATTAAAGCTGAACTTAAATTAAAATCCCTGCTTATATTTACAAATAGCGGTAAATAATTGTCAGACTCTTCATTATCCAGTGATTTAACCCATGATTCTAAAGAACCAAATGTTGTAACAACCCTTCTTATATTAAGAAAGAATTCTATAATCTCTTTATCTTTGTAATATCTGTAGTAAAACCCTTTAAAAATTTCTTTTATATCATCATCAGTAGAATTTAGAAAGAAAGAGTATGGACTATCACCCATTTTAACAAATACAGACTCTAAAAACTTTAAAATTTGAAAGACATTTCCAACAGCAAATGATGAAGCGATTAACCCAACAATTTCCCGGTCTTCCTTCCCTGTATACCTTAAAACAAATTCAAAAGGGTCTGGATGAATATACTCGGGCCTATTATATTTTTCGTATAATTTATTTAAATCTTCTATCATTTACTCCCCATATAAGTGGTAGTATAGGATTTTCTATTGGAATTGTAACCTCCCCTAGTTGGTTTATTTTAACTTTAAAAGGAATAACATCTACTTTACCACTTATAGCCTCCATTGTTTTTGCAAATTGTGGATCTGTTTTATAGTTTGGAGAAAAGGATTCTGCTAAATGATTAAATACAATTAACAATACTGTTCCTTTAAAACCTTCATCCACTGCGAATCTCAACTCCTCCATATGTTTTAATCCTCTAGTAGTTGGGGCATCTGGAAACATCGCGTGATTTTTTTCAAAAAGAGTACAGGATTTAACCTCTATAAATCTAGGACTACCATGATCTTCTATCTTAAAATCAAACCTGGAGTTTCTATATGTGAATTCCTGAGTAATAGCAGAATTGGGATATAAATATGGTATAACCAACTCCTTTGCAACCCAATTAGCCCTTACAGATGTAATAGGGACAATTAGTTCACCTTTATAAACAGCAACCACTGTAAACAAAGTTTTTCTGTCTGGATTTCGACTCTTTTCAAGAATAATATCTGCCCCGGGATACAATAATTCTTTCATTCGTCCTGTATTAGGGCAATGACATATTACTTCTGCACCATTATGCTCAGCAATTATTATAAATCTATTTGGTCTTGCTATGAATTTTGATTTGAAATCTGGATTAAATATAACCATAATTAATTATTATAGTTATTTGCACTTTTTTTATCTATAAAAATTTGACAACATGCAAATATTTATATATATTATTTTTACAACATAACATAAGGAGAGGTTTATGGAAAAACTACTTATTATTGGTGGTGTAGCTGGTGGAGCTACTGCTGCTGCAAGGGCAAGAAGAATATCAGGTGATGTAGAGATCACTATGCTTGAAGCTGGACCAGATGTCTCCTTTGCAAACTGTGGATTACCCTATTATATTGGCGGAGATATAGAAAATAGATCAAAATTAATTCTAGAGAGTCCAGAGAGTTTCAAAGAGCAGTACAACGTAGAAGTAAAAACTGAAACTGAAGCAATTAAAATTGATAGAAAAGCAAAAATTGTTACAGCTTTAGACAAAAAAACAGGGAAAAATGTAGAATATAAATACGATAAGCTTATCTTGGCTCAAGGTGGAAAACCTATAGTTCCTCCACTACCAGGCGTAGATCAGGATCATGTATTTTCTTTATGGACACTTGATGATATGGATAAAATTCATAACTTCATAAATAAAAACAATCCTGAAACAGCAGTTGTTATTGGTGGTGGTTTTATTGGATTGGAAATGGTAGAAGCATTGGCAAAAAGAGATATCTCGGTAAGTGTAGTAGAGATGATGCCTCACGTAATGCCAAACATGGAAGTTGAAATAGCTGGTTTTATTCAGGAAGAGATGGAAAGTTACGGGATTAATATTTATACAGGAAGAGCGGTTAAAGCAATAGGTCAAAGTAGTGCTACACTGGATAATGGTGAAGTTCTAAATGCTGATATGGTTCTAATGTCTGTTGGAGTAAGACCAACATTAAAACTGGCAATAGAGAGTGAACTATCTATAGGTGAAGCTGGTGGTCTACTTGTTGATGAAACATTAAAAACGTCCGATGACAATATATATGCTGCTGGTGATATGGTTGAAATGACACATAAAATTGGTGGGAAAAAAGTTCGTATTCC
>JAFGYD010000284.1 GCA_016936295.1 Spirochaetales bacterium | reverse complement strand
AGTTCTAGTAGTTCTAGTAGTTCTAGTAGTTCTAGTAGTTCTAGTAGTTCTAGTAGTTCTAGTAGTTCTAGTAGTTCTAGTAGTTCTGGTGATTTCTCTGATACTTTAGATGACATCGATGAGGCTAACGATGGGGATAACCCTGCAGTTCTTGATAAAAATAAAGATAAATTAGAACCTGAATTGGGTCAAGATGAAAAAGCTCTTGCTAATGATAGTACTAGTACAAATGGTCAAACGGGAGATCAAAATAATGACGAGAAAGTTGTTGCTTCAGGACAGAGTGATGCAAAAAAAGGCGAGGCGCTTGCAAACGAAGGATCAGGTGCTGTCAAAAAAGATGATAGTTTAACAACAGATAAAAATGTAACTAAAGATACAGGCAATTCAGGAAATGATCTAGCTAAAGCTACAGATGATGGTAAAAAAAATGTGAAGAATACAAATGAAGCAGGTTACCTCTCAAAAATAGCAGATAGTATAAAAAATTCAACTAAAAAAATCATCGATGAAAAAATTAAACCTACTGTTGAAAAAGTTAAAGATAGACTAAGTAATAGAGATGAAAATGAAGTAAAAGCCATAGCAGAAAATACAAAAAAAGAAAAAGAAGATGAAGATCAAGCTGCTTCACAAGGGGCTGATACAGTTTTAGATCCTGCAAATATTGTAACAGGAGCAAATGAATTTACTGTTAATGATATTACAAACAATGAAATAATCGTGCAACGTTTATACAGTAGTACCAATTTATATATAGGATCATTTGGAAAGAGTTGGAATTTTAATTACGATAGTAGATTTGTATTTGGAGTAAAAAGGAATCATACTGCTGAATTAGAAGAAGCTCAAAATAGAGTTAGTAAAACAATCAATGATTATAGTGTTTTATTTAACTCTGAAAATGGGTTATACACAGATGCTGAAAAACAGATAAATGATGCCCAAGCAAAAGCTTCTAAAGCCGTAACTGATTTAAATGTTATTATAGTAAATACGAACAGTAATCTTTTATTAGCCCAAAGAGCTTATGAATATGCAATATCAGCTGTTAATAGAAAAGATGAAAATACAAATCTTTCTGCATCTGAATCAATAGTTAAATCTATAGAATATTATGAGAAGGCATATGGCGAAGCTGTAAATGCTTTAGATTTTGCAGTAAAAGCTTATGATTCTGCGTTTCAGGCTAGAGAACTATATGCTGCAGATTTAGCAAGTAACTCAAGATTAATGTCTATATTAGGGCGACAAAAATTAGATTATGAAACTTTGGAAACATATAGAGATTCTACAGTTTTTGAAGAAAAAAATAGTAAAAGATACAATGCTCTAAAAGCTGTATATGATCTAACAGTTCTTTTAGAAAAATATAAATCATTATTGAGTGAGGTGCAGAGAATTGCAAGTTCAAGTGCGAGTGCCGCAAATAACCAGAAAATTAAGGCAGCTCTGAACTATTTACCTTTGAAAATAGAAAATATAGAGAAATCTGGAGGATTTCTTGAAATAGCTAATCAAAGATTGAGTGAGATTGATATATATTATACAAGTGCTTCAGAAAAATATAATTCAGTTTATTCAAAATGGGTTAGTATGAATGCTTATTGCAATACTGATAGTTTGAATAAAGTTTCAGAATTAACAATATATAAAAATAATTTATACGCGGCTATATATGGAGAAAATGGATTAAATAAATTAAAAACTACTATAGATACAAATGCCACTTTGGCTTTAACTGCACTTAATAATGCATCAGGATTTTATAAAATATCTTATATAGCACCTCCATTTGGTACAGATCCTGATACTTATACAGATAGTGCAAATGGTCAAGATATACATGCTCATAGAACCTTAGATACAGGAGTAATTATAAGTAATGAAATATCTACATTTAAATATAATCTTGGAGAGGAAATTATAGCTGATAAAACAATCATATCGTCATTAATTTCAGAGTTTACCTCTGATCGAGATTTAGCCGAATCTGAACATATATATGCTCTTGAAATGGAAAATAGAAACTCTCATCTGGTAAATGAAACTTTTGATTATTATACAGGAAATAACACCATCAAATATATTGATTCAAATGGGATATCTACTATTCTTGAAATAGTTACGGAACCTGATTATGACTCAGAAGTGCTTTTTACTGACGGTAGTACAAATTATTATCCAAATGGAAGTGAGTTAAAAAAAGTAAACTATGTGGATTCTATTAGATATCTAGAAGACATGGGTAACAATGGAGAAATATTTACCTTAAACTCTGATGGGACAATATCTGTAGAATATAGAGATAAAACCATTTATATTTATGGAATTAATGGACTTTTAGATCAAATTGTAGATAAAAACAATAATATTACTTATTTTAAGTATAAAGACTATAAATTATCAAAGATTACAGATGGATTTGGTAGAGAATATATTATAACAACTACCGAAGGTAAAATTACATCTATACAAGATCCTATTGGAAATGTTTATTCGTATAGTTATTCTGGAGACTTTCTTACTTGTTATACAGATCCTGAAGGTGCTGAATACATTTATAAATACGAAAACAATGTAATGGTTTCAAAAACTTATCCTGAAAACAGAATTACCAACTTTGAATATACAACATATGATGATGGTAGTATAAGATTTACAAAAGCTATAGATTCAGTAGGATATAACTGGAGTACTGAATATAATCTTGATGAAAATTATACTGCAGCATCTGACCGAAATGGATCTGTGACCCTGTATTTTTTTAATGATGAAAAGAAGACTGTTGAAAGAAGATATTTCGATGGAACATCTGAATATATGGAATATGATATTTTAGGTAATCTGATAAAAGAAACAGGACGATCCGGATATTCAAGATACTTTACATATGATGAAAGAAGAAACCTTCTATCAACTACTGATTATTCAGGGAATACTAATTACTTTATGTATGATGAAAATAATCACTTGTTAACTGCAACGGATAAAGAAGGGAATATTAAAAGCTTTGTTTATGATGAATCAGGAAATCTTATATCTGCTACAAATCCTGATGGAGGAGTTACTCAATATAGTTATTATGATAATGGGAAATTATACAAACTAAGAGATCCACTAGGTAATATAACAACATATACCTATGATAATTTATGGAATATAAAAACCTTAACAGATCCATCTGGTGTTTTAACTACATATGAAACAGATGTTTTGGGTAGAATAACGAAAGTAACTAAAGCAAATAATTCGGTAACTAGTTATGAATATAATAAAAATGGGAATCTTATATCTATATATGATCCTTTGGGGCACAAACAAAGTATAATATATAATAAAAGTGGTGAAGTAACTGAGTTTTTTGATAATTTAGGATTAAAAAGAAAATTTGAATATGATAGTCGTGGAAGTGTAATAAAAGAAATTAATCCAATGGGAGATATTACCCTCAAAAGTTATACCCCTGAAAAGGATCTTGAGAGTATAACAATGCCCGATGGAACAGTTTTTAGCTATACCTATGATAGGAATAGAAACTTAACCACGTCTCAAGATTCAGTAACTGGAAAAACACAATATTATGAATATGATATTAACGGTAATATAATTAGCAAAACTGATTATAAAGGTAATAAAACCAAATATTTCTATGATGAATTATCACAACTAATTAAAATTATTGACCCACTAAATAATGAAAGTTTAAAAGAATACGATAAAAATGGAAATGTATTAAGTGTTACAGATTATAAGGGAAATATTACAAAATTTAATTATGATAGTATGAATCGCTTGATTGGTAAAATTGATGCTTTAGGTTTTGTGACGGATTATGTATATGACCTTAATGGAAATCTTTTAAAAGTTATTAATGCTTCAGAAATTATTACTCTATACGAATATGATAATTTAAATCGTCTTGTGAGAAAAACAGATCCAGAGGGCAGAGTAACAAAATACGAATATAATTCTGTATCTGACTTAACCGAAATTATTGATCCTATGGGAAATGTTACTAAATTTGAATATGACTTAAAAGGACAAATTGTTAAAAAAATAGATGCTATAGGAAATAGTGAAGAATATTCGTGGGATGGAAATGGGAATTTAATCACTCATACTAATAAAAATAATTTTACAACTAACTATGAATATGATGGATTAAACAGGCTTATTAAAAAGACTGATTCAGAGGGTAATTCTACACTATTAGAATATAATCATTTTGGAAAAATCGTAGGATTAACTGATCCATTAAATAATAATAATAAATTTAAATATGATGGTTTAGGTCGATTGATTGAAGCAGTAGATGCTCTTGGATATAGTAAAAAATATTCTTATGATAGTAACGGGAATCTTATTAATGAAGAAGATGAACTTGGTAATACAACAAATTATGAATATGATGCATTAAATAGATTAATAACTGTAATAAATCCACTTGGGGAGATCTATAAGTATGAATGGGATGAGAATGGTTGCAAGGTTGCAGAGACT
>JAFGYD010000067.1 GCA_016936295.1 Spirochaetales bacterium | reverse complement strand
ATGGGCTCAGAAGGCAGTGGTATGCATGAAAAGGTTAAAGAGAGTTGTGATGGTATAGTATCTATCCCTACTTGTGGAAATGTAGACTCATTAAATGTTTCAGTAGCAGCCGGTGTATTGATGTACGAAGTAAAAAGACAACAATCATATATGGAGTAGTAAATGTTTGTAAATGTGAAAAAAGGTAAAAGTGGATCTATAATTTCGGTTGATGATACCGAATTAACTGGTGAAACAGTGGATGAATTAAAAGAAGAAGCCGTAAGGCTAATTGATCAGGGTGAAAAGAATATAATTCTTGATCTTTCAAAAACAGAATATATAGATAGTTCTGGAATTGGCAAATTACTATTTATTAATAAGAAATTAATTTCATTTGGTGGAAAAATGGAAATAATTAATATTACAGATTCACTTTTTAACTTTTTTGAAACATTAGCATTAGATAAGGTTATAAAAATTATAAGATAAACCGGATTATTCATCCGGTTTTAATTATTTAAAAAACTTTCTTGCGATATCTTTTCTAAACCAAGCACCATCAAATTTTACTTTGTTAGTAATTTTATAAGCATTTTCACATGCATTTAAAGTATTATTTCCAGTAGAAACCACAGTAAAACATCGGCCTCCATTAGTATAAACCAAGTTATCTTTTAAATATGTAGATGCATGGAATATCAAACCATCAGTTTCATCTATATTATCTATTTTTGCATTTATACCTTTTGTATAATCTCCTGGATAACCCTCAGCTGCAATAGTAATGCAAACTGCAGAATCACCTGTCAGTCTAATGTTATAAGAATCTAAACTCTCTTCACTAATAGCATCCATAATATTACAAAAATCAGAAGCAATTGTTGGAAAAATTATCTGTGCTTCTGGATCTCCAAACCGAACATTATATTCAAGAACTTTTGGTCCATTTTCTGATATCATTAAACCAATATATATAACACCTTTATAGTTTAATGAATCTTTGTTTAATCCATTAATTGTAGGAATTACAGTCTCTTTTTCTATTCTATCCATAAGTTTAGCATCAACCCATGGAACAGGAGTAATTGCTCCCATACCACCAGTATTAGGACCTTTGTCTCCATCATATGCCTTTTTATGATCAGTACATGGTTGAAGAATTTTATAGTTTTTACCATCTGATATTACAAAGATTGAAACTTCAAAACCTTCTAAAAACTCTTCAACAACAACTTTATCATCTTCAAGTGCTTTTAACCCAAATTCAAGCATTTCATTTTTATCATCGGATTCAAGCACACCCTTTCCAGCTGCTAAACCACTTTTTTTTACAACAACTTTAGAATTAAGATTATTAATATATTTTGTATATTCATCTTTATTTGAAAACTCAACATAGTCTGCAGTAGGAATATTATTTCTTTTCATAAAAGCTTTGGAAAATGCTTTACTGGATTCTAGTTGTGCTGATTCTTTCCCAGGACCAAAACACTTTATATTTACCTCTCTCAAAGCATCAGCTAATCCATTTTCTAGTGGGATTTCTGGACCAATAAATACAAAATCAATTCTATTTTCATTAACTGTTTTTACAACTAAATCGTTGTTCATAACATCGATATCAAGATTTGTTCCTAAATCTTCTGTTCCTGCATTACCTGGAGCAATAAATAATCCAGATATTCGTTTACTTTTAGAAAATTTCCATGCAGCAGCATGTTCTCTTGCTCCTGAACCTATTACTAAGACTCTCAATTTTTACTCCTAAATGGTTTTACAAAATACTATTAAGTTTTTTGATAAGAATTTGCGGATAAATTTTATGCTCTAAAGCATGAATGCTATTTTCAACTTCAACTAAACTTAAATCACCTTTTTGAAATGATTCTTGATAAATTATTGGTCCTGTATCCATTCCTTTATCAACATAGTGTATAGTTACTCCAAGCTCTTTATCACCAGAATTATAACTATCTTCAATTCCATGCGCACCAGGATGCTTTGGAAGTAAAGATGGATGTATATTTATTATTTTATTCTCCCATTTTTCAACAAAATAAGGAGAGAAAATTCGCATAAAACCAGCTAATGCTATTAAATTACAATTTTCATTAACTAAAATTTTATTTATTTCATTTTCTGCATCTTCTTTTGTTCTATTGAAGTAGGAGACATAATAAACTTTAATATTTAGATTTTTTGCTCTAGTTATGGCATACGCATTTTTTCTATCACAAATTAAACAACTAATTTTATGTAATTTGTTGTTTTCAAGTGATTCTGCAATAGCTTGAAAATTTGATCCACTCCCAGATGCAAGTATACCTAAATTTGCCATTATTTTACTACACCTACTTTTTGTGTAACAATATTTCTATCTTTTGCAAATTTAGTAAAACTCTCTTCATTCTCTTTTTTAACTACAAGAACCATTCCTAATCCCATGTTAAAAACTCTATGCATCTCTTCATTGGATATATTACCGTTTTTTTGTATTGTTGAGAATATTTCAGGAATATCCCAATTCCAGTACAGTTCTGGTTTCATCCCTTCTGGTAAAGCCCTAACAATATTACCTTCTAAACCACCACCAGTTATGTGTGCAGCAGCAATAATCTGATCCGATTCCAAAAGTGCTTCTAATTCCTGTACATAAATTTTTGTAGGAATAAGTAATTTTTCCATATTCTCGGTATCGTTAGGGTCAATACACTTTCTTGCTAAAGAGAATCCATTAGAGTGTACACCTGTAGAAGCTAAACCAAAAAGAATATCACCTTTTTCTACAAGTTCCAGCTTAGGAAGCATTTTACTTTTTTCTACAATACCAACACTGAATCCTGCAAGATCAAACTCATTTTCAGGATACATATCTGGCATTTCAGCAGTTTCTCCACCGGCTAAAACACAATTTGATTGCTCACAACCCTCTACAATTCCTTTAATAACTTCTTTTAGAACATCCTCGTCAAGTTTTCCACACCCAATATAGTCAAGAAAAACCATTGGTGATGCACCACAAACTATTAAGTCATTAACGCACATTGCAACTAAATCTATACCTAAAGTATCAAATTTATTTAATTTCTGTGCTACTAAAAGTTTTGTACCAACACCATCTGTGCAAGAGAGGAGTACAGGTTTTTTATATTTTTCAGTATCAATTTCAATTCCACCTGCAAAACCACCTATAGAGCTTGAAACAGCTTTTGATTTTATATTACCTATAAATGAGGCAAATCGATCACCTTTTTCAATATCAACTCCAGCTTCTGAATAGGTTAAACCCATAATTATCTCCTTATATTTTATTTCCCAGTTTTTGGTTCAACTGGATAATCATTATTAAAACAAGCATAGCAAAAATCATTTGAGTTTTTATAACATGTTTTTAACTTATCAACAGGTAAAAATTTTACGCTATCTGCTCCAATATATTTAGCAATCTCTTCAGGATTTTTACTATTTGAAATTAACTCTTCTTTTGTAGGAACATCTATTCCATAGAAACATGGCCCCTTTACTTCGGGTGCTGATAATCTTACATGAATTTCTTTAGCACCTGCAGCTTTAAGAAGTTTAACAATTATTTTACTTGTTGTTCCTCTAACTAAAGAGTCATCAACAAGTATAATTCTTTTACCCTTAACTATCTCTTTCACAGGATGTAATTTCATTTTAACAGCTAATTCACGTTTTTCCTGACTTGGAAGAATAAAAGATCTTCCTGTATAGTGATTTCTAGTTAAACCTAATTCATAGTTTAAACCGGACTCTTTAGCATATCCTAAAGCAGCTGTATTTCCAGAATCCGGAACACTCATAACTAGATCATACTGTGATGGATCACCATCTTCTCTTGCTAAAACCCTTCCCATTTCTAACCTGGATTCATAAACAGAAATATCAAATATTTCAGAATCAGGTCTTGCAAAATATATTAGTTCAAAGGAACATTGAGCTTTTCTTTTGGAAGTCGCAAAAATTTCACTGTTTATTCCGTCATCGTTAACAACTATTAACTCTCCAGGTAAAACAGATCTATAATCTGTGATATCAAGTATATCCAAGGCACATGATTCAGATGCACAAACTGTTAACCCATCTTTATGACCAATATAAAGTGGTCTAAATCCCATTGGATCACGCATTACGTATAAGTTGTTATCTTTAACCATAACCATACTAAATGCACCCTCAAGATAACACAAGGTCTCTTTTAATGCTTTGTAAAACGTATCCTGCATTGAGTGTGCTATTAAATGTAAAACTAACTCAGAATCGGAAGTACAACCAAAGATTGCTCCTTTTTCAGTCAATTTGCTTTTCAATAGCTCAGAATTAGAAAAATTACCATTATGTGCTATTGAAAGATCTCCTTTATTACAGGAAGCCTGTATAGGTTGAACGTTTTCAACTAAATTCCCACCAGTTGTGGAATATCTGACATGGCCAATACCTACGGTAGATGTTCTTTTTTCTTCCAGATATCTTCCTAAAACTTCAGAAACCATACCTAAATCCTTGTAGGTTACAAGTTTTCCATTATTTAAATATGAAATTCCAGCTCCTTCCTGACCTCTATGCTGTAATGAAAAAAGAGGAAAAAAAAGATCCTGAGGTATATTTCTCTCTGTAGTAGAGTGAATACCTACAATTCCGCAGTAATGTTTAATTTTATCTATACTATCATTCACACATAAGATATATCATTTTAAAAAAGGGCTAGTCAATTGTTTACTGACGTTTACTCTTTTATTCTGAAATTAAAGAGTTGAAAACGTTTTCGTAATCGGTTAAGTTATTACATCGTACAAACTTATCCCTTATTTCTTTAGCTCCAGGAATCCCTTTTGTATATGAACATAGATGTTTTTTTATCTCTTTTACAGCTATATCTTCGCCATAAAAATCAATAGCAAGTATTAAATGTCTATATGCTATTTTCATTTTATCAGTAAATAGAGGTTCTGACGGATTTGTGTTATTTAAAAGTAGATCTCTAGTTTGCTGGAAAATAAATGGATTCCCAAAAGAACCTCTGGCAAACATAACTCCATCGCACCCAGTCTCTTTCAGCATTCTTTTTGCATCAAAGGGTGTGTTTAGATCACCGGAACCAATAACTGGAATATTAACACTATCTTTTAATAACTTTATGTGATTCCAGTTTGCTTCTCCCGAATAGCCTTGAGCCCTGGTTCTAGGATGCAGTGCTATAAGAGATGCTCCACCTTCAATGGCCATTTGAGCGCACTCCAGGAAATTTATAGAATCACTAGTAAATCCTGATCGTACCTTAATTGAAACCGGTATATCAGTATTTTCTGTAATAGCTTTAACTATTTCACGAATTTTGTCAGGTGTTTTCATTAAATCACTCCCTGCACCGGATTTTAAAATTTTAGGTACAGGGCAACCGCAATTTAAATCAATTAATGATGGTTTGAATTTCAATATATTCTTAATTGATTTAACAGCTGATTCAGGAGAACCCGTAAAAATTTGTATAGCTCTCATTTTTTCGTTTTCTGCTGCTTCCATAATTTTAAGAGTCTTTTCATTATCCCTTATTATTGCTTCGCAAGAGACCATTTCTGTATAGTTAAATGAAGAGCCCAGATCAGAACAAATCTGTCTAAATGGTTTATCTGAATAACCGGCAGTTGGAGCTAAAAATAAATTCCCATCTATTTCTGTATCTTTAATTTTTATTTTTTTGTAAAGAGTGTCAGAAGAATCAGAATCATTCTTTTTATAGATTCTGATTTCTTCCATATAAATCCTTATTAGTCATTAATATTAAAAAGCTCCAAAGTGTTTTTATAAATAATATCGGAAAATTCTTCTAAATCAATATTTCTTAATTCTGCAAGAAATTCCACAGTTGCTGGTAGATAAAAGGGCATGTTTCTCTTACCTTTAAATGCACTGGAAACCATAAATGGGCTTTCAGTTTCTACAACCATTCTTTCAATTGGCATATTGTAAGCCGTCTCCTGGAGAGTTCGTGCATTTCTGTATGTTACATTTCCAGCGAATGAGATATATAAGTTATTGTGTCTACTTAAAACTGTATCTGCAAATTTCCAATCTTCAGAGTAACAGTGTAAAACGCCACCTCTAGATGGTAATTTATCGTTTAATATATCTAGTATATCATCAGCTGCATCTCTATTATGAATTACAACTGGAAGATCTAAATGTTCAGCAATTTCCAGCTGTTTTATAAATAGATCAATTTGAGATTTTTTATCTCCGAATTTTCTATAGTAATCAAGTCCTGTTTCACCAATAGCTACTACATTTCTCAATGCAGCACGTTCTTCTATCTTTTTTTCCCAATCTTTTCCAGGATGTGTTACTTCAGATGGGGACACTCCAACTGCGTGATATACTGAGGATTCAGAGATCAAATTATTATAAACATTGTCAAAATCCACAAGATTGTTACAAATACTTAACATTTTTGTGATTTTCTTTTGTTTACTCTTCTGTATAACTAATAGTTGCTCCATTGGATCTTCGTTAATTAATCCAATGTGCACATGTGAATCAAAGTGTTTCATAAAAATATAATAAGCATTTAACCTTTAAGTAGTCAATAAATAAAAAAAATATAATAGTAAGAACCCTCTATGCTTGCCTTAAACATAAATGTAATGATACATTTAGAGTAATTGATAGAAAATTGGTTGGATTAAATATATATGAAAAAAAAGAGTGCTGATTATATGGCTACTATGGATGATGGAATATTGAATAAATTTCAAGGCTTTTTTAAGAAAAGAATAACTTTAATGCTAATACCACATAGTGAAAAGAGAGTCTTGAATATACAGGTCTCTTTATTCTCTATATTTGCAGTATTGATACTGTTTTTTGGTTTGTTATTTTCATTCTTCATTTTATCATCTGGTTATTCAGGAAGTTTAAGTGTTATTAAAGATCGGGATGATCGAATTAGCACAGCTGAAGCGAACTTAAATAAAACTGCAGAGAATGTAGAAAAACTGAACGAAAGTGCTGAAAAATTTAAACAGGCTTTTAATAGAACACTGCAAGTAGGTAGTATTAACGAGAGTAATAATAATGAAGGATCATTAATACGTGGTGGAGATTTAACTAATTTATTGAATATACAGGAAGCAGATGCATCTTCTTCAAGTGTAAATCAAACAATAGTCAATATTACTGATTTATTAGAAGATTCAATACCTAAGCTTGATGAACTAACAGATCAAATTACAAAAAAAAGTGGACATTTTAAAGATATGCCATCTATACTACCTTTAAAGAATGTTAAAGGTCGTTTTACTTTAAGCTTTGGTCCACAAAAAGAACCATTTACAGGTAAGTGGTATTTGCACAGAGGTTTAGATATAGCGTATAGCAGAGGAACACAGATTATTGCTACAGCTAATGGAAGTGTAGATAAAATAGAATATCAACCAACAGGTTATGGTAATACTATTGTTATAAGCCATAAATGGTCTTATAGCACAAGGTATGCACATTTAGATAAAACATTTGTAAGAAAAGGACAATATGTTAAACAAGGAGATATAATTGGACTTATGGGTAGTACAGGCCGGTCAACAGGACCTCACCTTCATTATGAGGTAAGAATAGGACCTACATATGTAAACCCAGCTGATTATATTGGTAGTTCATATTAAATAATAGGAAGTTAAGTGAGTAATACTAGTAATAATAATGTAATAAATTCCATAATAGGGTATGGTACAGCTTTTTCAGGGGATATTGATCTCTCTGGGCTTTTAAAAATTGATGGGGATTTTTCTGGTAGTATTAAGGCAGAAGGAAAAGTATTGATTGGCCATACAGGCAGAGCTAAGTGTAGTATATTTGCAAAGACTGTAGTTGTTGGTGGCGTTGTAAAAGGCGATATTTATGCCGAAGATAGAGTTGTTGTACTTTCTACAGGTATGGTCTT
>JAFGYD010000283.1 GCA_016936295.1 Spirochaetales bacterium | reverse complement strand
TTCTATATTTTTCTATAATGTGTTCCTTTGACTGCAGCTCTAATAATTTAAAAAATAAAGTAGTCTTTTTCATGTTTAAATCTTCAGCCATTTTTTCTATTGCTTCTTTTTCTTCGTCTGATACTCTAAATTGTATATAGTTGGTTTTAACTCCCACTCTTGTTTCAAACAACTTAATCCCCCTTTTAAAATAATTACTTATTTTGTATCTTTATATAATTATACCATATATTTGTATTTTTGTCACTACTTTTGTCACTACATTTAAATATAAAAAATAAGAAGTATATTATACTTTATATAAAGTATAATATACTTCTTATTTAACGTTGTTTGTTAAAGCTATGAACTCTAATGTTGTTTTTACTCCATTCTTCATAGTCCATGATACCGACTTGGTCTGAAAACATATCCTCTATGCCATCTTCATTTTCTCTAGCCACATCCTTATTTGAACGAAATTTATGAGCAAAACTCATGCATCTATCCCAAAGAACATTACCATTTTCTTTTAAGTCTTTCATGTGCCTACGTGCAGTTTTAAGTGTCTGTTTTAACTCATCCATCGAAAGCTCTAGAAAAGAATTACGGTCTTGTAATTCTTCTTTATCAAGTTTTAATTTTTCTACTTGTCCTGAAAGACCTTCATTTTCTTTTTTTAATACTTTAGAATTATGTTTAATTTCAGCTAATTTATTGTAATCTTCTCGTTTAATTGCAACAAAATTATTATCTTTCAATCCCCATTTTTCAATTGGCTTATCATCTAAATAAGTTAGAGATTCTTTGAAACGCTCATTCTCGTCTTTTAAGCCACTTTTTTCTTGCTTTAATATTTTTACCTCTTGTTTTAAAGAAACACGCTCAGAGCTTAAATTTTCAACTTCTGGAGCTAATCTGGTCGCTTCCCTTCTTAACTCAAAAACATCCTCCCTAGCACGTGCTTGTTCTCTTTTCCAATCATTAAAATCAGCATGAACAGTTTCTGAGCCTTCTTTGCCACGCTCAATGTCAAAACCTCGTTTTCCAAGAAACTTTGGCAAGTCATCTTGAATATAGAGCAATTCCTTACGATTAAAAACATTCTTGCCCTGAAGCTTACCATCTCTCATAGGTACTACACCTAGGTGCATGTGAGGGGTAATTTCATCATTGTGAACTGTCGCAAAAACCACGTTTTGCTCTCCATATCTTTCTTGAAACCAATCTGTTGCAGTTTTAAAAAATAGTTGTTGATCCACATCTGAAAGATTATTGAAAAATCCTTTATCTGACGTTACTATAAACTCATTAACTAAAACTGCATCTTTACGAATTGCCTTTGTACTTTTTGTAATTTCTCGCTGCGTATCAATCGTACTCATTATCTTTTCTCTGTAGTTTATATTACCTTCATTTACTAAATCATAATTCAAATATGACTGTTCTTTGTCAATGTCCTTGTTGGAGTGATTCTCAAATTCTCTTTGGTTATGCTTCTGCATCCCACCCAAATTTTGAGTGTTATTTTTCTGCATTCTTGCTACTAAATAACTCATTTTTATCTCCTTTCACATGTACCACAAGTGGTACATTAAGACTTTACGTCTAGTATAAGTATAACTCACTATACTTTATAAATAAAGTGTTCGCTCTACGAGGTAAGGACTACGTCCTCTGCTACGCATTCACCCTACGCACTTCGTTTGTGCTACCGCCTTCCACAACTAACTCACTTCGTTCATTAGTTGCTCCAGTTGGTCTATAATCTCAAGGGCATTACGTTCTAGCTTTTCTCTACAAAACCCTTGACTTTAAATCCTGAAAGGATAAACTGAACTGGCATTGAGGGAGCTGAAGCAAGACGCAGTTATTCCCTTACTAATAATCAAAAGACTATCAGTAAGGAAGTAACTGCTCATTGCTCTGAACCGTTTATCTCGGTCACCTCGCTATTTTGCACCCTATTGTTACGTGTAAACACCCACAAGCTTTCTACATTACGGTTCTATCCTAATGCTATCTGCTAGTGGTTCCCGAGCACCTATGCTCCTAGAACTCCCACACCTGTCCGTTAAGCCGACATCGCTCTCTTTCCCGTACACCTAAAATAGGGGCTAGGCATATTGTACGGAGGTATTCTTTCTGCATTGGCAATACTAACCTATCATCTTCTTTTTAGTGGTTTTATGGCTTGTCCCACTACACATCATATAGGTGATATGCAACCTTTTTAATTTAAAACATAAAAAAAGCATTTTAGTAAGGATTACCATACTAAAATGCTATTAAAATCTTGAAATCTTCTTCTCTATCGGTTATAATTTACTCATGTTAAGTAAATTAAGTAACTTTGTTACTATAAAAGAAGTTCTTTTCTAACGGCTTTCTAAGTGGTGATGCACTTACTAAGTTTGGCTTAAATATCAGTTTGCCAGACTAATATTTAAGAGTTGAAAGGACTTTTTTTATTCAATTTTCTACAATTTTCTAACTTGTCTCTATTTTACATTAAAAATAAATCAAAGTAAATGCTATCATTACAACTTTTTTATTACGCAAATTCATAAATTAATTTATGAATTTTATTTTTCCTTTTTTATTGCGTAAATTCACAAATTAACTTATGAATTTTATTTTTCCTTATTAAATATCCTTTTAATAATATTAAATGGTTTTTTATTTTCTTCACACTCTTCTTTAAAGTGTTCTTCTCTCCATTCAACCATCTTATCATTGATTGCCTTTGCTCTATCTTCTTCCAGGAGTGTTATTGCTTGTTGGTCTTGTTTCCTTAACACCTGTTCATTTTCAATTAATTTCACATGTTCAACTATTAGATCATCTTTAATTGCAATTTGCTCTTTAAGATATTTTATTTCATTTTCTAATTCGGATATATATTTTTCTCTATATTCATTATCATCTTTATTATCTTCACCATTCTCAGTTTCATCTTGATTTTCTGATGGTACATACTCATTTTGATTAAAGGCATTTATAATAACGTCAACCGCTTTTATATTATAATAGATTATTCCCTTTTCTCTTTTCCATAAACTCTGTAAAATATTTGCGTCAATTGTTTTTATCTTATTATATACACTAACTTTGCTAACCCCTACTACTTTAGCTATTTCGGAGACTTTAAACCACTCCTTAACCTCTTTTCCCAATTTACGCACCACCTTAAAACTATTTATAAGTTTAAGTTTACACTGTTTAAATCATATATGAAACCCCTATTTTACTGGGTTTAACGACAAATGTCGCGAAAGAAAACTTTCACGACATACTTACCGACCCTCATTTTAATGAATCGCTTCAAGGTTTGCGATTATACTTCACCAGCCACCATTTTATATCCCGTTGAGTGGTTTACGGTAAACTTAATTATTTATAATCTCCATTGGAATACTTTGTATATATTTCATTTTCTGAATACATATCCATTAAATATAACATTCTGCCACTTAAACTCTCTTCATTGATTTCTTTAACTTCCTGTTGTAATTGCTTTAAAGCTATAACTGCATATGCTACCGCTTCATAATTTCCCATTAATAATCACTCCTTATATTATAATCACTTTTTTTATTTTACGCACCTTTTATAAAATCAAATCTTGATTTATTTTTAGTTTCTGTTTTTTCTTCATATTCATCTAAACTTTCACCGAAAAGTGAACCAAAATATCCTGATTTTTTATTGTTTGTTTTTTCTTCAACAACATTTTGTGCTTCCGTTGTTTGGATCACTTGTTGAATATTTTGTTTTAATTGCTCTGGTGTTGCACTAAACCCTTTTTCAACATTTTGAATAATTGCTTGTTTAATTGGCTCTTTCGAACCAAATGAAGTTTGTTCAAGTTCTTGAATAACTTTTGCTTTTACATCTGCAATGTTATTTGTTCCTGGTTGTACATCTTGAATAACTCTTTGAACAACATCATTTACTTGTTGTGGAACTCGTGCAGATTGAAGCACTTGCTGCACATTTTGTTGAACCTGTTGAGGTGTTGCAACACTAGATTTTTCAATCTCTTGAACTACTCGTTGTTTTGCTTCTGTATTTCCTAATGCACTTTGTTGTACCTCTTGAATGATTTTTTGTTTTACTTGTTCTGCATTACTATAACCTACTCTATCGACCTGTTGCTTAATTCTTTGTGCAGATTCGTGTCCAATGGCCACCCCTTGTTGTACATCTTGATTAACTGTTTGTCGTGTTGTTGTATTGCCTATTTGCCCTGGATGAACATCTTGATTAATAGATTTTTCACCATTACCACTCATTTTTATATTTCCATTGGCTTCTATGTTTTTAGGTGTTATTTCTTGGTTTAACTTTGTTTTAGTATCAGAAGATGATTTGTCGCCTTCTACAACGTCTGTAATACGTCTTGTAGCCTTTTCTGATGTATTTGGATTAACAGTATTAAGTTCTTGTTCTAAACGTTGTTTACGTGTTTCTATTGCACTTGTAGGACCGATTCCACCTTGATTTTTATCAGAATCATTAATAGAAATATTATTAGAGTCCTTTTTCTGGTTATCTTTAGCCTTTGAACTGTCGTTTTCGATTGTACTTACTCCCATTTCATCAATAGGCTTCACTTTCCCATGCCATTTTTCATTATTACTTTGACCTATAGATGTACCATCTTCAATACCATCTTTGAACCTATCCTTTATATCTTTATTTCCATTTGTAATCTTTTGATTAACACCTTTAACTGTATCTTCTGTCATTCCTTTAAGGCTACGTTCTTTCATAGACCCTATTGTTTTTCCTTGTGTATTAACGCTTTTTTTAGCTTCATCAGCACCATCATTATTAATTGATTTAATATCTTCTCCATCTTTCGATAATCTATCTCTTTCAGAGTTTTGACCTTTTTTATCTTTCCCTTTACCTTTATTAAAAGGTTTTTGGGCTAAGTCTGACATAGTTTTACCAAATGCAAAGGCTCCCGCCATTTGTGCAAAACCATCTTTTAATCCAACATCTACACCAAAATATCTCATAATGGTATTTGAACCTTTTATAAGTACAAATGTAGCTGCTACAATTGCAATAATATAAATAAGCCAATTAGGTTTTGATTCTGCTAAGAACGTTAGGACAAAGGTGTACATTTTTAAACTTAATCCTGTAAATGCAATTAACATAAAGGCATTTAAAATATCCTGTACAACCATTTTTGTCCGTTGACCACTTTCTAGATCCGTTGCAAATACAAATAAACCTACTATTCGTTTAAACCCAATTTCTATAATTGTTGTAATCAATACAAATAAAGTGAATATATAAGCTACAAATAAAGCTACTAAACCCACTATAATTGGAATAAAATTAACGTGGTATCGAAAGTAACCTTCATCAAAATTATCAGTGAAAAATCCAAATGCTCCACCCTCAATTTTATCTGCGATTGCATTTCCTTTTTCGTCTATGTCTAGCCTATACCCTAAATGTTTAATTTCTTCTCCTTCAACATCTTTTATTGTATCTGGTGTAATTAAAGCATTTAAATTACTGTAATAAAGTGAATCTGGTGTTAAATTGTTTTTACTAGAAGAGTTATTTTCTAAAGCAGAAAATCCAATCGACGAAATATATAAAAGGTCTGTCGTATTATCTTGAATTAAACTCCATGATAAACCACTTGCTTGCTCATTATTTATTCCCGTCTGTGTATCATTATAAAATTTAACAGATATATCTTGCATTGTATTCATTAAAGTTGGCATTCCCAAAATCAAAAATGCTGAAATAAAAATATTTACTCCCATGTCCTTAAATTTAGGTGGTTCTTTTGCAATCACTGTTTTAAATCCTAAATATACAAGTGTTAACACCATTAAAGCAACAACCAAATCATCAATGATTGCTCTTGTAATTCCTTGAACTCCTGCGTAATCTAAGAAATTAAGTAAATTAAATGTATCTGGAATTAATTTTTCTATGTAGCTAGTACAAATATATAATAGTTTTACAACTCCCCATCCAAGTGAATGTAACACCCCTGTTATAAAATTTCCTTCGGACAAATAATCTTTATATTTCGTTAAAAATGTTACTGTATCTTCCCCACCTGCTCCACTCCAAATAGAACCCCAAAAACCAGATTCAGCATTTACTACCTTTGTGAAAATAAACATTAAAGCCATAGACAAAATGAAAATAAGCCCTATATTGAAAAAGTATTTATTTTTATTTTTTATTTTTTTCTTAAACATCTAAACTCCCCCTATTTTTAATTCAGTATAATGCCCTTTTCCTCGTCATATTGAACGACAAGGGATACATTAAGTACACGTGCCATACCAAACAATTTTTCAAACAAATAAACTTCATTTTCTGTATCCTTATGAAAAATAACTAAAGGTTCCTTGCCCTTCTGCAAAAGCCCGTACTTATACAAAGTAATTTTATTCTGTTTTCTATCTACATTTTTAATATAATATAAACCCATTTAATACACTCCCTTTATTGACTAGCTCTATCTCCTTGAAGTATACTAACATTGTTGTATGGTGGTTACTTTTCGGAGTAGCTGCCTTTCATTTTTTTATTAACTTATTAAGTTGATAAAAGAAACTATAATCCCCAATGCGAAAATGATCGCTATTAAAGAAAAAAGTATTTTCCAAATTCCAAGTGAAACTTTTACTACATAACTACCTGTCTTAAAAACAACATATCCTGCTGATACAAGCAATAATATTAATAATGCTAAGTCTTTCCATACCAAGAATAACAGGGCAATAGCAACAAATGAAATTATCATCCAATACTTTTTAATATAAAACTTAATATCAAAACTTTTATTAATTATTTTTCTCCCTTCTTTCTATATTTTTCTATAATGTGTTCCTTTGACTGCAGCTCTAATAATTTAAAAAATAAAGTAGTCTTTTTCATGTTTAAATCTTCAG
>JAFGYD010000282.1 GCA_016936295.1 Spirochaetales bacterium | reverse complement strand
TACTGAGATATTAAGTATTGGTGTTAGATATAATCCAAAATCAAATATAGTGTTATTTGATTCACATAATTAATTTTATTTAATATACACAATCAGTAAATATATAATAAAGCTAGAATAGAATCATATAAATTAAAATTGTTATTTATCTTGAATTTGTTCTAGCTGATTTAAATGTTTAATTTTATAGATTTTTTATCACTATAAAATATATATTATTTAATTTATTTCTAAACCTTCTTCTTCTAACAATGCATATCCATATTCAATAGATACGGCATAACTCATTGAGGTATCATATTCAGGATAGTTTATTCCTCTGCTAAAATCTCCACCATCATCTAATGGGGCAAAACGACCTATAACAATCCCTACAATTCTCTCATCTTCAATGCTTACTAGAGGTCCTCCAGTCATACCATCATGGATCATTGTATCAAAGAGTAACATTTTTGTTCCATTTTCTAATTTAACTTTAGAACTTAATACGCTGCTTCTAATAGCAAGGACATGCATATCTTGATGTCCATATGGAAAACCCATGTTTACAAGACCCGTTCCTAATTTTAAAGTATTTACTTGTCCCAATAAATAATCTGGAGTTTCAATATAAAAGGCTTTTTGCAATTTAAGTAATGCAACATTATGATAGTCATCTGTTTTTACTACATCAACACTTACTGCAGCTACTTCATCTAAACTTAGCTTAGAAAAATCTTCAGGTTCTTGAATTCTTGCAACCATTAGATTCTCAATATCTTTTTCAATGATATGAGCTGATGTTAAAAGGTAGCCTTTTTCATGTACTAAAAAAGCTGTTCCTAAAAAAATAACACTATTCTCCCGCTTTCTAAGCAACATGAAACATGAACCAATAAATTTTTGAACTGAATTTTTATACATTTTTATCTACCTTTGTTTGTTTTTTGCTTTTAAAAATTACTGGTGGTATATCAGCTGATTCTATTTGGAATTTCTTTGGTTTACCTTTTTTAGCTTTAACCGTGAAGGTTTGTACCCCAATATACTCATTTAATCCTTTCTTTAAACTGAAACATAAAACCAATAAAACAACCCCAAACGGTAATCCGGTCGAAACTACTGCTGATTGAAGAGCCGCTAGTCCGCCTCCCACTAATAGAGCTGCAGCAACTACGCCTTCTAGTATTGCCCAAAATAGTCTTTGAGGAATTGGTGGGTCTGGATTTCCGCCAGCAGTGATAATATCAATAACCATAGAACCTGAATCTGAAGAAGTAACAAAGAAACTTATTACAACTAAAACGCCTAAGACAGATGTTATTGTATTTAATGGTAACCTCTCTAATAATAGAAACAGCGATAATGGAACATGTTTTGTTACAAGTTCTGCAAAACCACCACCACCAAACATTTCTAGATATAAAGCAGTATTACCGAAAACAGTCATCCATAAGAAAGTTACAATAGTTGGAACACACAATACTCCCATTATGAATTCGCGAATAGTACGACCTTTTGAAACTCTTGCAATAAACATACCTACAAATGGGGACCAAGCTATCCACCAAGCCCAATAGAATACTGTCCAAGTGTTCTGCCAGTTTGTATTTTCAAAGGTTTCATTCCAAGTTGAAATAACAGTGATTTTTTGCAAATAATAACCAATATTTTCTGCAAATCCGTTTAAAATAAACAATGTAGGTCCACTTATAAATACAAATGCTAATAATAGCATTGCAAGACGAATATTTATTTCTGATAACTTTTTAATTCCTGCATCAAGACCTTTTACAACTGATATGGTTGCAATAGTAGTTATTATTGCTATTAATATAATTTGAGTACCAATGCTTTGTTCAATTCCAAATAAATGACTGAATCCAGCATTAATTTGTTGAACCCCAAAACCAAGAGATGTGGCAACTCCGAAAAGTGTAGCAACAGTTGCTAGGATGTCTATAAGATTACCTAACCCTCCATTTATTTTTTCACCTAAAACCGGATAAAAAATAGTACGAATTGAAAGTGGTAACCCCTTATTAAAACTGAAGAAAGCTAGGGCTAAGCCAATTAAGGCATATATTGCCCAAGAATGAAGCCCCCAGTGCATAAAAGTAAAAGCCATTGCTTGACGAGCTGCTTCAGTTTGATTTGCAACAGGAATTGGTGGATTTATAAAATGAAACATTGGTTCAGCTACGCCATAAAATAGTAAACCAATTCCCATACCTGCAGAAAATAGCATTGAGAACCAACTAGTTGTACTAAAATCAGGTTCTGCATCATCTCCACCTAATCTGATTTCTCCATATCGACTAAACATAAGATAAAGTACGAATAGTAAAATTATATTTACCGTTAATGTAAAAAACCAACCTGCATTAGTGGTAATGCTATTTAGTATTGGATTAAAAATTCCTCCAAGAATCTCATTAAAAAGGATAGATATTATAACAAATCCTATAATTAAACCGGCCGATGTAAAAAATACGATTGGATGTATATCGAATTTTTTATTTTTCTTTTGATAGTTTTCTTTTTCTTCTAAATTAATACAACTCTCCTATAATATCTAAAAAAAACAAATAATAAAACCCGAAGAATATATTCGGGCTAATAAATTACATATAAAGCTGTTTAACAATTTTGAACTGAATTATAAAACAAAAAGTTAGTAATTTTAGATATAAATTTAACTTTTTTTAATACTGATAAAAAATTGAAAATTTGTCAACCTTTGTTTTTTTAGTTTCTGTTTTGATAGTTAGGTAAATAATAATAAGAATAAAATGGATAGTATAAATAACGTATAATAATAAGTTACTTATATTATTTTTATTTTTTAAAAATGATTTACAAATTTATGTTTACTTTATAAATGTATATTTGTTTTTCAAATATTTAAATACTTTAGGTTAATATAAAACAGATCTAGACTAATTTCATAAAAATAAAATTGTTATCTTAATGAAGTTAGTCTAGCTTATATAAAATCCAAAAATTTATAGATTATTAATTATAAGTTCAATAATTTATTAGCAAGAGAATCATCGATTAATAAATGATTTATTAAAGATTGTTTGATTGAAAGGTTGATCATCTTAGCTTTATGTTCTCCAGCAGCAGCTACAATTATTTTGCATCCTCTATCTGCT
>JAFGYD010000281.1 GCA_016936295.1 Spirochaetales bacterium | reverse complement strand
TTCTCGAATTCCTTTTCAAGTATAACCCAGTTATCATCTATAGTAGTTAATCTATCTGGCTCAATTATTCCGTAATCTATACTTATACTGGATGAGTATCCCGTATATACAACAAAAACCGAAGTGTTTTTGAAAAACCCTTTGTAAAAGAAAATATAAGTATCTATATGCTCTTGATTATAAGAGTAGAAACTAGTAACTGAGTCAAGTTCATTTTTCCCCAGCACCCGTAACAATTCTGATAACTCCTCTGCAATATAATTTGATTCAGTATTATCTGCATCTTTTCTTAAATAAATATAATAATCGCCGCACTTTTTTATTCTATTTGCTAAGCTACTGTCATAATCACTAGTTATACCGTGTGCATCAAATTCGTTACAAAGCTCAATTGCTTTTTCAAACTCTTCTCTATGCTCATAGAAAAAGTCTATTGTGTCTTTATATAAAGTATGTCTCTTATGTTCTTTATATAAATATGTGCTGAATATGCTTGCAGGCAAAATAGCAAATATGGTTAACCACACAATAAACTTCATAGTTTTTCTTTTATCTTTTTTCATATGCTTTTTATCCATAACAATTTTATTAATAAACCAGATAAATAATTACTAAAGCAGAAAGAATGTTGAGTAGAACTGATAATAGCAAATATTTCTTCTTAAACTTTACACCTAACATTTTTATAATGCCAGCTTCTATCGCAAGCAGAATTATTTGAATTAATAAAAAACCAAAAATAAGAAACATATAAAATTTTACATTTTCAGACATGTTTTTTCTTGTTTTACTTCCTTCAATAAGAGTGTTTGCACTAAAGTCATAATAGTATTCTTCAAAATTACGTTTGCTTGTATAGTTTACTTTGTTTGATACTTGCAATTGATTGTCTCCATATTGTACAATAATCGCAAAATCATCCGGGGTATACTCACCCCAAATAATTTGCATTCCAACAATTTCTGAATTGCTTTCTTTAAAAAATATTCTTATTTCCTCATCTCTAATATTTGCAGCTATATAACCATCTTGGTTATACTTGTATAAAGGAAATTCTTCAATAGTACTTTGTATTTCTAAATCGTTATTAAATTCGATATATTGATTTTTAACAAGTATATCTACCCAAGCATCTTTTGGCAAGGAATCCAAAGCAATGTAAGCATCTACCCCTTCGGCCGCTATAGCATTATAAGTAAAGTTTAAAAGTATAAATATTATTAAAATACTACTAACTATAACTAACTTCTTCATTGTTTTCGCCTTCACTTTGTCAAAATTTCTAGTATCATGGTATTAAATTGCCTGCTTTATACGTATCCCATCTGTTTCCTGAGCTATCATCTATAGTAACAACGTTTCCTTACCACTGTTAACTATTTTATTCAATTTAACCACCTTATACTTATCAAATCTTGTAAACTGCATTGCAAATTGTATCATTATTTCTTCTGCAATTGATTTTACTGCTGCTTTTTTTAACGCTTGTAATTCTTTGTTATATTCAAAGTTTCCTAATTTTCTTCGCAGTATCTCAGTTATTATATGCGTCAGCAGTTTAGTATACTTACGCCATTACAGTGGCTTATTTGGATAGCTAGGTCTTTATATTGTCCGGTGTGGCTCTGCTTGGTTTTCTGCCGAGGATATCATATGTGTACTTTTCTCCAGTGGATTTTTGAGAGCAACTGCAATGCGCCTAAAACTCGTTTGGTTTTAGTTTCTTTTTCACTCCATTTATTATTTTATATCGTTTGTTATCTTCCCAAACATAGAAATAAATATGATCATTTTCAAGAATTTCTTTTAAAACAATTATGAAGTTTTCTATAGTTATCGTATTTTCTTCGTAATCAGATAAGTTGAAATTTTCATTATTATACTCACCAGAATTTGCTTGATACCTGCTAATTGGCAAACTGCCATTACCATTTCTGATGATTGCACTTAAGTAACCTGAGTCAATCGAAATGTCAACATTATATTTCTTTTTTTTGTAAAGCATTTTTACTTCTGCCGGCTGGCTCATATGTTTCACGATACAACTTACATTGTAAATCTCTACATTTTCTCTGCCTATAATCTTATCTAAACAATTAATAAGGTATCTTAGTTCCTTAAAGTATTTATATTTTTTATCAATCAATAATTGCACGCCAAATCCTTCCTGTCTTTATAAAAAGATATCCTTTTTACTGTAGATAAACTTCGAAATCCGAAATTTCATTTTTTGATAACATTCTCAAAAATTCAGAAAACCGTTCGCATATTATAGTAGCGTACTTATTGATAGTTTCAAGTGAAAGTTCTTCTTTTATCATTCTTCCTTTTTCAAAGCTATAAATTACTCTATCACAAAAAACAGATTTATCTGCTATTAAAACTCTTGGATCATCAGTATTTGGGTTGTTTAGATCTATACATATCGAATTACCGCCTGTTGTTTTGGCTATAGCTAAAAATCCATACTTTATCAAGAAGGCTCCAGGAGCTAATTCAGAATTTTCTATTATCAACTTATCAATTGACAGTATATAGATGTCGCCACCGATATAAGCGCTATTGTGATTAAAATACCCTAAAAATCTTAGCACTAATTCCGATATCTTATATTCTTTCAATCCTCCAAGCTCCTCTTTTTTGTATACGGTGCTTATTTCTGAAAAAATATTATATAAACTTCTTTTACTAATCAAACTTAGTTGAGCGTTATTTGATTCATTAAAATGTCCATTTTGACTTATTTCGCTGTTCTTGACAATTTTGTTTACAACAATCTCAAAATCATTCATTCTTCTTCTCTTCCTTTGTGTATCATTTGCATGGTCTCTTATAAATCTCTATAGCTAATGAATGCTTAAAATACCAGCGAACGCATAAAAGCATTATGCTCTTTATTGAAAGGCTTCTATTTGAAAATATTGTTCTTTATTTGATATAATTTCCCTGCCATTTTTTAGTAGTATTATATCATACTTTTATTGAATTGAAACATTTATTGATTTTATTGAACCAGAACCTTTTTTATCGGTCGGTTAGTTAGCAGCGTTATAAGAGTAAGTTCTGTTATTTACAGCACTTCCCTCTGGCCTTACCTCGCTTACTATGTTTCTATACGTTTCAGAATATCAATATTAATATTTGTT
>JAFGYD010000066.1 GCA_016936295.1 Spirochaetales bacterium | reverse complement strand
TGGTATCAATGTATGAAATTTACAATTTTAAGGATTTAGTATGTCACAAACAGATGAAACAGAAATTAAAATAAAAGGCTTATGCGTAACATTCCCAGACAAGGATGGAGTAGAGGATATTCAAGCGCTTAAAGATGTAAACCTGGATATAAAAGAGGGAGAATTTGTTTCACTACTTGGACCATCGGGCTGTGGCAAAACTACTTTGTTAAGATCGATTGCAGACTTACAGGAAATCAATTCCGGAATAATTTCTGTAAAAGGGAGAACCCCCAAAGAAATTAGAAAGAGTCAGAAGTATGGAATAGTCTTCCAGAGTCCTGTACTTTACGACTGAAGGACAGTAAGGCGTAATATATGCATGCCTATGGAGATTATCGGTCTTCCTAAAAAAGAGAGAACAAGGCGTATTGATGAAGTACTGGAATTAGTAGGACTCACAAAATTTGGTAAGAAGTATCCACACCAGCTAAGCGGGGGAATGCAACAACGAGTTGGTATTGCAAGAGCATTAGCACTCGATCCTGAAATATTATTAATGGATGAACCATTTTCAGCTTTAGATGAGTTTACAAAAGAAAAACTTCATATGGATCTGCTGGATATCTGGAGAAAAACTAAAAAAACAATTTTATTTGTAACCCATAACCTGCAGGAATCAGTTCTTTTATCTGATAAAGTTGTAGTTTTATCTCCACATCCAGGGAGGGTCTCAGCCGTTGTAGATATCGATTTACAGAGACCAAGAGATTTAACTTGTAAAGATACGCCTGAATTTGCGGCTCTTGTTTCCAAAGTAAGAAACAGTTTTGAAGGATGAAAATATGACTAAATTACAAAAGAAAAAACTTACAGATAAACTTGTAATACTTGTTTGGATAATTGGACTTATTGTTATATGGGAAATAGGAGCAAGTATTGTTGAAACCACTAAACGATCTCCGCAAAATGTACTGCCGCACTTAAGCCAGATTGTAGAATCTGTATTTAGTAGTAAACCGGTCAGCAATAAACAAACAGCATGGCAGATAGTTACAAGTAATGCAACTATTACGCTATTAAGAGCAGGAACAGGTTTTCTAATTGGTACTTTAATTGGTTTTATTCTTGCTCTGGCTATGAACTTTTTTAAGCTTGTAGAGAAAGCCGTATTCCCATATCTAATGATGATACAGATGATTCCAATACTGGGAATGGCTCCTATAGTACTTGCAATTACTCAGGATATAGATAAAAGCCGTATTGTAATATCAGCAATTTTAACTTTTTACCCTGTAGCGACAAATATGCTCGATGGGCTTAAATCTGTTGAAAAAGAAAAATATGATCTTATGCATTCGTTAGCAGCAAGCAACTGGCATATTTATACAAAGCTATTACTGCCGACTAGTATTCCATACATTTTTTCCGGACTGAAAATAGCTGCTCCAATGGCTATTACAGCATCAATTCTTGTTGACACCCTTCAAGGTGGAGCAGGATTAGGAACTATGCTTTCCCAGTCGTTAAAACATGCTATGTCTATATATGTGTTCTGGCAGATTGTGTTCTTTAGTGCATTTATTGGGATACTTAGCTACAAACTTATGTCCTTTGCAGAAAAGATGTTTTCTCCACATGAAAAAGCAAAAGGATCAAGGTAAGTATTATGAAAAACAGTAAATCAACAATTATTGCGCCTGTAACTTTAGGATTAATCGGAGTATTTATGTGGCAATCCCAAATGCTACACCGTATTTTAGGTGCAGATACTTTTACAATGCCTCTTCCTGCAAGAATTTTTGGAATAATAACTGAGAATATAGCAAAAATTCTCTTTAATATGCAGGCCACAGTTATGGTTGCTATTGGAGGCCTAATTCTAGGATCAGTCCTAGGTTATCTATTAGCTATTCTAGCTTCAAATTTTCCCAAATGGGGTGTTGGAGGATTATCGGTTATATCCTCTTTTAATGCTATTCCAATAATTGCAATAGCACCAATACTGAACAATCTTACAAAGGACTTCAGCAGTGACCCAAATACAAGAAGTATGCTTGCTAAAATTCTTGTGGTTATGATTACGTGTACAGTTTCTATGAGTGTAAATGCCTATAGAGGTTTTATTGAACTAAAACCATTTTCTGAAGACCTTATGAGATCTCTTGCTGCAAATAGAATGACTGTTTTTTTTAAGCTTAAAGTCCCTAACAGTGTTCCGTACATTTTTACTGCACTTAGAGTAAGTGTTCCCGCAAGTATTATAAGTGCAATGGTTAGTGAATACTTTGCAGAATATATTATTGGAGTGGGGAGACAAATAAGGGAAAATATTGTTCTCGCACAATACGCTACGGCTTGGGCATATATAACTGCCGCAATTACTATAGGAATAATAATGTATGTAATACTTATTATTATCGAAGGGATTTGTATGAAAGGACGTCGTTAACGATGTAGTTTCATTAAATTTATATAAATTTTCAGGAGTGAATAAGATGAGAAAAATTAGTAAAAAATTTGTTGCGCTGTTTGTATTTATTGCAGCGGTATTTAGTGTTTATGCAAATGGCAATAAGGAAGTTGCACCAGCAAAATCCTATTATGCATCAAATGCAACTGTTGAAAGCATTGTTAAAGATGCAGCGACAAAAGGTCAGGTTGGAAACTGGGGGCTTGGAAATGAGTATGAAATACAAGCTCTTTTGACAAAATATAATCTTCCAACTACATACCTTAGCCAGGCATTTGATATGGACGGATTCGATGATGATTCAATACTTTTAGCATCTGCAATGACATACAATGAGCTTGGACTTGTTAAAAATGATTACGATGGTGGGTATGGATATGGAAATAAAGTATCTTTTATCGATATGAACAGCGAGGGTGTTGCTATGCTTGAAGACAACCTATTTACAAAAGCAGATTTTGCACAAGCTAATCCTAATACAGTAAAAGCTTTTATCTATGCATCAATGAAAGGTTGGGAATATGCATGTGCAAACCCGGAAGAAGCTGCTGAAATTGTATTCAATAATGGGTCTTCTGTTTCACCTCAACACCAGGCTTATATGGCATCTGAAGTAAAAAAACTGGTTGAAACAGACACCGCAGGAAACCCTGTTTCCATATATGGAAAGATGGATGAAACTGCAATGGCTCAAACTTTAGCACTTGCAAAGAAATATATAAAACTGGAAGACTCTGTTGCAGCTAAAGCTCTTGAATCAATGACACTTGATGACATAAGAAATACAGTATTCTGGGATGAAGCTATGGCTTCAGCTGGTAAATTTGATGTAGAAAAATCTGATGTGAGTATTCAGTTAAAATGGTTACCACAGGCACAGTTTATGGGTTACTACGTAGCTAAAGACAAGGGATACTATAGTGAAGTAGGTTTAAATGTAACAATAGTTCCTGGTGGTGGAGATATTGGAGAACCTACAGCTGTTTATACAGGACAGGTTGATTTTGGTGTTACTTGGGTTTCTAACCTTATTGCTGCTAAAGCCGCAGGAATGGATCTTTTACAAATAGCACAGGTTTATCAGAAATCTGGTCTTGTACTTGTATATAAAACAGAAGAGTAGTTAACAATTAAATATTCGATAAAGCTTCTCCTGTCTGTTATCAAACAGGAGAAGCTTTTATTTTAACTCTAAAAACATAATAAATAGTTTAGACCCCATATAGAACATAATAAATGCAATAATAGAGTCCAGAGTCCTCCATGCTACTCTCTTTTTAAATAGTGGAGAGAGTTTCTCTGATCCAAATGCCAGTAAAAAAAACCATGTAAATGACGCCAAGATTGCTCCTATACCAAATAAATAGTTACCATTACCTTTAAAAGACATACTTATAGAACCAAGTAAAAGCAGAGTATCCAGATACACATGGGGATTAAGAAATGTAAGGCCTAAAACAATTATAATAGTGTCTATCAGACCAGATCGGACTTCTAATACATCACTCTCAGTTACACTATTTTTAAAAACCGATATTACATGCTTTACTCCATATAAACTTAATAAAACAGATCCCATAAGAGATGTATACTTAATTAAATAAGGACTTTTCTCAACTAAAGAACCAATTCCCAGAACTCCAAGTGTTATAAGAAGTGCATCACTTAAACTACAAATAAGAGCAATTAAAAGATGATACTCTTTTTTTATTCCCTGTTTAATTAAAAAACTGTTCTGTGGCCCAATAGCAACTATTAACCCCAATCCTGTAACATAACCTGTAAAAAATGTATCTATCATGTATATAATCTACATTTTAAATAAATAATAAATTTTGCTAATATTAAATTATGATAGATTATAAAAACCTGGAAGCTCTGTACTGGGTTGTAAAAAGTGGCAGTTTCGAAAAAGCAGGAATCAGACTCTGTGTAACTCAATCTGCAATAACCCAGAGAATAAAATAAATTGATAAACCTTACAGGAGAGAAACCCTTAACAGTTCCTCTCTATCTTCATATCTGGAGTATTCAATCAAAAGAGATAAATTTAATTAAAGAATTGATTCTACGCAGATGGAGATAGAGAGTTAAAGCAGTTTTAAATATATTCCTTATCAATCCATGTAAGTACTTCATCCATCTTAACCATCTCTTCTTTCAACTGTTCTTCAGTAATAATAAGAGGTGGAGCAACAATAACAATATTCTCGTGAGTATATGTCATAAATCTTTTTTCTTTAAGTTTTCCAAGTACCGCTTTCATAATTCCTTCAGGATCCTTTCCATAAGGGACTAAAGGTTCTCTTGTCTCTTTATCTTTTACAAGTTCTATAGCAGAGAATAAGCCTATATAACGAACATCACCAACAGATGGATGCTTAATTTTAAGATCCTCCAAAATTTCTCCAAGAACATTACCAACTTTATTAACATTTTCCAGAATATTATTCTCAAGATAGTAGTCAACAGTAGCAACACCGGCGGCGCAACCTAATGGGTGACCACTGTAGGTTAATCCGCAGGATAGAACATTATCATTAAAATATTCAGCAATATCCTTACTTACAACTACCCCGCCTAATGCTGTATACCCGCAGGTTACACCTTTTGCAAATGTTACAATATCAGGCTTAATATCAAAGTTTTCAAATGCAAACATTTTACCTGTCCTACCCCAACCGGTCATTACTTCATCGCAAATCAAAAGAATTTTAAACTCATCACAAATTTTTCTAACTCCCGGGAGGTAACCTTTTGGAGGAATGATTACACCATTAGACCCCGTGACAGTCTCCAAAACTATAGCGGCAATACTTTCCGGGCCTTCATATACTATCTGCTCTCGTAATTTTGAAACATAGAACTCTGTAGCCTTCTCTTCGGATTCAAATTTAATAGCTTCCTGATAAACATAGGGATCAAAGAATTTAATAAATCCCGGCGCACCAGGTTCAAGTGCATATCGTCTAGGTTCACCGGTAAGATTTCCAGCTCCAAAAGATGATCCATGATAACTTCTGTAACGGCTGAATACTTTAAATTTTCCAGTAAACATTCTTGCAATTTTTACAGCATTTTCATTAGACTCAGCACCTGCATTTGTAAAGAAAACCTTCCCCATATTTTCAGGCATAAGACCTATAATTTTTTCAGCAAGTTTAGCTCTGGGCTCAACCCCGTATGATGGTCCAGCAAAACAGAATTTATCCACCTGATCTTTTATTGCCTGATTAATAGCCTAATTACCAAATCCAAGATTCAGATTTACAAGCTGAGACGACATATCACTGTATCTATTTCCGTCATAGTCCCAGAAATAGAGACCCTCCCCTCTCTCTACCGGAATTGGATCTATATTTCTCTGTGCACTCCATGATTGCAGATTATATTTCTTTTGAATCTCTTTTATTTTTGTCCCTGTCATAATTTATCCTCTCTAATTATAAATATTTAGCATCAATTTAATCCTGAAGCATCATTTAACATAATTCTTAAAACATCTATTGTAGGTTTTGGTTCTGTGTTATGTATATTTCCTGCATTAATAGCTATCTCTGAAAATTTAATAATCTCTTCCTCTGTAAGTTTTTCAGTCTCTAGTAAAGAAAAACAGAGAGTTCTAAACTCGGTAATTGTTGTCATTCCTAATGCATCAAGAATTATCGAGATATCATCTTTTCTTACAATATTCAGAAATTCCAGATAAGAAGGCATTAATAATCCGTTAGCTCTTCCATGATCCACATGTTTAAAATATGTAAGAGAATAACCCACAGCATGAACTGCAGTAGTCCCACTTTGAGAAATAACAATCCCTGCCAGCATCGATGCATATAACAGCTCATCCCTGTCCTGAATTGTAAGTGTTTCTTCCTGGTTCATTTTCTTAAGAATCGGAGCTATCAATCTTATACTGTTTAAAGCTAAAACTCTGCCTAAAGATGTAGATCTAACAGCCAGATATCCTTCTATTGCATGACTTAAGGCATCAATAGTTGTATTTACAGTAGTATCGTGGGGAAGATTCTCCATATACTTACCATCAAGATAAGCTATCCGGGGAAAAATCTTATCACTAACAACAAAAGATTTAGTCTCTTTTTTTACATTTGTAATTATTGAGTACTGAGTTACTTCACTTCCTGTCCCTGCAGTTGTAGGCACAGCTATTACAGGAAGAACACTGTCAAAATCCTTTAATGTAAAAAGCTCATCATCTGTTAAACTATTTGTACTTAAAATAGCAACAGCCTTCGCTGCATCAATGACAGACCCTCCACCTATTGCTAATATAAAGTCACATCTTTTGTTAATAGCAATATCAGAAACAGCCCTAACCTGTTCCACAGTAGGATTAGGATCTATGCCTCTGTATATTTCATACTCTATTTTTGCAGAATCCAGTGCATAAGTGGCATCCCCAATAGCACCATTTATATCTGCAGATCTATATCCACAGATAATTAATGCTTTATCCCCATACTTTTTAAGTGCATCACTGCTATTTTTAAGACAATCTCTACCGGATATAGTTTTAACCGGCATATAATATTGTTCTGTCATTAATTCTCCCGGAACTATATAATATCGTTATGTGTATTTCTAAATACAAATTCACCAAAACCGGCTTCACCTAACCACTTTTCACCATCAACAAGAAGTTTTCCTCTAACAAGAACCTTCTCCGGCCACCCTGTAACAGTAGTTCCTTCATAAAGGTTATAATCTACATTCATATGATGTGTCTCAGCAGAAATGGTATGTTTTTTATTAGGATCAAAAACAACAATATCAGCATCAGAACCAACTGCAATTGTCCCTTTTTTTGGATACATTCCAAAAATCTTTGCGGGATTTGTAGAAATAAGCTCTACAAATTTGTTCGGAGTTATTTTTCCACTATTAACTGCACCATGCCATGTCATTGGGAATCTGTCTTCAATTCCCGGAACTCCATTTGGAACTTTATCCCAGGATGCTTTACCTAGCTCTTTACCGGGAGTCCGACCCTCTTTTGTTCCATCAAACCAGAATGGACAATGATCAGTTGCAATAGTCTGTAGAGTATTATCTGTTAGTCCTTCCCAGATAGCTTTTTTATCCTCCTCCTTTTTAGGTGGAGGGGAACAGATATACTTTGCACCTTCAAAACCTTCCTGATCCAGCGCTTCATCAGTTATAAAAAGGTATTGAACACATGTCTCACCCATAACAGGTAAACCTTTTCGTCTCCCCTTTCTTACAGCTTCAATACCGTTTCCACTTGCAATATGAACAATATATAAAGGAGCCCCTGTAATCTCTACAAAAGAGACAGCTCTATTTATAGCTTCTGCCTCAATTGCTTCGGAGTGAGCTACCGAATGATATTTCATATCTGTTTTTCCAGCATTTAATAACTCTTTTGTTTTTACAGCTATAGCATCCCCATTTTCAGCATGAACCATGGTTAACATACCACTCTCGGCTGCTTTATTCATTGTTGACATAAAAGCAGTATCATCTACCTGAAAAACACCTTTATAAGCCAAAAATACTTTTAAGGAAGTTACACCCTCATCTTTTAAAGAAGGTATTTCATCTATTGTCTCCTGTGTAGGATCAGTTACAGCAATATGAAAGCTGTAATCTACAGCAGCTTTATCTTTTGCTCTTGCTTTCCAGTCCTGAACTCCTTTTTTTAATGTTTCACCCTTGGATTGTAATGCAAAATCGATATGACATGTTGTCCCACCAAAAGCAGCAGCTTTATGCCCTGTAAAAAAATCATCAGAACTTACAGTACCTCCAAATGGCATATCTAGATGAGTATGGGCATCAATACCACCGGGCATTATATATTTGCCTTTAGCATCGATTATGTTACATCCGTATTCGGGGAAATTCTTTCCTAAAGCCTTAATAACTCCACCTTCAATTAATATATCCTGAAGAATACTATCTCCTGCAGTAATGACAGTTCCATTTTTAATTATAGTTTTCATCCTAGGCTCCTATTTTAACAAGTTCTAGTGCATCAGTTGGACATACATGGGTACATAACGAACAACCATCACACTCACTTTTACTAATAACAGCTTTTTTCTCTACCAGGATTACAGCACCATATCCCCCATCGTTGCAGGCAACAACACATTTACCACAACCTATACATTTAACAGTATCAACCTCTGCAATTAAAGGAGCGTTCTTAACAAGACTTTCATGGCTGGTTAATTTTGGAATGGCCTGTCCTATAACCTGCCTTACAGAAGTAAAACCTTTCCTATCCAGAAATTTTTCAGTTTCCGTTATCATATCCTTAACAATATCAAAACCTTTTAGCATAACTTCTGTACAAACCTGAACCGACGATGCTCCAACTGCCATATACTCCATAGCATCACTCCAGTTGGAAATACCCCCAATTCCCATAATAGGAACTTCCTGACTTCTAGCTATTTGGGAAACAGCTCTTAAACCTATTGGTTTTACAGCTTTTCCTGAAAGACCTCCATAAGTAGACATTCCATTAACACTAGGCAGAGGTTCAAAAGTTTCAAGATTTATTCCAGATAGAGATTCAACTGTATTAATAGCAGCAAAAGCATCTGCACCACCCCGTATACCAGCATCAGCAGCCTGCTCAATACTGGTAACATTTGGAGTTAATTTAACGATTACGGGAATAGATACAGATCCTTTTACCCATTTTGTTATTTTTTCTATAATTTCAGGATTCTGTCCTACAGCTGCACCCACACCCATTTCAGGCATACCGTGAGGACATGAAAAATTTAGTTCTAAAGCATCTGAGCCAGCGACCTCCATATCAATTGCTAATTGGCTCCAGGACTCTTCACTGCTATCTCCCATAATACTTGTAATAACTACTTTAGAAGGATATTTTTCTTTTAAATATTTAATACCATTAGTCCAGTAGCCTATATTTTTCTTACTTACTAGTTCAAAATTTTCAAAACCAATTATATTTTTACCATCTTTAACTACATTAAATCTGGGTCTGGCATCCTCTATATGCATATTGTCAGGTTTAACAGTTTTTGTAACAACACCAGCCCATCCAGCAATAAATGATTTCTCAATCATATCAATAGTTGCAGAAGGTGATGCTGAAGCAATAATAAAAGGATTTTCTAAAGGTATTCCGCAAATATCTGTTTCTAGTAAACCCATTAAAAACCTCTCTTTAACTCTGCAAAACTATTTACTAAAATATCTTTACTTGAAGAAATGCTTATAAATTTATATAAACCTGCTCTTTCTGATATTGAAATTTTATTTACAACTTTTTTTTCAATACATGACGACATAACAAACTCCTCATAGTTATTTATGAATAAACATATGCATTTTGTATGCCAATTTTTTAATGTGCTATAATTCTATTAAATGAGAAAAATGAAATATATTTGCTCTATTTTTGTAGGTTTTAGAAAATAAAGATACATTTTTGTAATGAATTAGTTTTTTAACTGATGAAACTACAGTAAGAAAGATGTAAAATGAATAGAATGAAAGCAATAATAAAAAATTCAACTCCAAGTGTTAGAAAAGCAATTGAAATAAACCAACAAATCAGCGAATTAAATGCTTAAAAATCAATTGATAAAACAAAAAAACTTCTGATGAAATTGCTCCAATTATTGAAATAGAATTATGCAATTTTCTTATAGAAAAAAATTAAAATGGTTGGAATAGATCTACCATCCCCGGATAATTATCCATTTGAAATCCACAAACCCTTCTTTGAAGCTGGATTTCCAATTATTATAATTTCAATTTTATTTGCATCTAATCATATTAGTGCAAAATGGGAAATGCCTGTCATGGTAAAAGTATTAAAATCATGTATTACAACTAATTCTTCATGTTTAGTAAGGTGTACGTCAAATTCAATACCATAAATATTTTTCTCTAGAGTATTGTTAAAACCATTTAGGCTGTTTTCAGTTGCAAAAGTTGGTATACCCCTATGGCCAAATATTTTTTATTTTCATACTTTTCTTAATATTACTTACTCCATTATTATTCAATTTACTTATCATCTGAAACTGCAATCCCTTTCATAAATTGATCCTGAAAAAGAAATAACATAATTAGTGGGGGAATCATTGATATTATTGTTCCAGCCATCACCTGACCCCACTCAACACCTTCAGCATTTCCAATTATGGCTTTTAAACCAACCTGAATAACCTGGGCGGAACTATTACGAATTATAATTCTTGGCCATAAATATTGATTCCAGGCATAAATAAACTGAACAACAAACAAAGCACCAATTGTATTTCTACTTAATGGCAAAAGAACATAATAAATAAATCTAAAAGAACCCGCTCCATCAATTATCGATGCATCTATCAAGGAAGTTGGGATATTTCTGAAGTGTTGCCTAAAAAGAAAAACACCTGTAGCTGATGCAAAAAAAGGTACAATTACAGAAAGTAAGTTATCAGTCCATCCAAATCCAAATTTAACAGGTGATAAAAAAATGTTTGATGGGTGAATAAACCATGAAAAGAAATCTTTAAAACTTGTTGGGGATGGGAGTGATATTATATCAAAAAGCCCCACAATTAACATCTCTGTAGGCATCATAAGTGTAATTAAAATAAATATAAAAACTGGCTTCTTAGCTTTAAAATCTAAAAATACCAGGGCAAATGCGGCGAAAAAAGATAGAAATGTTTTACCTAACATAATGGAAAGAGATATCTTAAATGAATTTAACATATAACCCCAAAGGTTATATCGTGTCCAAACAAATTTAATATTCTCAAATAAATATCCACTAGGTAAAATACGTGGAGACATAACCTGTCCTGGTGTTTGTGTTGCTTTTATAAATGCAAATAGAATCGGAAAAGCTATAATAAGACATGCAATAATTAGAATAATATTTACAACAATTCTTTTTTTCTTATTCAACAATTACTCTCCTCCGTAGTGTACGTTTTTGTCAGCAAATTTAAATTGAAACCATGTTATAAGTCCAATTATTCCCATAAGAAGAACACTTTGGGCAGAAGCGAAGCCCATATTACTACTTCCTCCAAAACCATCCTGGAAAATTTTATATATTAAAAGTGTTGTCACACCTGTATTATCGAATGGAAGAAATCCCATTGGGCCACCTAAGGTTAATAGATCAATTAATGCAAATGCCTCAAAAAAACTATAGGATAAGTTTGTAAAAATTAAAAAATATGTTACAGGACCAACTAATGGAACAGTTATTTTAAAGAAACTTCTTACAACTCCAGCACCATCAATATCCGCAGCTTCATACACATTTCTAGGGACATTTTGTAATGCCGCTAAATAAAAAACATAGTTATATCCAAGATTTTTCCATATACATGCTGTAACAACTAATAAAAATGCAAGAATAGGATTATCAAGCCATCTTGGTTGAAGATTTGAAAATGCACCTAAAAGTGTATTAACTGCACCAACTTCTGGATTGAATAAAAAAGAGAATATAGTTCCAGCTACAGCAGGCGATAATGCATATGGCCAAATTAGCAATATTTGATATATTTTACCCCTTTTCCCAAGGGATATAGATAGGTTAGCTAATACTAAACTTATTAATAACCCTGGAACAATTACCATAACACTAAAAATTAATGTCTGAAGAAGGGATTGATAATAAGCTGGGGCAAGGGCACCACTAAATAAATTACGAAAATTCTCAAACCCTATAAATTTACGAGTACCTAGAAAAAGATTACTTCTGAAAAGACTTAATATTATTGATTGCCATGCTGGATAATATAAAAATAGGATTAGAATCAGCATTGTTGGTAACAAAAAAACAACTTCTAATCCTCTGGCTTTAAAACGGCTTCGATGTTCCACTTTTAGGTTCTCCCAATTAAAACCTAGGTGCCCATAATTGAACACCTAGATAACTATTATTTAAAGTTCTTGTTATACTCTTCTAGTTTTAAGTCTGCAAGTTTTTTAGCTTCAGTTAGGGAGTCTTTAACATCTGCCCCGTTTAAAACTTTTTGTATAGCTTGCTCAACAATTGTTCTTGTATCACCAAATGTACCCATTACTCCACCTGCTGTTGCCTGGTTGGACACAGTTTCAAGTAATTGTGTAAATGCAATTGTTCTTGTTGGTGCAGCTTTAAACCAACCTTCTTTCTCTAATTCTTCTACAGAACTCTTTCTTACAGGGTAATAACCAGTAAGTTTATGCCATGAATTCATATTTTTTGTATTTGTCATAAACAGAATAAAATCCCTTGCTGCTTCCTGCTCTGTTTTAGGATGCCCAGATGTTAACCAAACACTAGCACCACCAATAACAACACCATTTCTTTTAGATGTTCCAGGAATTGGTAAACGACCTGTTCCCATATCAAATCTACTATCAATTGCATTAGAAATATTTCCTAAGTCTGCTGTTGATGTTATATGAAACATAACTTTCCCTTCTTGAAAGATTGCATCGGAACCACCCCAATCCTCAAGTTTTCCAGTACTTTTGTAAAATCCATTATCGTTTAGCTCTTTAATAAAGTTTAGAGTTGTGATCGAAGCTTTACTTGTCAACATTGTTTCTGTTGCTCTTCCATTTCTTCCATTTCCATTATTAACAATTGGTTCACCCTGTTCAGCTAACCACTGCTCAAAAAACCAACCATGAATATTAAAACCTAAACCAGCTTCAGGAATTCCAGCAGCTTTTGCAGTTTCACATGCATTAAGTATTTCTTCAAATGTTTCAGGAGGAGAATTAGGATCTAGGCCTGCTTTTATCATCATATTTTTATTTGTATAAAGTATTGGTGAAGAACTATTAAATGGAATTGAATATACTGAATTATTAAAAGTGTAATAGTTTAAAACAGGTTCAATATAATCTGATAAATCGACATTTCCAACATCACCAATTGGTGTAAAAATTCCAGAATCAAGTGCTAATTGGCTACCAACTTCAAAGACCTGAACTAAATGTGGTGCAACACCCTGTCTCGATCCAAGGATTGCTGCTTGTAGCGTTTCTCTGTAACTACCTTTACTCTCTGCAACTATTTTAAAGTTGGGATGTGTAGAATTCCACTCTATTGCAAGATCATTTATCCAACCAGATCTAGCATCATCAGTAAATGCGTGCCAAAATTGTATTTCAACTGGTTCAATATTTTTTTCGTTATTTTGCACTTTTTCATTTTGCCCAGAAGCAAATAAAACGGCTGCAAAACTCATAATAATCAACATTATTGATATTCTTTTCATTTTAAAAATCTCCTTACTAATTTATTAAAGAGTAAATATGTAATGTTTAGTTATCATGATACTTTAGTTACTTATTTATTAATATTTAGTTAGGAAATTATAAATTTGTTCAGTTTAAATAGAATTATTTCTTCTTTTACTAATTCTTTGCTAATTATAACAGTAACTTTAGTTGCTTCACCTACTTGCCTTTATAGGATCTTGTCCTAATAAAACTTTTCCAACACATCGCAAAATGGATAATCTGTTACCCTAGAGAACAACTCCATACAAGATTTTAACTTCAAGTCATCTGGATATCCCATTACCTTGCTGATATCACTCACATCCAAAGAAAGAAGTATCTCACAGCACTCTATTAACCTCTTCCCAAGTATAGGGTGATCTAAATATGCTCTTACCTCATCAATACCTCTAATCCCATAATACTCAGAATTATAGCTACTACCCAATCCTTTCATTTGTGGAAATATATACTAAATCCAATGCGTCTTCTTCTTACCAGCTCTTAACTCATTAAGAACCTGGGAGTAGCATTCATTCTGGGCAACTATAAATCTGTTAAGGTTGTAGGTTATTCTCAACAAACTTTATTGCAGTCTTGAAAGATTTATTGTTTGCAATAAATTCATTATTTTTAGTAGTAGAATCTTTTATTGCTATAGGTAAGATTCTTTCCATTTTTTCCAAATGAGATAAATCATCAAATTTCTCAATTTCTACATCATTATAATAAAATTTCAACTCAATTCTTTAACTATATACAACCTGACCCTCTTCACACATGAGCTTTGCCTGTCTTAAAACTGTTTCTACAGCTCTCTCATGTCCTTTGGGAGGATATTTATATTTCTTTAATAATCTCTTTATAGCTTTTCTCATAGCTGCTTGGGCACTCTCTTTTTCATACCAATCAACTTTTAAATTGGCTTTAATAGATCTTGTTAACTCTATCGCTATGGTTTTAAGAACATCACAATCTTCTAATTCAGCCTTTATATCATCAGTAGCTAAAGCATCATAGAATGCTACTTCATCATCATTAAGTCCAAGTTCATTATTACTATCCTGCATCTCCTGGAACTCTTTAGCCATTTTAATTAGCTCATCCATAACTTCTATACTTGTTATGGCTCTGTTCCTGTATTGCTGCATTGATTTTTTAAGTTTATCAGAGAATTTCTCAGACATTACAAGATTTATTTTTGAACTTACTTTAATTTTACCTTCCAATAGTTTCTTAAGCATTTCAACAGCTAGGTTCTTATGTTGCATTGCTTTTATTTCTTCTAAAAATTCATCTGATAGAATTGAAAGATTGGGATTATCTATACCTAACTCTTTATATATATCTATTACTTCTTCAGATATTACTGATTTACTTAATAACTTTGCTAATCTCTCATTTATTTCTTTATCTGAAAGAAAATTCTTTTCATCTGGAGTGTCTTGTTTTACTAATGTAGCCTTAACAGCTTTAAAGTATGATATTTCATCAATTAGAGAAGTTCCAATATCGGTTGATATACATAGGGCATGGGCTTTTGATAGGGTTATAACTTCTTTAATAAAATCCTTTTTAAAGTTATTCTCTATTAAATCTTTCTGATATACAAAATCCATCCCACCCATAATTGCTCTGGCTCTATCCAACTGCTTAGGACTGCTAAAACCAGAATAGTCAAAGCCATGTAGCATATCTTTTACCACTTCATAGTGTTCTAGCATTACATCTTTTGCCCTTTCTATATCTATACCTGTTGTTGTTTTATCGGAGTCAGAATAAACCTTTAAAGCATCTTTTAAGTCTTCAGCTATACCAATATAATCTACAACCAAACCACCATCTTTATCTTTAAAGACTCTATTAACCCTAGCAATTGCCTGCATAAGATTGTGGCCTTTCATGCTTTTATCAATATACATTGTATGCATACAGGGAACATCGAAACCTGTTAGCCACATGTCCCGGACTATAACAAACTCTAATTCGTCTGTTTCATCCCTCATTCTGTTTGCTAAGTCTTCCCTGTCCTGTTTTGTTGTAAAATGATCTTTCCATTCCTCTGGGTCAGAGGCTGAATTAGTCATAATGACCTTTAGTTTACCCTTATTCTTATCTTCAGAATGCCAATCTGGTCTTAGATCAATAATTTGGTTATATAGATCAACACATACTTTTCTGGACATACATACTGCCATTGATTTACCAAATGCCTGGGATTTTCTTTTTTCCCAATGTTCTACCATATCCGATGCTAATTTTTTTATTCTCGCTGGGTGTCCAATTACAGCTTCCATGTTAGAAAACTCTCTAACTTTTTTAACTGCATTGTATTCTGGAAGTTTTTCAACAAGAACTTCTACTTCCTTATCCGCTGTTTTAAGAGCTGATTCTAAAAAGTCTAATTTAATAAATCTATTCTCATAAAATATTTTAACTGTAGCCCCATCTTCAACGGCTCTAGTCATATCATAAACATCTATACAATCACCAAATACTCCGGTTGTTGATTTATCTTCAAAGTCTATTGGGGTTCCTGTAAAACCAATAAAATTTGCTTTTGGTAGAGCATCCCTTAAATGTTTCGCATAGCCATATTTAATATTACCTTCGGTGTCTTGAACTGCATCCAAACCATACTGACTTCTGTGTGCTTCATCGGCTATTACAATAATATCATCCCTATTTGATATTATATCTATTGTTTCTTTATCTTTTTCAGGAGAGAACTTCTGAATCGTAGTAAAGATTATTCCACCACTTTGAACATTCAAATAATCTCTTAATTGCTCTCTATCATCTGCTTGTTTAGGGTTTTCTACTAGATATTTACTACATTTTGAATAGGTTCCAAATAATTGATCGTCTAGGTCATTTCTATCTGTTACAACTACTATAGTTGGGTTATTAAACTTCTTCATTAATTGACCTGCATAAAAGGTCATTGTAAGGGATTTTCCACTACCCTGGGTATGCCATATAACCCCTATTCTACCACTCTTCTTTTTAGATTCTGCTGTCTTCTCTAATGCTTTCTTAACAGCAAAATATTGATGATATTGGGCTAAGATTTTAATTGAATCTGTTTTAGTCTTCATAAATAGAATGTAGTCTCTTACTAGTTCTAAAAGCCTATCTTTAGCCAGCATACCTTTTGCCATAGTTTCCATTTGCATCTGGTTTAGTGGTGCGATATTTACTCCATCCACACTTCTAAAGCTCATATATCTTTCAAAGTTTGATGAGATAGTACCTACTTTAGAATTAATTCCATCACTAATTATATTAAAGGCATTATATTTAAAGAGTTCTGGTATTTCATCTTTATATCTATTTATCTGATTATATGCTTCTTGTATCCCTACATCTTCATTAGACATGGATTTTAACTCAACTACAACTAATGGGATTCCATTTACATAGATTATAACATCTGGTCTTCTATTAGATTTACCAATTTTTGTTAATTGATTTACACATATAAAATGATTTAATTTAATATCTTCTGAAAATAGGAATACTTTTGTATATCTGTTATTCCCATCTTTATCCCTATAAGGTACATCGATACCATCGGTTATATAGTTATGAAATTCTTCATTAGAACCCATAAGTGTTGGGTTAGATAGAAATCGTATCTTTTTAATTGCTTCTTCTTTAGCATCTGTAGGTACAGATTTATTTATTTTATATATTGCACTTCTTAATTCTTCAAGAAGTAGTACATCATGATAACTACCCCTCTCTTCCTCTGTAAAGTCAGGCCCTGGCATATAGTCATAATCCAACTCTTCTAATAATTCTATAAATGCTATTTCTAAATCACTTTCTGTATATGCCATTTTAAATCCTAGTTTTTTTATTTTTTATTATATAAAATTTTATAAGCTCCTGGACCTCTTCTTTTTAAGTCCATACCAAGAAGATATAAATCTGGAATATGGTATCTGTTCCCATATTTTTTACTACTGTATTTATAAGGATAAATTACACCAATTTCATTTAAACTTTTTATTGTGTCGACAGGATCTTCTACCCCTAATCTCTTTAAAGCTTCAATTAAATCAGTATCAGTCACTGGAAAATTTTGCACAACACTATTTAAATTTTCAAAAATTTTATTTAATGAAGGATATTCCTCTGATAAATCTACAACCCGATCTTTTGATACTTTATTCATAGAGATTTCCATATTGAATGGTCTTAATGGATATTTAGTATCCTTTTTATCTTCTAGTTGCTTTTTGCCAGTACTAGAGAATAGAGTTAGAATACTTCTAGGGTACATTTTTTTGTTTGCATCACTGGTATGATAAATAATCCAGTTATATGGGAAAGCTTTATTGTTTGCACCCATATATTTCCCAAATAAAACTTCTAATAATCGCCTATTTTCTTGCTCTGATAAATTAGGGATAATACCTAATTTTTCCTTTCTTGAAAAATCTATAGAACCTTTAAACTCGTCAAATATTTTTTTCAATTCATCTGATTCATCATAACTTGCAAGTAATCTTTTCCAAACAACATTTAACAATTGGTCATAATTCCATTCTATAACCATGGCTTGATTTAGAATTTTGATTTTATCAGTTTCTGTTACAATTTCTCTATTAAAAATATCATTTCTCAAAAATATTTTAGCTTTTATATTTTTTAATCTTGATTGATAATCATGCCAAAATGAAATTAAAGCTCCTATATATCGACCCCGCATTCCATTTTCTGGAGATAGAATTATATCTAAGTAATCATATACAAAATATATTGTTTCTTTTTCCCTGGAAAGCATATTGTCAAATTCAATAAGAAAGTCTTCTACCTGCTCCGTAATATTTTCATCCATTGCAAATTTCTTTAAATCTGAAGGTTTACACTCTAAAATATGATTAAATTTATCACTATATTCTTTATTTTCAAATAATAAGGACCTTATTAGTAATAACAGCCAATAGTTGGTAATCTGAGTTTTTGTAAAATCTTTTAATTGGTTAAAATTTGCTTGTGAAGGATAGGCTCCACTCTTATCTAATGCGGTAATCCATCGAGAGTTATTGAGTAAAGAACTATTTACTCCACAATATTCTGCCAAATCCTTAGAATAATTAGAATGATTTAAAACTGAAAAAAGTGCTGTTTTACCTGTCCCTTTATCTCCTAAAATTAAAAACTTATTCGGTTCAAAAATATACCTATAATCTTTTCTAGGATAAAATCTTTTTATTAAATCACTTTCTTCCTTAAATTCATCTTCACTTACAGCAATTTCATCTATTGTAATTTCACTAAAATATTTTGATATATTATAAAAATCTAATTTTTCACTAGAAATTATTTCTTCATTTTCTGAAACAACATCAATCAATTCAGATATTGTTTTGTAAGGATTATTGTTGCCATTTTCATTTAGTAATAGATTAAATTTTGTTGAATTGAAATTTACAGCATTATAAGAGTAAGGAATATTTATAGGATAATGTGGCGCAGTTTGGTCATCAATATTTGGTATTTTATCGTTGTAATTATATTTACAAAAAATATCATAAGATTTTTCAACATAAAAATTAATTTCTTCTTCCTTGTCTGTGTCCTGAATTGGTGTAGGAGAGTTTATTAATACATAAGGAGTTTTTGTTTTATCAATAATATCAATTATGGCTTCAAGTCCAAACATATTTTGCTGGTTTCCATAAAATAGTAGAAAGATCTTACTTGAATACCTTGTTAAAAGAACTCCAGCTATTTCATTAATACCTGTTCTTGAGTCTACTAAAATAAAATCTGGTTTTATTTCTTCATTTATTGAATCAAATAAATGATCAGGTAGATATTTTTTGTTTTCGTTATATTTAAGATCAACTTTAGATAATTTATCAATATAATTATTGGGTTCTGTTAGAGATGTAGAAGCTGCAGGAAAAATTATTAGTTCCCCTCCATTTGTTCCGATGATATCAGGAGCGGTTATAGAAAAATAGTAGTCTATTAAATTTATATTTGAATCTTGTTTAACTTTATTTACAGAAAGGTCTATAAATAAATCTAAAATACCTTTATTAGAATAATAATCTGTATTTGAAGTCGAAAATATTGATGCTATTCCAGGAGCTTCTAAATCAAAATCGATTAATACTATTTTCTTTCCTTTTCTTGCTAACTCAACTGCAGATAATATCATCGCAGTGGTTCTTCCTACTCCACCTTTAAATGAATAGAATGATACTATGTTTTTATACTCTTTAGGTTCGCTATACCAGTTATTAGTATTTATTCTTCTTTCCGAATAATAAAGTTTATCATCTAATTTATCTGAATCTTTATCTAGTTGACTAATTAAAAAATTGTCTTCTAATAACTCAACACTATCTACCAATTCTGAAATTTTTGAACCTTCAACTATTTCATTAATATAATTTTTTGTATTATCGTTTGGTATGTAATATATAGAAAACCTAGAATATATATTCCGAACTATAAATATTTTTGTAAATTTATTTTCGTCTATTGTATTATTGAATAAATTTATAATTGTTTTTTTTGCACTATCGAAATCATAATTGTTCATATAATTACTCCATCTAATTTCATTTTATTTATCTCTGCCATTATAATTGATACAGAACATTGATATTCCTGTGAAACTAAACTATTCCAAATAGTTTCATCAGCATCATATCTTTTATTTGGATCCCATCTATTTGTACCACTAATCATACGACTGCAGGTACTGGTTAGATCAATTAAATATGATGTGTCTAATAGCCCATAAGCGGAGGGATCTTCCTTTAAAATAGTTATTGTTTTATTTAATTTTTTGATGTCATGACTAAATTCTTTTTTTAAATCTTCATCAGTCAAATTTAAAGCTTTTTTTAGTAATAACTTTGTATAGCATTCTAGAACATAACCAGCAAGGTAACATGAATTAAAAAATTCCCCATTACTATGTAGGATATTAGATGAAAGAGCTGTTCGTCTTGAAGTTTTATAATAATTTTCCACTTTTAAATCCTATAGTTTAAACAATATTTTGTCATCTAATTTAATATCCTTATTCATATACCCTTATTTCTCCTGACATTAGCTTAGGGAGGAGGAGATCTCTGGTTTTGGTTAAAATTTTTATTTCCAATTGATTATTCTGTATAGTTTTAAAAATATTTACAGTGTGTTCTAAAAATGAACTTAAAACTAGATTATTCGGGTTTAAAAATGGCATTGATTTTATTACCCTCGAATTTGTTGCAGTTGCAATTGAAGATGTACTACCCAAAGATTCATAATTAAAATTTTTTAAATATAAGTAGGTATATTCACTTGATAGATTACTTTTAATTTTAAAATGAGCTATAGCTTCATTAGTTACCATATCATAATTAACAATTGCCACTCTTCCTACTGTCAACTTAAAGCTCAAAACAACAGTATTTTTCGGAACAACATTTATATTAAATTTTTTAACTGCTTCATGAGTTAAAAATTCTGACGTATTAAATGAAAAAACACCAGAATCTCCTAAATCTTTTATAGATAACCAAGGGAAATCAGAGGGATTGTATGAAAACCATTCTTTTTCTTTTCTGGGCGGTGTTTTTCCTATGGTTATATTATAAAATTTATCAGCTCTATCAACTTCCCACCCTTTAGGAATTTCACCTAATTCACTTTGAACCATTTCACCACCTGATGATTTATATGGTAATCCTTCTTCATTAGGGAACTCAAAATCAACAAACCATCTTTTAAATAGAGCCCCAGCTATCTCTTCCAATGTTTCATTCATTTGGTTGTTGAGTTCTATTTTGTCATCTAGGGATGATAGGATTGATGCTATTTTTTGTTGTTCTAGTAGTGAAGGGATATTTATTAACGTATTTTCAATGACATCTTTTTGTGCCCTCTGACGCCCACTGGTCCCTGTCATAGATTTTATAGCGATATCTCTAAATTTTTTGGAAATAGCTAGATAATAAATGAAGTTATTATTTGTGTAATTCTTTTTTTCACGTAATACTATAAATTCTGTCGAACCAAAACCTACTTCATTTTCATTAAGAATTGAAACTTGAGCAGTTTTGCCATTTTCTAAACAAGGAGTAATCCTAGCAACTAATGTATCTCCATTTTTAAACTTAGTACCACTTGTATATTTAACTTTTTCAAAACCTTTGATATGCCTAGTAAACGTATCAAGTTTTTCCATTGCGATCTTTTTTGCTAAAGTATCTTTTTTTATTGATTCTGGAGGGTTAAAAAGTATAACATCTCCTAATCGAACTTCCTTCCACTCACTCATCCCCTAGCCCCCCAAGGTTTGATTCTATTATGTAATTGATGTTTAATTATTATCTTCATTTTATCATCATCCTTAATTATTACTATTTATTAGGTTAACTAATACCTGGGTTATTATATCTTTCTCTTCCGGTCTACTTTCTGCAATTAGTAGGGTTATTGCTACTAAAGTATTGTCTGCAATTCTCTTTGTTTTATCATCATTATAAAGTAGGTTATTTTTATTCATGAAGTGTATAAATATTGCTGCTGCAATTCTTTTGTTACCATCTGTAAATGAGTGGTTTTTAACTACAAAATATAGTAAGTTAGCTGCTTTCTCTTCTATACTTGGGTAAACATCGTTACCAAATGCTGTTTGGTATATTGCTCCTAGGGAACCTTTAAAGGATTCATCCTTCTCGAAACCAAAAAGATCCGTTGAAAATTTATCCTTCATGGAATTTATTACTTCTATAGCTTCGTTGTATGTTAATAGATATGCTTCTCTGTTTGTAGTTTCTCTCTTTTTAATATATTGATGGTCGTATTCATCTAAAATAGTTAGGGCATAGGTATAATCGGTAATTACTTTAAATATTCCCTTAGCTTCATCTAAAGTGTGAACTTCGTTATTAATGGTATTAGATGCTAAATTTACTATTTGTAGAATTTTATTTAGCTTGTTTTGTTCCAGTTTTTTCTCATTAAGGGCATAACCTTTAATTAGGTAATCCTTTAATATTGAACTTGCCCACTGTCTAAACTGGGTACCACGTTTGGATTTAACCCTGTAGCCTACCGAAATTATTACATCTAAATTATAAAATTGAGTGTTATATATTTTACCATCTGTAGCAGTTGTCGCAAAATTTGCGACAACTGAATCTTTAACAAGTTCTTCTTCACTAAATATATTATTAATATGTTTTCCAATAGTTTTTATATCTCTATCAAAAAGATCAGACATTTGGTTTCTATTTAACCATACAGTATTATCTTCAATATTTACTTTAAAAGTGACTTTTCCATCTTCTGTCTTGTAAATTTTTACATTCTTACAGTCTGTTGTTAAACTCAAAATCTAGCCCTCCAATTTGACCTTGTTACATGTTCCTAATGTTTTTCAGTTATCCGGTATTTACGGAAAACTGACCTTTAACTATTCTAAATTTCAAACCCAATACTTTTAAGGTTCTTTTTTATCTCTTCTTCTAACTGATTTGATTTAGAAAATTGCTCTGATAGTTTAGCAGTTAGTTCTGCCATTTTATCTTCAAATGGAATACCATCATCTTCTTCATCTTCAATACCTACATATCTACCTGGGGTTAGAATATAATCATGTTTTATAATTTCATCAATTTTAGCAGATTTACAAAAGCCTTGTTGGTCTTGGTAATTACCACCTTCATTTCTCCAAGAGTGATAAGTATCTGATATTTTTTGAATATCATCTGGGGTTAATTCCCTTAAAGCC
>JAFGYD010000065.1 GCA_016936295.1 Spirochaetales bacterium | reverse complement strand
GGAATTTGCTGTTGCAGTTAGTTTTGGAGTTTTTACTACAGCTTTTTTGTCTCTCTTTTTACTTCCCGCTATATTTTCACTATTAAAAGATCCTTCGGAGTTACATTTAGCAAAGGCAAAAGATGGAGCTTTAACTCTATTTCTAGGAAATTTCTCTTTATATATAGATAAATTTAAATATATATTTATTCTTACTTTTGCTGTAATTGTTCTAATAACCATAAAGTTATTACCAAATTTAGATATAGGTTCTGACTACTATAAATATTTCCCAAAGAATGATCCAGTCATAGACGAATTGAAATATGTGTCAGGAATGACAGGTGGAAATATGTGGTATAATTTAACACTGGAAGTACCACAAAACAAAGGCGGTTTTTTTGGAACTCAAGATGGTTTAGTTTTTCTATCTAATATCGAAAATGAATTAAGAGACAATATATATGTATATGATGTAGTTTCAATAGTTACCTATTTAAAAAAAATGAATGTAGTTTTAAATAACCAGTATGAGGTTCCCCAAAGAGTTGCTGTAATAAACTTATTTAAAAGAATATTTTCAAAAATGATTACCGATGAGAATAAAATGTTTAAAGAAGTTAAGTTAATGGAGAATGATTATAACAAGGTTACATTTGTAATTAGAATATTTGATAAAAATAATAATCAACCTTTAGCTGAAAAAGATTTCCCGCTATTTATGGATTCTATAAAAGACACAGTAAGCCAAATAGAACATTATGGTTTTAAAACAAAATTATGGGGTTGGGGTTTAGTTGCTAGTACAATATCAGGTATTGTTTTGAATGACCAGTTCATAACACTTATTATTTCATTTCTATTAGTATTTACTGTTACATGTATATTTTTTAAATCAATTTACTATGGATTAGTTGTTTTAGTTCCTTTAATTACGGCAATTTGTACAAATTATCTGTTTCTAGTCATACTTAATATACCTCTAGATCTTACAACAATAATGGTTTCCAGTGTTGCTATTGGAGTTGGAGTTGATGACTCCATACATTTTTTAATTCAGTATAGGCAACAGATAAAACTATTCCCAAATGATCATAGAAAAGTTTTATATAATACTTTTATGATTACAGGACGACCAATTGTTCTAACTAGTGTATCTATTGTTGCTGGTTTACTAGTGTTACTATTTGCAAGTTTTGTTCCTATAACCTATTTTGGTCTTTTAGTTTCACTTTCTTTAATTGGAGCATTAATAGGAACTCTAATTTTTCTTCCTGCTCTATTATCTATTATTAATGGTTTTTTTTCTCATAGAAATAATAAGTGCTATAAGGGTTAGAAAATATGGTAAAGCTAGTATAAATTCCGAAGGGACATTGTGATTTTGAGAGTAGTTTGAGAATATTTGAGCTACAGAGAAGATTCCACATCCAATAAGTATTCCTATGGGGTTTTTTCTTCCAAGATAGATTATTACTAAAGAGATCCAACCTCTACCTGAACCAATATTGGGAATAAAACTTCTTAACTCCATACCTAAAAAGATTCCACCTAAACCAGATAAAATAGCAGAGATCATCATTGCTGTTAATCTATAGTAATCTGCATTTATCCTTGAATAAATTAAACTCTTTTTACTTAATCCTCGAACCCTTAATCTTAATCCATACCTGGTTTTTGAAATAATAAATAGAGTTATGAATGGAAGTAATATAGCCAAAATTTTTATAGGCATTGTTTCTATATTAGGGTAATCCAAAGATATTACCCCCTTTGTTTTAAAAATTTTATAACTTAATGCAGAGATTAGACCATAAAAACCCATATTGACCGCAAGACCTGTAATAATGGGGTTTGCTTTTAACTTTATTGTTAGTGATGAGTGTATAAATGATATAATTAATATTATTCCTATTGTTAAACAGAATCCTAGTAAAATTGAATTTGTCAGTTTTGTTATTGTAATAAAAATAAAGGCAGAAATTGTTATATATCCCTCTAGTGCAACATTTGTAGTCCCGGAATACTCGGTATATAATCCTCCAATAGATGCTAACAGAAACGGTGTAATAATCTCAAAAAAATTCATGTTTTGTTTCCTTTTTTTATTAATGAATCTTTTATTAACTTGGATGAAATAACAAAGAAAATTACACTTTTGATAATTGTTGAAAGTTCTATTGTTACATCTGACAGGACAGTAGCAGAACTAGCTCCTGAGTCCAAATATGAGAAGAATAGGGATGATATTAATATCATTATTGGTCTACTACCAGCAACTAATGCAGATGATAACCCATTCCATCCTAAATTCATATAAAACCCTGAAATAACAGAGTGGTAACTACCTGTAACAAGAATATAACCTGCCAAGCCATGAAGAGCTCCGCTAATTGTTAACCCCAATATTTTATATTTTTTATTATTTATTCCCATAGATTTTGAAAATGCATTATTTCTACCAGATATTGTAAATTCATATCCCCAGACAGTATTTTTTAATAAAAATGAGAACATAATTACTATTGTAACTGCAATAATAAAACCTGATGATAGTGAAGATGGAGGAAGCAGACTTTTAAGTTCAAATATTTCCGGAATAGGTTTTGTAGTTAATATATTACTATTTTCCAGCAAGAACAGGTTAGTCACAAAATAATCGCATATATAGATAAGAATCATAGATATCAGATAGGTAGATATTAAACTATTTACGTTATATTTTTCCTCTAATATCGAAGATACGAAAGTTACAAAACCGGTGGTTAATAGCACTATTACAATTGTTAATAACAGTGATAAAGAAGATGGTATAAATGCTGTATTTGTTAAAATTAAACCAGTCACAGTTGCTCCTAAATATACCTGACCTTCGCCACCTAAATTAAAGCTATTAGATTTTAATGCAATAAATGCTCCTAAGGATGTAAGAATAAGAGGAGATGTTCGATTTAACATATTCCCAAAATTGAATTTATTTGAAAAAGGTCCTGTAAAAAAAACATAGAGGGAGTATATTGGGTCTTTGCTTAATATAAAAACCAAAATAACTGTTGGAACAATAGTTAGAATTACTATTAATAGAGCTGGTTTTTTTAAAATGTTATTCATTTATTATACCCGATGAATATTTCCCAATAAGTTCTGGTGTCGCCACACTCATATCTTTTATTGTAGAAATAATTCTTCCTTTATATAGGATATATACTCTATTTGACATTTTAATAACCTCTTCGGCATCGTAGGAGAGTAAAAGAATTCCCTTTTTTTGTTTTTTCAAAGATTCTATTTCATGGTATATATTGTTAGCACTTTCTATATCAATCCCCCATGTAGGTGAGCATAAAATATAGGTTTCCGGTTTTTGATATAATACCCTGGCAATTACACTCTTTTGAAGATTCCCTCCACTTAGTGTTCCTGTTTGACAGTTTATAGTTCCTTTAATGTTATATTCAGTAATTAGCTTTTTTGAAAAAGTATCTATTTTTCTCCAATTCAATAAACCATATTTGCTAAATTCCCTTGGGTTTTTCGCAACTAAAGTCTCTTTTAATGCGGAATTTAATTCAACTCCACGGCTTAATCTGTCGGAAGGAACATATCCTATATTTTTATTGTTTAAACTTAACTCTTCCAGGGTGTCTTCCAGTTCATGTAAGCCACAATCCCCATAACCGGTTATACCAATTATTTCCGATTCATGTAGAGTTATTTTTTCATTGTTATAGATAAAAGAGAATAACTCTTTTCCTGGCTTTATAGACCTATCAATAGTTGGATTTACAATTTCTGTGCCGCTCATGTGTCTTGAAATATCACTTATATCAACACTTTTTGTTGTAACTGTTTCAATATATCTTCCCTTTCGCATTATTGTAAATCTATCTGAAATTGCAGAAATATCCTTAATTTTATGGGAAATTATTATAATTGTTTTTTCTTTTTCTTTTAAAGAAAGAAGAGTTTTTCTAAACTTTTCAGCTTCAAGTTCACTTAAAGCAGCAGTTGGTTCATCAAAAATCAATATGTCAGAATCGTTATATATAACCTTTATTATTTCAACTAACTGTTTTTGTCCAATTGAAAGATCTTTTATTTTTGTGTTTAGATTGAGACTAAATCCGTAAAAGACTAGAATTTCATTAATTTGTTCAAAAGCTTTTTTCTTATCAACTATAAACTTTTTTTTTATTGGTTCCATCCCTATAATAATGTTTTCAAGAATATTTAGGGACTCTATTAATCTAAAATGCTGGGAAACCATTCCTGTTTTCCCATTGATTTTTATGTTTCCTGAATCACATTTCTCAACACCATGAATTATTTTCATTAGTGTGGATTTCCCTGCTCCATTTTCACCTACAACGGCATGAATTTCACCTTTAGTAATCTCAAGTGACATATCACTTAATGCCTGTGTATCGTTAACAGAAAAATATTTTGAAATGTGTTCTATAGAAACAATATTCATTATTCTTTAATTTTTTCAACTATAGTCTTCATTTTAGATTTAATCTCTTCCGGGACATTTTCCTGATAGAGTGGATCATCCTGAATGAAATCAATATATCCATCTTTTGCTGAAAAAACTTCTGCTTTACCAAATGGGAGTGTATTCTCTAAATACATTTTTACTAGTTTATATGTAAGTTCTTTTTGTCTAATTATTGTACTACCAACAACAGTTCCAGGTGCTTTACTATAACCATTACTGTCAAAATGTATGATGTATTTTCCACTATCCTGACACTTACTTATAACACCCTGAGTTGCTCCTCCTGAAATTGATAGAAAAACGTCGGAGCCTTCCTGAATCATTATTGATGTTAATTCCGATGCTTTTGTTGCATCCCACCAATTTCCAACTACTCTTGTGTCTATTGTTATTTCCGGGTCTACATCCTTAAGACCATTTTTAAAACCGGGAATAATTACTTCATCTAGTACAGGGTAGTTGTAAGCTATAATAAGACCTACTTTTTTTTGGATATTAGCTCCACTCATATTACTTAGCGTAACTAATCCAGCTAAATAACCAGCCATATAAGCTTGATCATACTGTTTATACTCGGCTGTATATATATTGGGGTTTCCTGATAAGTTTCCATCCAGAATTAAGAATTTCTGGTTAGGGAACTCCTTGGAAATTTCATTTGCAATTTCTGGCATGGACGGATTAGAGCTAACTATGAGATTGTACATTCCTGTAGCTGCAATTTCTTTAACCTTTTCGGGCCACTCCGCTGTATTAAAGCCACCTTCAATTGTTTTTACGCTTACTCCCAAGTCTTGAGTTGCAAGCTTAACACCTTCTTCTAATTCCTCGTAAATTGGGCTTCCTGCAGTTACTCCCGGGATAAAAATTGCTATAGATTTAACTGTCTTTTCTTCACTACTTTTCCCATAAATAGGTAATAGTGTGAAAATACCTAAAATAATAATTATTTTTTTCATAATACCTCTTATTATAATATATTGCTTTTAGGATAGAAAGTCTACGAGTAGGTTGAATTCCTCGTTAACAAGTGGGATAATTACCTATGATTTTAGCCATAGATATAGGGACTACATTTTTAAAGGTAGCAGTTGTAAATTATACAGGAGAATTGCTTTTTTTTGAGAAACAGGCAGTAAGTGTTGATTATGTAGATAGTAAGAAACAAGTTGATCCAACAAGTTGGAAAGATGTTCTTCAATCGATATCTTCTGGAATTGATATAAAATTACTTGGTAAAGTAGAGGCTGTTGTTGTAAGTGGAAATGGTCCTACATTAGTCCCTGTTGGATCAAATGGGAAACCAACAAGTGATGCTTTATTGTGGCTAGATACTCAATCCTCATCCCTATTCAATGAATTGCTAGAAAAAACAGGAGAACCGATACCGCCAAACTTTTTTTTAGGGAAGGCTTATTGGTTTATGAAGGAGAGAGAAGATCTTTACTTAAAAAGTGATAAATTTTTGTCATGTCCAGAGTATATTTGCTATTTATTAACTGATGAACTATTTACTTTGCTTCCTCATCCTGGATTTTTGAAATTTTACTGGACGAATGAGCAGATTGAAAAATTGGGACTTGATCCATTAAAATTTCCTCCATATATTAATTATAATGAAATTTATGGGAAGTTAAATAATAACTCAATAATTAACGGAGTAAATATTGGTACTCCAGTAATTTGTGGTGGACCAGACTTTATTATGTCTCTACTTGGAACAGGATCGATAGATTATGGTATTATTTGCGATAGGACAGGGACTAGTGAAGGAATAAATTACTGTTCTAATCAGTTAATAAATATCCCAGGTTTAAGAACATTACCTCATATTGCAGATAATCTATTTACAATATCCGGTTTAATACCAGAATCTGGTAACTATATATTGAATGGGGAAGAGCATAAGTTATTAATAGAATATAAAGCAATAATAGATAAAATGATCTTATCTGGATTTGATATTAAGGAAATTAGACTAATTGGTGGACATGCTAATATAGAAGCACTAAATATTGAAAAATCTAAACTATATGATATCCCATTAAAAATATATTCTGAAGGTTCTGACTTAATTGGGAATGCAGTACTTGGAAGTATTGTAATAAAAAAATATAGCAGTTTTAAAGAAGCATGCCAAAATATGATAAGGGAGAAAATCTGTTACAATATTTAAAACTATTAATAGCAATTATACTTTTAGTATCTCTCTCTTGTACTAGTCTAAATAGGGTGGATAATGAGGTTTCTCAAGATATTGCCAATTATTTTTCTGGGGATTTAGTAGATGAATGGCTATATGGACTATCATTATTTGAAAAAAACAGGGATAAAATTTATATAAACTCCCTTGTCTCCATATATTTAGATAATAAATTTGAAGAAATAGAACCTCAATTAAAGTCTGTTTTAATACAATATTTTAATAGTTACACATACGATTTTATTACAATTACACCTCTTTTTGATACTCCGGAAAAGATAGATAAATTTTCCAATGTATTTAGGGGTTTTAGTATTGAAAATAAAGTACTGTTTTTTAATTCAATTTATACTGAGAATAGTGTTTATAAGTCTAAATTTATTGAAGTTTATAGTAAGCATCTAACAATAGATTTAATTGATGAACTATATCGTAGTAGTGTTAAGGGTATACAGCTTGGAGCTATTTATTCAGCAGGTTACATTACAGGAAGTGGTGTTTTGGATTGGTTGGAAGATAAGCTGAAAGCGGATAACGATGAAATTCTTTCTGCAACTATACTTTCTCTATCCAAGCAAGGTCAGGCAGGCTTTTTAATAATTTCACGAAACCTTATTAATTTACCTGATAGGTTGAAGATTACTGTTATTGATTTGCTGACATTTAATAAAATAACCGTAGCTTACGACTACTATGTCTTGATGCTGGAAAATTCAAGCAAATTAGTAAGTGACAGGATTTTACTTAGTTTTAAAAATATAGGCTTAAAGGCTGTACCATACTTAATTGATGCACTGATAATTGGGAATAAAGACTTAGCTATACCTATTTTAGATATACTTTCTAATATTGATGGGGCCGAGTATTTAATTAAAACAATGCCATTATTACTAGATGAAAATTTACATGATTATTTAATTAAATTATATTTTAAAGAAGAGGCTTTAAATATTTTAGAGGATTTAATTATAAATAATTCCTATAATATTGAAAATAAAACAATTAAATACGGATTTGATATTCGATCTGATCTGTTTTTTAGAGATAAAAACTTAAGTAACCACATTTTAGGCTTTTTTTTAACAAATTATTCATTAGATGATGTTGTACTCTACCTTAGAGATATAGGTCGTGAAAGTAAATATATAGAGGATTATAGAGATTTAGTTGAAATAAATTATTGTATAAATAATATGATGGAGATTGAATCATTAAATGGTGAGATTGATTATATAACATCTTTTTTTGAAATTGAAAAAGAGAAGGTTCAACAAGAGAAGGAGAGTGAACTCTTTTTTGATGGTATGGAAAAATGGTTAGAAACCGGCGATAAAAAATATTTAAATGATTCTGAGAATATTAAGAAAAATAATGCAGGATTACTATCTATAGAAGATAAAAAAAGTAAGCTCTACAATTCCCTTTCAGAGAGTGATAGAGATGTTTTGATTTTATACGAGAGAAATAGAACAGATTTGGTATCGAGATATAGAAGTTTAACTTTTAGATTAAAGGATTACGGACGAAACTTAATTATAAGAAATGGATATTTCGATTTAATAAAATAGTAATTATAAATAAAAAAAGCGTAATAAAAATTACGCTTTACGAGAACAACGGGGATCGAACCCGTGATCTTCGGCTTGACAGGCCGACGCGATAACCAGCTTCGCTATGCTCCCAAGTGTTGTATGCGCTAATCCATTTAAAAATGGAAAAGAGTACGAGAACAACGGGGATCGAACCCGTGATCTTCGGCTTGACAGGCCGACGCGATAACCAGCTTCGCTATGCTCCCAATTTTTTTTCCTACCTAAGAATACCCCAGAGCCGATTCGAACGGCCGACCTATCGCTTAGGAGGCGATTGCTCTATCCCCTGAGCTACCGGGGCGCTAACAACGAAGATGATAATATGACGACTTGAAAAAAGAGTCAACACTATGTAACAAAAAAATTATGAATTAATGTAATATCTCTTTACTCTTTGGATGCTTGTTAGAATTTCGTAGCTGATTGTTCCTATTTTTTTTGCAATGTCTTCTGCATTTGGTGCACCATCTTTATATCCCAAAACAACAACTTCATCGTATAACTTAACACTTTTATCGACTTTAACCATAAGTTGATCCATACATATATTTCCAACTATAGGATATCTCTTACCATTAATTAAAACTTCTCCTAAATTAGAGAGTGCTCTTGAATATCCATCTGCATAGCCAATAGGCAGAGTAGCAATAATTGATTTCTCTGTAGTAGTGAAAGTTCTGCCATAAGAGATAGAACTACCTGCAAGGTGTTCTTTTAAGGATATTACAATAGTTTTTAACTCCATAATGGGTTTGAGTTCTATAGGGAAGTTGGGATTTGGGGCAGGGCCATAACCATATAAGTTAATACCAGTTCTAACTAAATTAAAAATTGCATCTTTATTCATTAATATTGCACCTGAATTGGCAGCATGTATGAATTTCGGTTCTATATTAGCGTCTCTTATCTCTTGTAATGACTTTTTAAATTTATTTAACTGAGAATTTGTATAGTCTTGATTTATTAATTCCGAGGTTGAGAAATGGGTACAAACACCCTGCAGGATTAAGTTTGAAGAATTATTAATTAATTGGGCTAAAAATACTGCTTCATTAGGATTACATCCTATTCTTCCCATTCCAGTATCAATTTTTAAATGAACCAATGTCTTAATATTTTGAATTTTAGATTCTCTATTTAGGTTCTCTATAAGTTCTTTGGTTGTTACAACCGGTTCAATACTATTCTTTACTATAAAAGGGATTTCATTTAATGCTGGAAGAGATAGAAGAATTAATGGTGTAGTTATGGAATTATCTATTAATTCCTTGGCTTCTAATGTTGTAGCAATACCAAAGTAGGTACAATTTAATTTTTCAAGTTTTTTAGCTACTTCTATTGCACCATGGCCATATGCATCAGCTTTTATTGCAGCACAAATCTGAGCATTATTACAACTCTCTTTTATGTTTGTATAGTTCTCTTCTAGTCGATCAAGATCAATGAATGCCCTTGTGCTTCTCAATTTAACCCTCTTGAATTATTTACTGGAAATAATATTTAATTGTATTAAACTATTAATATGCTAAAAAATAAATACAAAACGTATATTATAATGTTATCAATTTTTACGCTATCAATGATGTTTCAGATCTTGGTTTTGAAAATTCTTTTACATTTAGGATTTTTCGGTGCATAATATCTAAATATAAGAAAAGGTAATTGTAATGAGTGATGAAATTCTGTTTTTAGAAGAAGATGAAGATATGGACATGAACTCTTCTCTAAAAGAAAACTGGAAAATATTGATTGTAGATGATGAAAAAGAAATTCATATGGTGACCACCCATGTTCTTAAAGATTTTCAATTTAAGGATAGAGGAGCTGATTTTTATCACGCTTACAGTGCATCGGAAGCCAGAAATATTTTAAAAAAAAATATGGATATAGCACTTATTTTTCTAGATGTAGTGATGGAAACTGATGATGCAGGGTTAAAACTTATTTCGTGGATTAGGGAAAATCTTGAAAATAGATTTATTAGAATAGTCTTAAGGACTGGGCAGCCAGGTTTAGCCCCGGAAAAAGATGTAATATTAAATTATGATATAGATGATTATAGGTCTAAAACAGAATTAACAGCTGTAAGATTGTTTACAACAACTGTAGCTTCATTGCGTGCATACAATATTATGATGGATCAAGAAGAGAACAGAAAGGCTTTAGAAGCCCTTGTAAAAACATCATGGTCTATAAATTCAAGTAGAAATGCTGAGACTTTTTTAAGTGGAGTTGTCCCACAAATAAGTTCTTTTATGTCTTTAGGTGAAAATTCATTTTTCTCAACCGTAGAAAGAATTGGTGATACTTTTAAGCTGGAAGTTCTTTTTAGTAATGGTAGATTTTCTGGAATTAAGGGTGATATTGCACTGCATTTAACTTCACATGAAAAAGAGATTGTCGATATTGCTCTATTAGAAGGACATCATGTATTTGAAGATAAAATTGTAGTAGGTGTAGTTCTTCATAAAGATCCTGATAATAGTAGATTACTTTTTATTGAAAGTGATGAAAAAATTAAAAACCTAGATATTTCTGTTTTGAAAATTTTCTTATCAAGTTTGGATGCTGCTTATGATAATATGAAGCTTACAACAGAGGTTGAAGAGGCTCATATTTCACAAATTAATATGCAAAAATCCCTTTTAGACAGGCTCTATGATATTATATCTGTTAGATCCAAAGAGACTGCCGGGCATGTTAAACGAGTTGCAGAATGTTCTGTTTTACTCGCAAAGTATTATGGATGCAAAGATGACTATATTGATTTAGTAAAAACAGCATC
>JAFGYD010000280.1 GCA_016936295.1 Spirochaetales bacterium | reverse complement strand
GATCAGAAGGAATACCAATAGAAGTGAATAAAGAAAATTTAAGCCTTTTTTGTTTTGTAAATCAATCTTTTTATAAAGAAGTAAACTAGCCAGTGTTATGTACATGGCAAAGTAATTGGGGTGTATAAAAAAAGAGAAATATCCGTAATTTAGAAAGCTATGCCCTGTTAAGAGGAGCTTTAGGAATGGTAAATCGGAGTATATTTTATAGATATCAAAATTCAATAATTCATTATTTACAGCATTTTGAAAAGCATTGTAGAAGGCAAGTGCATAACATATAAAAGCACTTAAAGAAACGCCTATTATAAATGAGCTAATAAAAAGAGCCTTGTTTCTGATTATTTCTTTCGTTGAACTAAAAACTACTATGGGGATAACGAGCAGAGCTAGCCTTACCTGTAGATTGAATAAGCCATGCTTAAGATTATAAGTATATAGAAGTGCAACAACATGAAGAATGTAAAATACAAGAATAATCAGGAAATAACTATTGGGAAAAAGTTTTTTTAATCTTGATAATAGATTCTTAGTGAATAACCAACTAAGCCCTGTGGCTCCAAGTGCATAGGGAATAAGTCTCGGGTGAAAAGAAATAACAAAAGCAAATATTGCGATGAATAGAACAAAATAATTCCGATCCCTTATTTCTTGCCTAATACTTTTCCAACTCACAATTTGACTTTTTACATATTAACGCAAATTTAATATAAGAGTTGGATATATTCCTCTGCAATTTTATTTGTATTAAACTTTTGGAGAAAAACCATTCGGGCATTTAAAGCTAATCTTTTACGCTCAGCATGGTTATCTCTCATATTTTTAATTGCTTCTACAAGATCGTCAACATTTCCTGGTTCAATAACAATACCACACTCAGCCTCCTGGATGATTTGGGCAATTTCAGAACTTTTAGGAACTAAAGCAATTGAAGGAATTCCTGCAGCCAAAATTCCCATTATTTTACTGGGTACAGCTATACCTTCTAATCCCTTGTTAAGCGAAATAAGAGCAACATGACAGGCTGTTAATGAGTTGGAAAGGTTTTCTTTCGGTTGAAAGGGCAAGAACAATACATTTTGCTGTAGAGGGTCACCCAACGCTTTAATTAGTTCTTTTTTGCGAATTCCATCACCTATAAAAGTAAACAATATATCTTCGGATTTTAATTTGTTTGCGGCGAGTCCATATGTTTTCATATCATTCCATAATCCCATATTTCCGGAATATTGTACAACAAACTTATCTTCTAACTTATGTTCTTTAACAAATGAGTTTTCTGTGAATTTCTGTGGATTTATTAATTCGGCATCCTGCCAAATGGGGATATAAATAACTTTAGACAGCAAATGTTTATGGGTTTTGGACAAAACAGGAATCATATCCCTGCCAATAACAATTACTTTTTCTGCTTTTTTTAGGGTATATCGATTTATTCCATGCCAGATATTGGCTACTAATCCCTTTTCTTTAATTTTTCCTAACTTTATTATTCCATCCGGAAAAACATCCTGTATGATGTAGTAAACTTTCCTTTTCTTTAGGCTGGCAAAAAGTGTTACAAGAAAGCCTAAATAGGGTGGATTAGTGGAAGTAAATAGTGGTGTTTTATCACTAGTAAACAATATCCTGAAAATTAGCGAGATTGAGAATGTTGTATAATTTAGTAATCTACCAAGAATACTATTTTTATTAAAATTGGTCGACGCAAGATAACTTATGTTTATTCCATTATAATTGAGCTTCTTGGGTTGTCTTTTCCTAATATTATAACTTGGTTGTGAGCACCAGACTTCAACTACAACTTCCTTTTTTGCTATTTCTTCACAGAGATTTGTGAAAAGTCCGGCAGTAGAGACTTCATCGGGGTAGAAAACTTGTGAGATTAGGAAGAATTTTTTATTCATAATTTCATAGTAAGTGAAAACAAGAATCTACTGTCCATATTGTTAATTTTGAAAATTCAATTGTTTGAAAAATTAGAATACTATAACTTTTGAAAAATTGTAATTATTCTTATTATCAAGTATTTTAACCAAATAGAAACCAAAATTGAATGTTGAAACATCAATTGTAAATTCCTTCTGATTTATGTCTTGGTATTCTAAAATACTTCTTCCAAGCTCATCATAAATAATTACATTGCTAATAAGTGTTTCACTTTCTATATTAATATAATTTTCTGCAGGGTTTGGATATATTTTATAATTAATTGATTTTTCATCTATTGATGTTAAGTGAAATTCATCCCCATCGCAATATTTATCTGAAAGTGATGTAATAGTTAAACTATTCATATGTTCAAGTTCTAAATCATATGAGTAATTTGAAGTTTCGATTAGAGCCTCACTATATGCAGAATCATAATAAGTGAATGTAAATGGAGGGGTTCCAGTAAAGAAAAGTTTATATCTAGAGTTATCAATATTTGAATATGAGCAAGTAGGTTTGGGGTGAATATTTTCAGCGAGAGTATATAATGAACCCATCTTTGAGACATTTATTTCATCGTTTATCCAATAAAATGAAAGGTACTCTCCAATAGGATAATCTTTACTATCTCCTGAACTATTTATCATTTTGAAACCGCTATTATTTTCTCTTGCTCCATAAACAAAAATGGCGGTTTCATTAGGCAGAACAGCTTTAAGTGTCTCGGGTTCAGCTGTTAGGAATTTCTTTTCGCCTAAATTATTTCTTAACCAAAATCCCCCAATATCTTCGTAAATAACAGATCCACAATTAATTTCAAATTGAATTTTTCTTATCGTACCCCAGGTATCATCTTGAATGTAGTTAGACAGGAGAATAGTTGTGTCATTTTCATATAGAGCAACCGCTGTATAACTTCCATTACATTTATAAAATGCAATCTTATTTTCGTCAATTTTTGGATTGGTATTAATTACCTGGGAACTACCATCAAACGTTATTTGAAAAATGGTATCTTGTTTATGTATATATAAATATAAGTTGTTGGTTGTTTTATGCTGAAATACTATATCTCCACTATCATTAACTGATATTTGCTCCCACAATGCATTATTAGAAATAAATTTTATTTTGTGATTATTTGTATTATAAAGATAAACTCTGTCTCCAACAATATATGTCACATAAATTCCTTGAATCTTGTAGCCTCTGAATGTATTTGTATGCTCTTCAAATATTTCGCATAAAGTATCACCATCCCAATGCATAACTATTTTGTCATTCATGAAAACGACACCATTAGGTACTATGCTTTTTTTATAACTGTATTTATCATTGGAGACAATAGTAGGTATCGTATCTAGACTATGGTTGTTTCTGTTGTATATAATTCCAATTCCTTGTTTATTGTATTCATCTGTTATGTGATGATAAAAAATATAATCAGCATTAGCATCTATTATTTGATTGCCTAAGAGTTGTTCATCAATCGGGTTTAAATATTGCTTGTTTGCCGAGTAGGTGTTATGGATAATTGTATTTTCCTGTCCGTATTCATCTTTAATTAAAAAATAGGTATAACCAGGAGAATGTGTTATAAGCCCGGACTTATATATTTTTTTATTTGTGTTATCATTCCAGCATGTAATTTCAAAATCTCCAATATTTTCAGCAGTAACCATAACTCTTGAGTACAAATGACAAACATCCGGTGTTAGGTAATTTAGTTTGAGTTTTGGGGGTAGTTTAAAAATAAAATCAATCTGTTCTATATTCAGGTTATTTTCTATATCAATAGCTGTTATAGTTACTGTGTGAGTAGTCTGATTAAGCTCATTTACATTAATAGTCCCAATGTATGCATATATACTCGGGTTATCCTCAAACTCTAAAGTATCTGTGATATTTTCAACAGAAGCTATTACATGTTTAATAGAATTTGATGAGCTAACCTTTACAATCAAATCGAAAGGTTCATTTACTATTTGGTTTTTTTGTGGACTAACAATATCAATAATGATTGAACCAGATTGGCTATAAGCAAGTGTCAAAATCGACAGGAACGAGAACGAGAAAATATATTTATATAATAACGACATAGTGAATAAGGGGTTAGTCAATAATTTATAAATATAGGATAAAAAGAGAATATTATTTTTCTTCGGAAGGAAGGTGCCAGAGGTAGATTGTGATTATTATAGTTTTTAAGTATGAATTTGGGGACAAATATATTTATATTGTGAAGTTTATCACATTCTTTTGTTACCAGCAGTCCAATCTGCATCAAAAATGGCAAATATGCGTGCATCAAAAATGGCAAATAGGTATGCATAATTTTCTTTTTTAAAACTACATTATTTATTTGATT
>JAFGYD010000064.1 GCA_016936295.1 Spirochaetales bacterium | reverse complement strand
TTGGAAGATATATTAAAGGATTATATTAACGACGATTACAATACTATGTTAATTAAAACCTTATCTTATAGGTTAGCAGAAGCATTAAGTGAGTATTTGCATAGAATGGTAAGAATTAATACCTGGGGTTACAGGAAGGATGAGAATAAGACAATAGCTGAACTTCATAAAGGTGATTATAAAGGCATAAGACCAGCTCCTGGTTATGGTTGCTGTCCAGATCATAGGGAAAAAGACTTAATATTTAAGCTCCTTAAGGTCAATGATATTAAGTTAACCCAAAGTTTTATGATGGAACCGGTATCTTCTACATGTGGATACTATTTTTCAAATCCTGAAAGTGAATATTTCTCAGTAGGGAGAATATCTGAAGAACAGATTTCCAGCTATGCTATGGAAAGAGGTGAGACTACTCAGGAACAGGGGAAATGGTTAGCAGGAAATATTAATTAAAGAAGTAACAGATACCAATCTATTCTTTGTTAAATAGTAAACATTAAAACATGGAGTTATTATGAAAGTAATGAATAAAGTATTGGTATTTATCTGTTTAATAATATTTGTATCCAGCTGTTCTTTTTATGGAATTTGGGGTTCGGGTATAAAGGAAAGCGAGACTCGAAGTGTAGAATCCTTTAATAGAGTGAATTTTGATTCTGTAGCGGATGTGACAATTACCCAAGGTGATTATCAGAGTATTGTTATTACAGGGGATGATAATTTACTCAAGTATATAAAAACAGTTGTTACAGACGGTGAACTAAGAATTTATAATACCGAAGACTATAATACTAATATTGGTATCTCTATTGAAATAGTTGTTCCTGTTATTAATAGAGTAAAATTAAGTGGAGTAGGGGATATTGACTTAACAAATATTTATTCCGATAGTCTTGATTTAGAGTTAAAAGGTGTTGGAAATATAAATGGAAGTGGTTATGCCACTATTTTAAATGCTGAACTTTCTGGAGTAGGTGATATTAATCTTTCAAATTTAAATTGTACAAGCGGAGATGTTGATCTTTCAGGTGTAGGGGATATTAAAGTTAGGGCTGATAGTACATTAAATCTTTCACATACAGGTGTTGGAGATATAAAATATTATGGTACAGCTTCTATTTATATATTAAATGATGATGGAATTGGCAAAATCAGTTGTGGGAATTAGTAAACTGAATCTAATTTACCCCACAAAATACCACATAGTTTAAACACAGAGAGGTCACTTGATATTAAAGTGATCTCATGTTTTTTAGCTAAATCTATTATATCCTGGGTTATAGTTTTACCTCTAGCAAATATAACAGTGGAAATGTCCGACATTTCTGCAGTTCTTATTACTTGTTGGGTACATAGTCCAGTAATTAATACTAAATCCTCTTCATCCATTGTTAATACATCACTCATAAGGTCGGAAGCAAAAGCTTTCGCAACACTGTGCTCTCCATCCCCCGTTACAACTTTCCCATTAATAAACTTTGCTAATTCATTTACAATCATACAAGCCATTATAAGTAATATTCAGAGTAATAATCAACTACTCTTATTCATTTTGCAATGTAATATATGTATGATATATTAATAAAAAACAATTTATGGAGTTATAAAATGGATTATGGTTGGTTAGCATTGCTACCTCCACTAATTGCAATAGGTTTTGCATTGTGGAAAAGACAGGTAGTTCTGTCGTTATTAGTAGGTATTTTTACAGGAGCAACAATTCTTGCGGGTTGGAACCCTTTAAAAGGTCTTTTAGATACTTTCTCTGTTCATATAGTCGAGAATTCCTTAGCTGATTCATGGAACATAGGTATTATTGTATTCCTTTTAGCTGTTGGTGGAATGATTGGTGTTATTGGAAAAATGGGAGGAACAAAGGCAATTGCAACTTCCATTGCAAAAAAAGCTAAAGATGTAAGATCTACCCAATTAGCAACAGCACTTATGGGAATTGCAATATTTTTCGACGATTATGCAAATTCAATTGTTGTAGGTAATACAATGCGACCTATAACAGATGAACAAAGAATTTCTAGAGAGAAACTTTCATATATAGTTGACTCTTCGGCAGCTCCGGTATCTTCAATGGCTCCTATTTCAACCTGGATAGCAATGGAGTTAGGCCTTATTGCTGCAGGACTTGCTGGAGTTGGAATAGATGGAGATACTATGACTATCTTCTTTCAAACTATTCCTTACCGGTTCTACTCACTATTTTCTTTAGTTCTTTTATTTAACCTTATTTTACAAAGAAAAGATTATGGTCCTATGTTAAAAGCAGAAATTAGAGCAAGAAAAACAGGGCAGGTTTATGCAGAAGGTGCAAATCCTTTAATTGCAGATGATAAAAATTTATTACCCGACGACGACGTTGATGGTTCTGTTTTGGATGTTATTATACCTATTACTGTATTTTTATTAGTTACTGTTTTTGGTTTATGGTACAATGGCTGGGAAGAGGGTAAAACCATAAAAGATTCTATAGGAGATTCCGATGCTTCTGTTGTTTTAACTTGGGCTGCATTTATTGGTTCGTTAGTAGCTGGTACTATTGGTCTAGTTAAAAAAAGATTTAATTTAACTGGAGCAATGGAGTCCTGGATTTCTGGTGCTAAGTCTATGTTTACAGCGGTTATTATTTTAACTTTAGCTTTTGCGCTAAAGGGTGTTATTTCTGCAATGGGGTTAGATGTTTGGTTAGGAGAGTTAGCAAAAGGTAGCTTAAACCCAAGTTTTCTTCCTTTAATTACATTTGTAGTTTCTATGTTTATGGCATTTGCTATTGGTTCATCATGGGGTACAAATGGTATTTTAATGCCAATTATTATTCCTATTGCGGCACAGGTTTCTGGGGCAACAGGTTCAGTTACTCCTTTAATGCTTGCATGTATGGGTAGTGTATTAACAGGTGCTGTATTTGGGGATCATTGTTCTCCTATATCCGATACAACAATTTTATCTTCTTCAGCTTCTGGTTCAGACCATATTGACCATGTAAGAACACAAATGCCTTACGCTATAACTGCTGCAGCTTTTGCTATTGTATTTGGTTTCCTACCTGCTGGGTTTGGTTTAAATCCCTGGATTTCCCTAATCATAGGTTTTGTTGCGATAACTTTTTTTGTTAAATTCTTTGGAAAAAGAATTGATGGACAAGGTGAGATTGTAAAATAAAAAGAAGAGCCGAAAGGCTCTTTTTTACATTAAAGGAGATGTAAGACGACAAATTGAGTCTCTGAATTTATATACAAATCTCTTTTTTCTATAAATACTTTTGTTTGCAATAATAGAGTCGTTCACATCTATAAAAAACTGTTCTTTAAGTTGATTACTTACTTCTCTATCGTAAATTACTGCATTTACTTCATAGTTTATATGGAAGCTTCTAATATCCATATTACAACTTCCTACTGTAGAAATTAGATCATCTACAATAATAACTTTTGAGTGTAAAAAACCCTTTTTATAGAGATATATTTTTACTCCGGCACTTATTAAAGAATCAAAGTAAGTTTGGGCTGTCCAAAACGGCATTTTTTTATCAGGATTTCCTGTCATCATTAAATGTACTTCAACACCACTTAAAGCCGCAGTTTCTAAAGCTTTTAGTATTGATGCATCTGGAATAAAATATGGACTTTGAATATAAATTTTATTATTTGCATTTGTAATCATAGAAAAATATAACTGATGAATACTACTCCATTTGGAGTCTGGTCCACTAACTGCAATTTGCATAGGTATTCCATTCATTCGTTTACTAACAGGAAAGTACTTTTTTGAACTTAATCTCTCTCCTGTTGAGTTGTTCCAATCGGTTAAGAATAGGGCTTGAAGCATCCTTACAGAATCACCTAAAATCCTTATATGAGCATCTCTCCAGAAATGAAACATTTTCCCTCCTGTGATATACTCTTCACCTAAATTTACTCCTCCTGTATAACCTATGTGACCGTCAATAACAACAATTTTTCTATGATTACAGTAATTAAATTTAATAAACTTTAAAGGGGTTGCCAAAGGATCAAGAAAATATATTATTTTAACACCTGCTTTTCTTAACTCTCTTTTATATTTAAGGCTAATTCTATTAAAAGATCCAACTCCATCGAAAATTAGTCGTACTTCAACCCCATTTCGGGCTTTTTCTATTAAAATAGTTTTAATTTTTTCACCAAGAGAGTCCGATCTCCAAATAAAATATTCCATATGAATAGACTCTTTTGCCTCATTTAAGTCTTTAAACATATCGTTATATAGATCTTCACCATTGGAAAAGTATTTAGCTTCATTATTTAATGTAACTATCGAGTTTGAACAATTAAGCAGAAGTGACATAGCTTTTACCATATCGCTAGACTCTTCGTTTTCATGTTTTAGTTCACGATATAGGCGTTTTTGCTCAATTATTATATCTGCTAACTCATTTTTATAAGTTTCTTCCGGTAGGTGGGAAACAATTTTATTTGCTTTGTAGTTTATTCCAGTCAATATATATAAAATAATGCCTACAAACTGAAAAATAAAAATAATCATTAACCAAGCAAAAGTAACTTCTGGTGGTTTTGAATTATCAAGAAGAATAATTAAAGAGAATAAAATAATTAATAAAATATTAACAATTTTGAAAATTACCCATATGTTCATAACTATTAAATTATATAGGGGGTTTTGAATCTTTACCACATCTATTTATTAATGGTAGGTTTCCTTTATGGATATTTATGTATTAGGATGTGGAGGGATGATGCCTCTACCTGGAAGACACCTGACTTCTGTTATTGTAAGAAGAGATGGAGAACTACAACTTTTCGATTGTGGTGAAGCAACCCAGATTTCCTTAAAAAAATTAGATTTACGATGGAAAAAGATTTCCACAATTTATATTTCTCATACTCATGCAGATCATATAACAGGTCTTCCCGGGATGTTAATGTTATCGGCACAGGTTGATAGAACAGAACCATTAACAATTATAGGACCCAAAAAGATTAAAGAGTATATTGAGACAAGTATATCTGTATTAGATATGTATATAAATTATGAGATTATTATAAAAGAGATTGAAAACCCCGAAGAGGTTCAGATTGTTAACGAAACCGATGAATACTTTGTAAAATCATTTCCTTTAGACCATTCAAAAGTTTGTGTTGGATATACTTTAATTGAAAAAGATAGACCTGGTGTATTTTTCCCGGATAAGGCAAAGGAAATTGGTGTTCCTGTTGGTCCAATGTGGTCTAAATTACAAAGTGGTGAGGATGTTGTACTGGAAGATGGTAGAATAATTAAACCTGTAGATGTAATGGGTCCTTCAAGAAAGGGTCGAAAATTTAGTTATGTGACCGATACTGCATACATTCCTACAATCTCTCCAAATGTAGAAAATTCAGATTTATTGATATGTGAGAGTATGTTTGAAGCCGCACTAATTGAGAGTGCCAAGGAAAAAAAACATCTTACATCTAAACAGACTGCAAAAATTGCCAAAGATGGAAATGTAAAACAACTTGGCTTAATTCATTATAGTCCAAGATATATGGAGAAAGAGCTAAAGAAAATATTGGAGGAAGCTAAATCAGTCTTCCCAAATACTGTTTTAACCAGGGATAGAATGATTTTTAACCTTCCATACGAGGAGTAAAATTGCTGGAACTTAAGGGTGTTACAGTTAAATTTGGACATAAGATAGCTTTAAATAATATCTCTATTAAAATTAATGAGGGAGAGGTAGTCGCTATAGTAGGTCAGAATGGTGCAGGGAAGAGTTCTCTAATTAAAGAACTAATTGGGAATTCTTCTCTACCTGTAGGATATATGCCGGAAAGAGCAACTCCTGACCCATATTTAACTGTTGATGAATTTATCTCTTATTTTATTCAATTATCTAATAGTAATTGTAGGGTTGAAGATATAATTGAATTGTGCAATTTACAAGAATATAGATCTATTTTATGCAAAAATCTTTCCAAAGGAACATCTCAAAGAGTTATTTTAAGTGCTGTTTTAGGACTAAACACAGATATTATTATTTTGGATGAACCCACTGCTGGTTTTGACCCTCTTTTTCAAATTGAGATGAACTCTATTTTTTCTAAAATAAAGGGGGATAAAACAATTATAATTTCTACCCACAATATATCTGAAATTGAACATATTGCTTCAAGAATTATTGTGCTAAAAGATGGTTCAATAAATTTTGACGGGGCATTTAATAGGACTAAATCGTATTATGAATACTTTTAATAGAGAACTTTTATACATTAAAAGAAGTAGGCTTTTTACCATTCTACTTCCTCTTGTAACCCTTACATATACTATATGGGTTGTCTTTGGACAAAAAGCATTTTTACAAAATTACTTTGATATAGAAATCTTTTATTCAATATTTCCAATTATTACTTCCATTATAATTCCTCTTTTTTCCTATAATCTATGGCAAAGAGAGCGGGATAACAGCTTAGATAAAATATTAATTTCAAGCACTTCCTCAGTTTTTAATTTTTTATATAAAAAGATATTAGTTTATATTTTATTTTATTCTATATTACTAATATTTTTACTCCCTTTTATCTATATTTTTTCTAAATTAGCTTATATTGATCCGGGACAGGTTTTAGTTATAAATTTAGATCTTATAAGATTCATTATATTGTCTGTTTTAATATCAACTACCTTATCGATTTTAATTAAAGGTCGAATATTAAATATTTTAATTGGGATAATAGTTCTATTCTTGCTTTCCAGAATTGATTTTGGTTTAAAATCCAGTTTTAAAGGACTATTAGATTTATCATCAATTATTCCATCGCTACTTTTTTCACTAATTCTTTTTGTTCTATCTATATTTATAGTAACTAAAGTTATAAATTTTAAATATTTAATACTCATCCCTCTCTTTATTATATCCTTGTATCTACCTATTAAATTCGATCTAACTTCTCAAAGAAGTTACACCCTAACTTCTTATAGTAAAAGTGTTCTATCTAATATTAAAACTAATTTTGAGATTGAATATTATTTCTCCGAGGAGTTAGTATTGGAGTCTAATATAGTTCCACAAATAATTTACTTCTTAAAACAGATAGAAAGTAATTCTGAAGCTAAAATTAGATATATTTCCAGTAAAGATTCTGAATTTGATAAGGGCTTGGTAAAATACCAGCCCGAGAATATTGGAGAGAAGGATTTATATAATTTCATTACAATAAGAATTGGAGATAAATATAAAACAATTCCATCTATACCAATAGCAGAAACCATTGAATTTGAAGTTATACGGGTAATTAACTATTTAGTTTCTGGTAAACTTAAACAAATAGGTATTTTGGTCGGTAATGATGAAATTACAAAAAATAATTTTAACAATCTTTATTCTACTTTACAGTCCCATTTTTATGTTGAGTTTCTTGAAATAGATGCAGAGATTCCTGAATATATCGACTCTATAATTGTAATAGGTCATTATGCATTAACAAATAATCACATTCATAATATTGAACATTTTTTATCCCATGGCAAATCTATGTTTTTTGCTGGTAATGGTCTTTCTACCAATGAAGGATTGCAATATAGGGAAACCCCCATGTTGAGTTTATTGCGGGAGATGGGTTTAGTTGTAGAGCCCTATTTAATTGGTAGTAATAATAGCATCGATTATATTGAGGATGATGGTTCTATTACTAAATATCCATTAAATATTATTACCTATCCAAATAGAACATTAAAAAATAATACAATTATCAACCCATTTACCGGATTTTCTGGATTACATACCTCTCCTATAATGATAAAAAATGGTGATTTTAATTATTTACTAAAATCATCAAAGGATTCATGGCTTGTCGATTCAATAACTGGTTTAGATGGTGTTCCAGAATCCAGTTATAATATTGCTGTATCCGGGGTTACAAATATTTTTACAAAACCTAGCAGAATTGTTGCCTTAGGTAATAATCTTTCTTTAACAGATTTTGGAACTAACTACGATTTTATAGTTAGAAGTATGTATTATTTGGTTTCTAAAGAAGATTTATTAACTCTAAGGCACAAGGTTAACTGGGATAAAAGTCTATTTAAGGTTGAAGATTCAATTATTAGGGGGACAATATTAAAAATTATTTCAATAATTTTATTTATTTATCCCCTAATAACAATAATTTTACTAAAGGGTGTTTTTTATATATTCAGTAAACTTTTTAGGATCCGGTTTAAATATTAATAAATCTTTAGATAGTTCTTCTGCTTTTTCAGCAGCTTTCATAGCTTCTGCAATAAGTCGATTTTCTCCAACCCGTCGATTATTCATAGAGCTAATTCCAGCTGTAAACTCTAGTTTATCATCTTTTGCACTCTCTATTAAATTGGTAATTATTTGAGCTGCTTTTGATCCAGACATATTATTTAGTGTAATAGCTACATTATTTCTATCTAATCTATAAGTTGTTCCCTGGTTTAGGTTTTTATCAATAAATAGAAGTTTTCTGTCACTATCTTCGCCTAAACTTATCACTGCAATAGATAAATTAGTATTAGTAGCACTTGCTTTTTCCAGTAAAGAGCTTAGATCTGGTGATAGATCTACACTTTTCTTAACATTGGTAAACTCTTCATCCATCTCTTCGGTGAAAATATCCTCTTCTATATCCATTTCTGGTAGGTCATCTATATCTGTAGATGCTTCAATTACTTCGGGTGATAAATCCATATCATCGAGTAAATCTAGTTCACCATCTTCGAGGTCAAAATCTTCAGCCTCTGAAAGAGCTTCTTCTTCCTCGTCTAATTCAATATTTTCACTATCTAAAGAAAAATCATCTAAATCATATTCATTTTCATTAGAATCTGAGTCTAGGGCAAAATCGGATAGATCGTATGATGGCTCTTTGTCTTTATCTCCAGTAACATCATCAATTAAATCATCTAAACTTTCAGATAG
>JAFGYD010000007.1 GCA_016936295.1 Spirochaetales bacterium | reverse complement strand
ATTTAAAAAATACTTGATTTATGGTTTAACCGACGAAACCTATGCACTTCTAACAACAATGGAGCCTCCTGAAGGGAGTGATCCTGAACTGTACGATTTCTGGATTACATTTTTTAATCAGAGTTACTGGACTTTAGGGAGTACACTTGGTGCTCTACTTGGAACAATTGTAAGTTTCAATGCTCCCGGAATGGATTTTGCATTAACAGCTCTTTTTATTGTACTTGCTATTGAACAGGTCAAAGCAATTAAACGTGTAAGACCATTTATAATTCCTGTAGCAATAATTATATTATTTACAATTATGGGTAAAACCGATGATTTATTAATTTTGTCTATAGTTATTAGTTCTATAAGCTGTTTCTTCATAGGAGAAAAAAAATGAGAATTGTTTTATCTATTATAGCTATGGGAATAGCTACTCAAATAACAAGATTTTTCCCATTTGTAATTTTTAAAAGGCATAACGCTCCAAAATGGTTATTAACCGGTGCAAAGCTTATTCCAGGGGCTGTTATGATAACTCTGGTATTAACGTCACTCTCCCTAGACTTTTCAGCAACCCAAACAGGCTTGCAATGGATTAGTGCTGCGGCAGTAGTTATACTTCATCTACTATTTAAACACCCATTAATTAGCATATTTGGTGGAACTGCTCTTTATATGCTGTTGTTACAATTGACATTATAGAGAGCTATAATTAAACTATGTTTCACTATTTAGGAGGGATACATAATGATATGTGATGAATATGCTAAATTATTAAGAGAGGCAGAATTAGACTTCGAAGAGAATAAAAAATTCATTATGATTTTGAAAAGACTTCGTGCCAAAACCCTGGATAGAGAGATAAATGTGCTACATGATAGAGCATTTGCAGAAATTGACTGCTTAAAATGTGGAAATTGTTGCAGAACAGTTCCGGCAATAATTCAGCAAAAAGATATAAAAGCATTAGCTAAACGTTTCCACTGTAGACCAATTGTGTGGGAAAAAGAGTTTACTGTAAGGGATGAAGATGAAGATTTAGTTATGAATCAGACTCCATGTCCTTTTATAGCAGATGATAACTACTGTATGTATTACGAGGATAAACCTAAGTATTGCAGGGATTACCCCTATACCGATAGTACAAGACTTAGAAACTATTTAAGAGAGACTATGGAAAATACAAAGGTTTGCCCTGCTGTTTATTTAATTGTTAAATGGCTTAAAGAGGGAATTAATAATAGAACTATTTTCTAGCCCTTAGGGTGTATGAAATAACACCAGACAAGAGGAGAAATCCCGATGCTGCAAAAAACGGCAGAACTGGCATTTTATTGTATAGTTCTGCTGCCAAAATACCTGCTGGAACAGAGATTAAACTAAATAGAAAAAATCCTGTTCCCAGCTGTGTTGTACTTCTTTTTTCATCTAGATTAGTAATCCAAAAACTTGAAATAACAGGATTAATAATTGCTGTACTTAATGCATCTAATGCAATAGCTGGCAGAATAAATATAATGCTGGAGGTTGCAGATAGAGTTAACAAGCAGAGGGATATTGCACCAGCAAAAAATCCTAATGTTAAAGCTTTAGGTTCATCTATTACTTTTGGAACGTATAAAACCATAATTAAAAATGTAATTATTGACATAACTACAGGTACAATTGATAGTTGAAATGATGTCAGCCCTGCACTATCCCTTAAAAATGCAAAGTAAAATATTGGTTTAAATGCTCCATAAAATTGGGCTATTGCCTGTAATGTAAAGACTCTTTTTAATTTTGAAGTTGAAAAGAAATATTTTAACGAGTCTTTAACCCCTTTAACTATTGAAAAATGTTCTCTTTCCGGGTGTGATTCGGGCTCTTTAAACATTGCATTTCTAATAAGAAACATTGTAAGCATTGTTATACCACTAAATAGATATATACCACGCATACCGGGGATTAAACCGAGTTTGTTTACAATGTAACCACCTAAAGGGGCAAAAAATCCACCTAAAATAACCATTATATGCATTCCAGTATAATTACTTAATCTTTCAGATGGTTTTGTGTTATAGGATATTAAATGGGTAAATGAAACAAAAACAATTTTATTTATACCATTTAAAAATGCAGCAATAGCAAACCCTAAAAACGAGGAACTAAAAGCCCATACAATACATGCTCCTGCCCAGGAAATAGAGTCGAATATTATAGTTGTTTTTTTACTTCCTAAATAATCTGTTAATTTACCAGAAAATATTGACGAAACAATTTGAGTAATAATTAATACTGTTTGAATTAGTCCAATCTCTCTCTCGGTTAGACCTAGATCCATCATATATAGTACAGCATATACTGTGAATAAGTTAAATGGGATAGCCCAAAATGGCTCTGTGAAGGTAATAACACGACCATTATGTGTCATACCTGCTAGTAGTTTTTTCATACTTTGAATATATATTATTTAATAAAAGAGTGACAGTATTGCCACCCCTTTATTAATTTATTTATTAGAAATTTCCACCACCTAATCTAAATGTTAAATCTATAGCAAATCT
>JAFGYD010000279.1 GCA_016936295.1 Spirochaetales bacterium | reverse complement strand
AGTGTTATTGATAATTTTTTCATTTTATTCTCCTTGTGTACTTAACATATATTCAATATCAAAAGTTGCTGCTAAATAGTTATATTTTTCACTTAGTAATTCTAATTGAGCCTTTCTTAATTCATTTTCAGCCGATTCAACTTCTAATAACTCTTTACTTCCCTGACTATATGCAGTTTTAGTTAATTCAAGACGCTTATTTGCCAATTTAACTGTATCATTAAGACTTTTTTGAAGTTCTATTGAATTCTCCATGATCTGAATTTGTTGTAAAAGAGCTAAGTCTAATCCCTGAATTAACTCTTTTTTACCAAGTTCTGCAATTTCTATACTGTTATTAAGTTTTTCAATTTCTATTCTCTCTTTAGAATTGGGAAGTAGAGGATCTAAACTCATAGATAAAAAGAGGGTAAAACTCCCCATATCATCCACATAGTTATTTATATCCCAATTATCTCTTTCAAAAGGATCATTTAACGCTGTAGACATAGAGTAAGTTACTCCTAGTACAGGAAAGAAACTGCTATGTTTTTTTAAACTTATCTGGGTTTCTAATAGGGATATATTCTGATCTATAGACTTAATATCAAGGTTTTTATCAAGAAGATCAAAGATTTTAAGATCATTGTAACTATTAGGTTTTGTATTGATATCACCAATTAGTTCAATGTTCTCTTCTGTTCCAATACTATTTTGAAAGTTTTTAATAGATATTTCGTATAACTCTCTTAAATTGTTTAAACCAGGTTTGAAGTTTTCTAGACTTACTTGAACTTCTAATAGTGTTAATTCATCTATATATCCCATTTTGTAATTTTCTTTACTTTGAATATATCTTTTTTCAAGTTCGTTATAGTTATATTGATATAGCTTAACTTGTTCCTCTAGTAGAAGTAGGGAGTAGAACGATTTTTTTATATCTCTAATTACTTCATCTTCTTTTTTTAGACTGTTAATACCTTCAAGTTCAGCATTTATATTAAGAAGTTTTATACCATCAAAAATAGCTGGTGTTAAAACAAGAGAGGATTCAAAACCTAAACTTAGATTTGTTGGTGGTATCTCTACATCCATAGTTCCCATAGGTGTAGTAACAGATGTAGTTGATGCTGTATTTTTATTAACTATGGCACTGTTCACTGAAACCTTTGGGTATAAAGCACTGTATGAAGTCTCTTTGTCAATAAGAGCACTTTTTTCAGTTAATCTCTGTTTTTTTAAAGAGAGACTATTTTCTAAAGCCATCTCTATTGCCATCTTCTCATCTATTTTAATAGCTTCGCTGAAAATAAATGATGTCATAACAATCGAAACCGTTAGTAATAAAACTCTTTTCACTGTTTTCTCCTTTTATCTTGATTTATCCTATATCTGCTTAAAAATTTTGTGAGTAGACAAATAATTAACTAAATATGAACAAGTTGTTAATGTATTGAAACATGCACTAAAAATGTATATAAATAATAGATCTTTTTTAAGTTAACCGCTTATCAACCCTTACTTAATTGCACTTTTTCTTGATAGATTATCAAAGGCACTTTTTTCGATTTTTTGGATAAATTCCAACTCATTTATTACTTTAGGAGTTAAGTCGACAGGCCCCTTATCGGGATCCACGTTTTTAGGTCCATAAAGAGTTACAATATACTTAACACTATTTTTTTTAATAATTGGAGTACGTAAGCTGTAAAATCCACTATCTTTATCTGCCGGTCCTACTCTCATTGTTAGGCCATCCTCCAGTAGAACACCTTCATACAATATCCCTTCTCCGTACTCTTCTTTTGGTTTTAACTCCCAGTTATAATAACCTTCACCTCCAAGTTCCCAAGAGTTTTTAACCCACCAAGTCCCGGTTCCATCAGCTTTAGATAACTCTTTTCCACTACCATTCAAGTAGACCGCATTAGGATGAGATCCTGCAAGACTTTTATCTGGAAGTAGAACAAATTCTCCCGGTTGTACCTGGGGCGGTACTAATATACTTCCAGCAATTAGTGATTGTGAGTAGATTGTAACTCTATTTTCTGCTGCATCAATATGAATATCATTTATTATTGTCATTTGCATTAATGTATTTGGGACTCTCATTTTGGTAACCCAATATCCATCGTGTCGATTTATAGGGGAGCTTATTCTTAAATAAGTTTTATTTAAGATATCTATAACTCCAGGAATTACATTCTCTTTTTTTCGATCACTTATAAATGCTTTGTGCAATTTATAATCAAATCTTAAATCTTCATTTTCTATAAGAGATAATAGATGTTTATTTATAACTTCTTTAGTATTTTTATCTAACCCATCAATTTCATTAATCTCTTTTATTCCCAAACATAACCATCTTCCACCTTTGTCTAGATTATTTACATCTTTTAAAGCTGATTCATATGTAATTATTTCTGAAAAAATAGGTATAGATTGTACAATAACCAATATAATTCCAAATAGTAACTTTCTTTCCACATATAACTCCCTATTATTTTTTCTGAACATTACATTATTTAATAATAGGTTTGAGTAGACAAAACATTAATTAAATATAAACAAACTGTTAATGTTAATAATATTTGTAAATCTCACACTAGTAACAAGTTACAAACAACTTCTAGAATTTAAGTATAATGTTCTCATCTTTACAGTAAAAATATAGAAAATGAATAATAATAATTATGTGGGTGATCACTGGTTCTTTTATTTTGCAGTATTATAATTTATAAATAATTTTAACAGAAACAGTTCAAATTTATGACTATGTTGATCAAAATATACCAATACTTAATAGAAAGTACAATAAAAGAAAAGCTGTATATATGCTTATTGGATAAATGATTTATTGAAGTAAATTTATATCAGAGGTTAATTATGAGTATTCAGGAACTTACAGAAAAAATAAAAGAATCTTCTAAAAAAAGAACTCATACAGAGTGTGTTACTCTGTTAAAAAATGCTCATATAATTGATTCTGAAGGTTATTACTCCTCAAGCTTTTTTTCTTCAGAAACTGTCGAGAAAGATAGAAAATTAAAGCATTCAATTAATGTATAATACTAACCTGGATTTTATAAATATGGCTTACAATGATTTAAAAGATACAATTGTAAAAGAAGGTAAAGTGTTACCTTGTAATAAGGTTGAATTTCCCACTACTTAAATCTTTATATAATTTCTTATAGAACGATATTTAACAAACAATTGGAGCAGAATTTCATATTATCACACTACTTGCTAATTCATTCCGTGGGTTAGTCGTGCGCCAATTGACGGCAATCAGTTTAATTGGACTTAATATAAGTTAAAGTATATAGAGAAGTGGTGGAGTTTCGTATATCAATTGATAAAACTTAAAAAGTTGTAGAAAAGAGAAAAGAGAAACAGAAAGAACTGGAATAAGAAACACTGGTTAGCAGGAAAGTTGAGCTACATAACCGATTAAAAAAATTGTATCAGAACTAGGAGTTGTTAATGGACAATAAAACACCTATAGAGATTTTTTACAGAGAAAATAGTGATAGCAATGTTGAAGTCAGGTTAAGTGATGATACTGTATGGTTGAGCCAAAGAGATATTTCTGAACTTTTTGAAAAAGATAGAACTACAATAAATAGGCATATTAATAATATTTTTAAAGATGAAGAATTGGATGAAAAAATGGTGCAATTGAGGGTAAATCTCAGACTAATATGGTCAAACACTATAATCTGGATATGATAATTTCAGTCGGTTATAGAGTAAATTCCAGGAATGGTACAAGATTCCGTATCTGGGTTACTTCTGTGGATATGCTATTAACCAAAAAAGATTAGAAGAAAAACAGCAGGAAGTTCAGATTTTAAAAGATGGGATTAGAATTATTAGTAGAGCTATTACTCTTGAGAACGAAAAAGTTAATAACGATATGCTTAATTTGTTTTCTAAAGGTTTAGATTTTTTAGATGATTACGATTATGAAACTTTAGATGAAAAGGGAACAATCACAAATAATATAAAATATCCAAATTTTAAAACCTATAAAACAATTGATGAAGCTAGATCATCATTTTTTGATTATATAGAGTTTTTCTATAATCCAAAAAGACGACACGATTATTTAGGTGGGATAAGTTCTAATGAATTTGAAAAGAAACTTAATGTAAGTTAAAGTGTTTAGAGAACTGGGGGAGTTTCAGTTATGGATGTTAATGACTCAAACATAATTATATATCAAAGTGATGATGGGTTAGCCAGGATTTCAGTTCAGCTTCAAGATGAAACTGTCTGGCTTAGTATTGATCAGATGGCAGAACTTTTTAACAGAAACAAATCAACTATTTCTAGACATATAAAAAATGTATTTGAAGAGAAAGAGTTACAAAAGGATTCAGTTGTTGCAAAAATTGCAACAACTGCCTCTGATGGTAAAGTTTATAACGTCGATTATTACAATCTCGATGTAATAATTTCTGTAGGTTATCGTGTAAAATCCATTGAGGGAACACGTTTTAGGCAGTGGGCTACAAAAAGATTACAGGAATACATTGTTAAAGGTTTTACAATGGACGATGACCGTTTAAGAGGTCTAGGTGGTGGTAATTACTGGAAAGAGCTACTTGATCGAATACGGGATATTAGATCAAGTGAGAAAGTAATGTATAGGCAGGTTTTAGAGTTATATACAACCGCTATAGATTACGATCCAAAGAGCCCAGAGAGTTTAAACTTTTTTAAAATTGTACAGAATAAGCTCCATTATGCTGCCCATGGTAATACTGCCAGTGAGGTAATCTATTATCGTGTAGATAGTAATAAACCCTTTGCTGGTTTATCCAGTTTTAAAGGCTCTCAGCCTACACAGGCAGAGGCTATGGTTGCCAAGAATTATCTTAGTGAAAAAGAGTTAAAGATACTAAATAATATAGTTTCAGCTTACTTCGACTTTGCAGAGTTAAATGCCATAGAAGAACGTGAAATGAGAATGAGTGACTTTGTAAATGAACTGGATTCAATTCTTTCATCTGCCGGACGTAAGTTACTTGAAGATGGAGGCTCTATATCAGCAATATCGGCAAAGGATAAAGCAAAAACAGAGTATAAAAAGTATAAAGCTAAAACTCTGGAGCATGTAGAAGAGGAGTATCTAAAAGCCATATCTGACCTCGAAAAACAGGCTAAAACCAATTTGCGTAAAACAAAGCAAGGAAAAAAAGATGAATAAATTGTTAGAAGATAGTTCAGTTATCCAATATTTTAGGATAACTACAACAGATAGAGTATTAGTATAGAACAGATTATTTGAAAGTGATTTTAACAGAATGAAAAATAATCTATTACCAACTAAAATAGAAGGTGAATCATGAGCTACATGGATAAGTTGTTAGATGGTGTAGATGTTGAATTGAAAGCTCTTGAGGATGTTTTAACAATTAAGAATGGGAAAGGGTATAAAGAATTTAAAGAGGGTAATATCCCTGTGTATGGTTCTGGTGGTATTATGACTTATATTGGACAGATATTAATACCTCGTTAGTAATTCCTAAATTTGTCTATTATTACTTAAGAAAACAAAATCTTGAAGATTTGAATATGGCTGGAGGTGTTCCGAGCTTAACGTAAGCAATTCTTATTAAGCTATCATTCCCAATTCCTCCATTAGAAGCCCAAAAAGAGATAGTCCGTATCCTGGACTCCTTTACAAAGCTTACTACATTTAATGATTATGAGGTTGAGTGGAAGACTTTAGGGGAGATTGGAGAGTTAGTGAGAGGTAATGGTTTTCCCAAAAGTTATTTTACAGAGAGTGGAGTTCCTGCAATTCATTATGGTCAAATTTATACATATTATGGAACTTATACTTATGAAACTATTTCTTTTGTCTCTGATGATACAGCAGAAAAGTTAAGTAAGGTTAATACAGGTGATGTTATTATTACAAATACTAGTGAAAACTTAGAAGATGTTGGTAAATCTATTGTTTATCTAGGTTTGAAACAAGCAGTAACTGGAGGTCATGCAACTATATTTAAACCTTCAGAAATGATCTCAGGCAAGTTCTTTGCATATTATACCCAAACTTCACATTTTGCTAAATCAAAAAGAAAATATGCAAAAGGAACTAATGTAATAGATGTTTCGGCTAAAGATATGGCAAAAATAATCCTTCCAATTCCATCTCTCGAAACCCAAGAAAAAATAGTTTCTATACTAGACAAGTTTGATACACTAACAACATCAATTAGTGAAGGTTTACCTAGGGTAAAATATTCCATTCTTTAAAGTTGTTGAATTAGTTAATTATGAGATATAATGTGTAGGTATGGTAATGGATGAGACTTTAGAAAAAATTAGAGATGTAATAGTAGAGACAATACACCCTGACAAAATAATTCTATTTGGTTCTAGAGCAAGAGGAACCAATAGGGACGATAGTGACTATGATATCTTTATTTTAAAAAGTGGAATTGAGAATGAAAGGGTGGTTATTAGTGATGCTGATAAAGCTCTTTTTAGAAATGACATCTATGAACCCGTAGATTTTGTTGCAGCAAATCCTGAGAAGTTTGAAAAGCATAAAGATAATAAATATTTAGTATATAAAGATATTTATGAACAGGGTATAACCATCTATGGATAATATTAATAATGTTGATATGTGGTTAAAAAGGGCTAAAAGCTCATTGATTCACTCAAAAGATGATAAAAAAGACGGATTATATTATGAAGATTTGTGTTTTGATTGCCAGCAATCTGCGGAAAAATCATTAAAAGCACTTATAGTTGATTTAGGTTTAGAAGTACATAAAACACACTCTTTTAGAGAACTTTTTAAGGAATTAAAAAAAAGAATTACTCTACCTGTCTGGACAGAAGATATTTTAGAATTAGGACAATATGCAGTTATGACCCGGTATCCCGATGACTATAGAGAAATCTCAGAAGAAGAGTACTTGAGGGCTGTAGAGATAGCAGAAAGAGTCTACAACTGGGTAAAAGATCAAATAAAGTACTAGCCATAATCCGTTTGATTTTTATATATTATGCTGTTGAAAATTCATACCTGTGCACTTTCAGTTCTGAACTTATTGATGGAGTTCTTAAGTCCGATGGAGCATTTATATTAAAGTTTGAACTCTCATCCAGAAAGTTATGGAGATATCTTTTTCATATATCTTATCCCAGTACTCTAATATTTTATCTTTTCTTGATAGTAGGAATCTTTTTGTTGGAAATTTGTCACTTTTTTGGCCATTGATCTTATTATCCGCGGGGAATAGATTCCATGCCGCATTATTTTT
>JAFGYD010000278.1 GCA_016936295.1 Spirochaetales bacterium | reverse complement strand
TGATGAAATCTCATCTTGCCAATGATTCCAATCAATTTCTGATTTACTTTCTACATAATCTTGTAAAAATTTTATTTGAAACTTTTTTATCCTATTTTGTAAAATGACACTTTTATCTTGCTTTATATTAAGTAATATAAAATTTGTAAATAAAATAACAATAAACAGTGTTATTAACAGTAAAAATTTCATTAATTTACTTAACTCTAACTCTTTTGCTGGAATAATACGTCCAATAGACCCCACTCCATCCTTATGTTCTGTAAATAATATATATCTATCTTCACTACTATCACTTAAATATATTTGGTTTATAGGATCTGAAGAGTTCCAATACTTGTTTACGTCATTTTTAACAGTATTAAACTGTGTACGGGATAAATTGAAAATAATTCCGTTAGAACTTAAAATATATGCTTCTTCTGTGGATGAAATATATCCCAAGGATGACATTATATTTCGAAAACCACTTAGACTTATATAAAAATATGCAACTCCTGAAAGTCTATCATATTTATCGATAAAAGGTATAACATATAAAAATTGGTTTGCATCTTCTAAAAATATTATTTTTTTATCATCTTTATTTTTAATAGTATATAGATTCAATGTTTCATTATCACTAATTTGATTTACATTAAAATAACTAATTTTAGTAGAATCTTTAGATCTGATATCTGTTGATAAATTACTATATTGTAATTTTTTTCCATCAAGTGAAATTATTCTTAAATAATCAAAACCTTTAATACTAGTTTTCAATTGTTTAACTATTTTATCTCTTCCCAATATTTCTTCAGGGGTAAATATAGATTCCGTAACGTTTGAAATATACTCATTATTAAGAATGATATCAATTTCTTTAAAGTTATTAGTATTAAATTCTTCTAATAAATTCAAACTTTTACTTAGTATTAATGAAATTTCAGTTCCTATTTTTTTACTATAAAATTTATTTTCTATGATACTAAAACCACTAGAAAATGAGAAAAAAATAAAAAATGTATAAATTAAAAATGAAAGAGATAAACTTATAATAATTTTAGTTCTTGACTTCATTAAATAATACTCCAAGCAAAAAAAAAGGAGATACCGATGTATCTCCTATTATTATCGTCAAAAGTGTTAATTAAATTAATTATTCAGCACTTTTATTAGCAGTTTTTTCCACTAACTCTAAAATTACCATTTCAGCAGCATCACCCTGTCTTTGGCCTAATTTTAAAGTTCTTGTATAACCACCAGCTCTTTCAGCAAATAATGGAGCAATTTCAACAAATAATTTATTTAAAACAGCTTTATCCCACAATACTTTCGCTACCATTCTTCTGTTATGTACAGAATCAACTTTAGCTCTTGTAATAAGTTTTTCAGCAGTTCTTTTAATTTCACCAGCTTTAGCTTGTGTTGTTGTAATTCTCTCGTGCTTAAATAATGAAGTCACCATATTTCTATGTAGAGCTTTTCTGTGACTTGATTTTCTACCAAGTCTTTTAAATCCTACTCCATTGCTCATAATTATTCTTCCTTATTCTTTTCAAGCTTAATAGTGTTCTTTAGTACGCTATAATCAGTCATACCTAAAGATAAATTCCACTCTTTTAGCTTATCTTTAATTTCTAATAGAGACTTTTTACCAAAGTTTCTTGTTTTAGCTATCTCATCCTCAGTTTTCTGAGTTAATTCACCAATTGTTTTTATTTGAGCATTCTTTAAACAGTTGCTAGATCTTACAGAAAGTTCAAGTTCTTCAACAGGAGTAGTTAATAATGCATTAATTTTCTCTTGTTCTTCATCTCTCTCTTCTTCACCTTCAATACAATTTTCATCAAAATTAATAAATACTGTAAACTGATCTTTTATAATTTTTGCTGCTTCAGCTATTGCATCTTCTGGTTTTATAGAACCATCTGTCCACAACTCAAAAACTAATTTATCAAAGTCTGATCTATCACCAACTCTAGTATTTTCAATATTATATTGAACTTTTCTTATTGGAGAAAAGTCAGAATCTAATGGTATTGTTCCAACAACGTCTATGTATTTCTCATTTAATTCTGAAGGTACATAACCTCTTCCCAGTTCAACTTGAATCTCAATTTCAAAATTTGCTTCTGGCATACAATTACATAAAACTAAATCTTTATTAAAGACTTCAATTCCGTCTTTTTCTAACTCAGCTCCTGTTAATTGACCTTCTCCAGAGAATTCAATTAAAATTGTTTTTTGTTCAACTTCTTCAGGAAGACTTAACTGCAATCTCTTTAAATTTGCTAAAAAGATAGGAGTCTCTTCAATTACATGTGGTATAGATTCAAACTCACTAGCAATTACACGAGAAGTTCCTTCATTATCAAAACTGGTTATACGAACAGATGTTACCGCATGCCCCTGTATTGAGGAAAGAAGAACCCTTCTTAAAGTATTACCAAGAGTTGCTCCATATCCCCTTTCAAACGGATAAGCTGTGAACTTACCGTAGTTAGGAGTTGTCTCTGAATGTTCAAATGATATACCTTTTGGTTTCTTTAAACCTTTTAGTAAAGATTTTCTAGCCATACATTCTCCTTCTTTAGAATAAACTGTGCTACAGCCTTCAACACATGCGAGCATGCGCTAAAAAAGTACTGCAATAATACAGTACTTTTAAAATTACACTCTCCGACTCTTTCGTGGTCTACAACCATTGTGAGGAATTGGAGTAATATCTGTAATAGTCTTAACTCTTAAACCAAGTGTACCTAAAGATCTAATAGCTGATTCTCTACCAACTCCAGGACCTTTAACATATACATGCACTTCTTTTAAACCCATATCCAAAGCTTTCGTTACAGCTGTTTCAGCAGTAGTTTGAGCTGCATATGGAGTAGACTTTTTAGCACCTTTAAATCCTAATGCTCCAGCACTACTCCAAGAAAGAGCATTACCTTTTAAGTCTGTCACAGTTACTATAGTATTATTGAAAGTTGCCTGTACAAATACTTTACCTTCATATACCGTTTTTTTATCTTTTCTTTTCTTAACCTTAGCCAACTAAATATCCTCCGTTACTACTTTTTCTTTCGAGCAACTGTTTTAGCTTTACCCTTTCGAGTTCGTGCATTAGTTTTAGTTCTCTGGCCACGAACAGGAAGTTTTCTTCTATGTCGAAGTCCTCTATAACAACCAATATCCATTAAACGTTTAATATTTAAGGATACTTCAGATCTTAATCTACCTTCAACAGTATATTCATTCTCAATAATATCTTTAATTTTACCTAAATCATCTTGAGAAAGTTCCTCTGTTCTTACATCATGTGCCAAACCTGCTTTATCACAAATTTGCTTAGCAGTAGTCTGACCAATTCCGTAAATATATGTAAGAGCAATAGATAAATGTTTATTAGGTAAATCAATACCAGCTATACGAGCCATTCTTCCTCCTACCCTTGTCTCTGTTTATGTTTAGGGCTAGCACTACATATAACCCTAACGATACCATGTCTTTTGATAACTTTACATTTATCACACATTGGTTTTACACTAACTCTAACTTTCATTATCTTCGTCCTCTAAAGTTTGCTTGATCTAAGCTTACCTTTTTTTACAAGTCCATCATGATGATGCATTTTTAAATGCCCTTCAATCTGACTCATTGTATCAAGATCAACACCTACCATAATTAACAATGAAGTTCCTCCCATTAGATACGCGACTTGTTGCGGGAATTGGAACAAAATTATAATCAATGATGGTATTAGAGCTATAAGAGCCAGAAACAAAGATCCAGGGAGTAGGATTCTGTTGAGGATCCTAGTCAAATGAGACTCCATGTGTTCTGATCTAATACCAGGTATTGAACCACCATTCTCTCTTATATTTTTAGCAATTTCAAGAGGGTTAACAGTAACCTGTGTATAAAAATATGCAAAAAATACAATTAAAAGAGTTAATACAATTAAATAAGGAAGTGAATGGGGTGCAAAAATCTCTGCAAATTTTGCCCAACCTGCACTTTTATTACCTAACATTTTGGCTAGTTGTGGAATTATTGCTGTTATAGATGAAGCAAAAATTACAGGAATAACACCTGAAGGATTTACTTTAAATGGAATATAAGTATTTGCCCCTGCTCTTTTAGCATAGTTAATAGGTATTCTTCTTTGACCTTGTTGCTCATAAATAACTGCAATAACAACTACTACAAATAACATTATTGTTATTAAGATGAAAATAGGATTTAAATTATCTGCTTTAACTTCTTCGATTAAAAGAGAGAAAGCATTTGGCATTTTTGAAACGATACCAGTAAAAATAATTAATGAAACTCCATTACCAACACCTTTTTGAGTAATTTGTTCACCCATCCATAGTACAAACATTGTTCCGGCTGTAATTGAAATTAAAGCAACAACATAAAACATCACTATAGAAAAAGATGTATTTATAACACCAATACTTTTAATCCAGGTTATTGAAGCAAAACCTTGAATTATACATAAAAGCACAGTTCCATACCTAGTAATTCTAGTTATTTTTTTTCTACCGCCCTCTTCTTCCTGAATTTTTTTCAAAGAAGGAAAAACAATTAATAATAATTGCATAACAATAGACATAGTTATGTAAGGCATAACACCCAACATAAATACTGAACTCTGTTTAAATGCTCCTCCAGCAAAGAAGTTTAAATACTCAACAATACCAAGAGAATCTCCGGTACTTGTCTGTTGATCAAAGTAATTTTTTAATGCGTGCACATCAATCCCTGGGATTGGTAGTACAGAACCAAGTCTATAAACAAACAATATTCCAAGAGTGAATAGGATCCTCTTACGAAGATCCTTAACCCTGAACATGTCTACTAGTGGATTTCCAGCCATAATAATTCCTGTTCAAATAGTTTTTTATAAAACTTTTCCGCCAGCTTTTTCGATTTTCTCTTTAGCACTAGCAGAAACTTTTACTGACTCAATTTCTAATTTCTTAGTAATTTCACCAGCTGCGAGAATCTTAACAAGTTTCTCGGATCTTTTAATAAGACCACTTGCCACAAGAGTTTCAAGATTAACTTTGTCTCCATCATTAAATCTATCTTCAAGCTGATCTAAGTTTACAGCTTGATACTCTGTTTTAAAAGGGTGGTTAGAAAAACCTCTTGATGCGATTCTTCTAAATAGTGGCATCTGACCACCTTCAAAACCAATTTTAGTTCCACCACCACTTCTAGAGTTCTGTCCATTATTACCTCGACCTGAAGTTTTTCCTAGACCTGTTCCTCGACCTCTACCAAGCATCTTTTTATTTTTATTAGCACCTTTAGGTGCTTTTAAGTTAAAATCACTCATATCAGCTGATCTCCTCAACCTCAACAAGATGTGAAACCGTTTTAACCATTCCTAGTATAACAGGGTTTACATCTTTTTCAACTACAGAATTTATTTTTCTTAATCCTAAAGCCTTTACGGTTTTAATTTGATTAACTTTTCTTCCTATAGTACTTCTAACTAGCGTAACTCTAATCTTTTTTGTATCTGCAGCTGCTGCTTCCAAATCTTTAATTAAAGAAATTTGTTCTTCAATTTTTCTCATTTGAGCACCTGTTTTTTTAGATTTAGGTTTTGCTATATATCTTAGACCTCTAACTCTTTCAGACATTCTAACCCCACAACTCGTTTATTGACTTTCCTCTAGCATCTGCAACTTCTTTTGCATTTAATAGATTTAAAAGCCCATCGAATACTGCTTTTTCAATATTCATTGAGTTACTAGAACCTAGAGATTTTGCAAGAACATCTTTAATTCCTGCACACTCCATAACTGCTCTAACCGGTCCACCTGCAATAATACCAGTACCTGGAGTAGCTGGTTTCATTAGTACAGATGCACTTTTAAATTTACCTAATACTTGGTGTGGAATTGTATCACCTTTTAAAGGAATATTTATTAAGTTTTTCTTTGCATCAGCAACACTTTTTCTTATAGCTTCTGTAACGTCATTTGCTTTACCAAAACCGTAACCAACTCGACCTTTACCATCACCTACAACCATAAGTGCAGAGAAAGAAAATCTTCTACCACCCTTTACTACTTTAGCAACTCGATTTAACCGAATTAGTTTTTCGGTAAATTCTTTATCAACGCTTCGTTTTGAATCTTTTCTCACAAGAATCTCCTTTTAGAACTTAATTCCGGCTTCTCTCGTAGCTTCAGCTATAGCTTTTACTACACCGTGATATTTATAACCATTTCTATCGAAAACAATTGAATCAATGTTAGCTTCTTTTAGTCTTTCACCAAGGATTTTACCCATTTTTGCACCACCGGCAATATTTGGTTTAGTTCCTTTTAATTCCGCTTCCAATGTTGTCGCACAAACTAAAGTATGCCCAGCAACATCATCAATTACCTGTAGACTTATGTTTTTATTGCTTCTAAATACAGAAAGTCTAGGTCTAGTCGCAGTACCACTTAAAGTCTTTCGAATATGATTTTTTCTTTGAACTCTTCGTTTGTTCTTTTCTATTACTCTTTTCATGACCCGTTACCTACTTAACACCAGTCTTACCAACTTTTCGTTGAATAAACTCATCAGAGTATTTAATACCTTTACCTTTATAAGGTTCAGGTGGTCTTAATCCTCTGATATCTGCTGCAGCTTGACCTACAACAGCTTTATCTATTCCCATTACTTCTACTATAGTGTTTTTAGGACAGTTAATAGTAACGCCTTCAGGAATAACATATTCAATTAAAGTTGAGTAACCTAAACTAAAGATTATACTTTTATCTTTAATCTCAGCCCTATATCCAACACCATTGATTTCAAGAGTCTTCTTAAAACCTTCTGATACACCAATAATCATATTGTTTAAAAGGTTTCTGTAAAGTCCATGAAAAGACTTTGCTGGTTTAGTATCATTAGCTCTATTAACTATTACTTCACCTTCAGATATATCAAAGCTAACTAAAGAAGAATAATCCTGTGTTAACTCACCTTTTGGGCCTTTAACTGTCAATACTTCATCTTTAGCAGTAATCACTACACCTTTAGGAACAGTTACTGGTTTTCTACCAATTCTAGACATCTTTAACTCCCCCTACCAAACTTTACAGATGATCTCACCACCAACGTTCTGCTGTACTGCTTTTTTACCAGTAATAACACCGTTAGAAGTTGAAACAATAACAGTTCCAAAACCATTTAATACTCTAGGCATATCTTTATACCCTGAATAAACTCGTCTACCAGGAGTAGAAACACTCTTGATTCCGTTAATAACTGCATTTTGTTTGTCATCATATTTTAAGAATACTCGAATTGCAGGTTTATCATCAATTGTAACTTTTTTGAAGTTTTTGATGTAACCTTCATTCTTTAATATCTTAATTATTTCCAGTTTAAGCTTAGAAGTTCGAATATCTACTTTTTCAAACTCAGCTTTACTGGCATTTCTAATTATAGTTAGCATATCCGCTACTGGATCTGAAACACTCATTATATACTCCTACCAACTAGCCTTAGTTATACCAGGAATCATACCTTCACTAGCTAACACTCTAAAACAAATTCTGCACATTTGAAACTTTCTCATGTACCCTCTAGGTCTTCCACACACTCGACATCTATTATATCCACGTGTTTTGAACTTAGGAGTTCTCTGAGCTTTTACAATCATAGATTTTTTAGCCATCTAACAATCTCCTATTTCTTGAAAGGCATACCGAAATGAGTTAATAATGCTTTAGCTTCTTCGTTTGTCTTTGCAGATGTTACGAACGCAATATTTAAACCACTAACTTTTTCGATCTTATCGTATTCTATCTCAGGAAAAATAATTTGTTCCTTGATACCTAAGGAGTAGTTCCCTTTACCATCAAAAGCTTTATCGTTTACACCTTTAAAGTCTTTTTGTCTTGGTATAGCAACTGAAATTAATCTTTCCATGAACTCATACATTCTATCACCACGTAGAGTTACTTTTGCTCCGATTAATTGTCCTTGTCTAAGCTTAAAACCTGCAATTGATTTTCTTGCAGCTGTTTTAACAGCCTTTTGACCTGTAATAAGTTCCATTTCTGATGCTAATGAATCTAAAACCTTTTTATTATTTATAGCTTCACCAACACCTGCACTTACTACAATTTTTTCAAGTTTAGGAATCTGCATAACAGACTTATATCCAAATTCTTCGTGTAATGCTTTAACAATTTTATTTTTGTATTCAGCTTTTAATCTAGGTACATATGCCATTACAGTTTTTCCCCACACTTCTTACAAACACGAGTTTTTTCATCGCCTTCAACTTTGATACCAACTCGTACAGGTCCACATTTTGGACAAACAACTTTAACATTTGAAATTGATAAAGCTGCTTCAACCTCTACTATAGAACCTTTTTCACCAGTTTGAGGGTTACCTTTTACAGTTTTTTTAACTATATTAACTCCCTCTACTATTACTCGGCCTTTATCTTGGTTTACCTTTAATACTTTACCAGTTTTAGGATTTTTTTTATTAAAATCCTTTCCTGCAATAATTTGTACTAGGTCACCTTTTTTTATTTTGTATTTTACAGCCATAAGTCCCCCTACAGTACCTCAGGTGCTAAAGAAACAATTTTCATTTGACCAACTTCTCTTAGCTCTCTAGCAACAGGTCCAAAAATACGTTTCCCAACAGGCTCTAATTTATCATCTAAAATAACACACGCATTATCATCAAATCTGATATATGAACCATCTTTTCTTCTAATTTCTTTATGTGTTCTAACAATTACAGCTTTTTTAACATCACCCTTCTTAATACCAGAATTAGGAATTGCCTCTTTTACTGCAACAACGATAATATCACCAACGGTAGCAAACATTCTGTGAGAACCACCTAAAACCTTAATACACATTACCTTTTTTCCACCACTGTTATCAGCAACATTAAGGTAAGTTTGCATTTGAATCATAATTTACCCCTATTTAGCCTTTTCAACGATTTCAGTCATAGTCCACTTTTTGTTTTTACTCATTGGTCTAGACTCGATAATTCTAACAGTATCACCAATACCTGCCTCACTATTTTCATCGTGAGCCATATATTTCTTACTTCTAGTTACATATTTCTTGTAAAGTGGATGTAAAACTTTGTTAGTAACTCTTACAACAATTGTTTTTTCCATTTTGTTGCTTTCTACAATTCCTGTAAAAAGCTTCTTATTTGACTTCTTTTCCACTGTCTATCCCCTAAGCCTTTCTGATACCTAGCTCAATTTCTTGAATCACAGTGTTCATTCGAGCAATATTTCTTCGAATATTTCTCTTAGCAACTGGATTCTCAACATGACCTAAAACCATATTAAATCTTAAGTCCTGTAACTCTTTATTAAGCTCATCTCTCTTAGCAAGACACTCTTCTAAAGTAAGGTTAGTATTCTTTTTCATATCCTACCCCAGATTCCTTCTCTCAACAATCTTGCAATTAACAGGAAGTTTTCCTGCAGCAAGCTCTAATGCTCTTCTAGCGATTGTTAAATCAACACCACCAATTTCAAACATTACAGTCCCGTTTTTAACAGCCGCAACCCATTTTTCTACAGAACCTTTACCTTTACCCTGTCGAGTTTCTGCTGGTTTCTTTGTATAAGGAATATGTGGGAAAATTCTAATAAAAACCTTACCTTCCCTTTTACAATATCTAGTAGATGCAATCCTGGCAGCTTCAATCTGCCGACTTGTAATCCACTCATTTTCAGTAGAAACAAGACCTATATCTCCAAAAGAAATTTGATTACCTCTTGTTGCAGATCCCTTAGGTATAGCTCTTCCTCTATGTGTTTTTCTATACTTAACTCGTTTTGGACTTAACACGTTACTTGCTCCTTGAAGGTCGGCTTTCCCGCTGTTTTTTTACTAAAACACCAGCGTCATCTTTTTGCTCGTTTCCATAAACTTCACCGTTGAATACCCAAACTTTAACACCGATTGCACCATAAGTTGTTTCTGCTCTAGAAAAACCATAATCAATGTTAGCTCTTAAAGTATGTAGTGGAGTTCTACCTTCTTTAACCAGTTGTGATCTAGCCATTTCAGCACCAGCCAGTCTTCCAGAAATCTTAATTTTGATTCCTTGAGCACCAGATCTCATAGCACTTTGCATAGCCATTTTTAGAACTCTTCTAAATGCTGCTCTACCTTTTAATTGTTTAGCAACATTTATTGCAATAATTTGAGCATCTACTTCAGGTTTTTTTACTTCTTTAATTTTAAGTTGTACTTTTTTAGAAGTATATTTCTGAAGGTCATTACCCATTTTTTCAATATTAGCACCTTTAGAACCAATTATCACACCAGGTTTAGCTGTATGAATCATAATAGTTACTCTTTGAGGTTGTCTGATAATTTCAACATCTGAAATATCAGCAGTTTTTCCTTCAGCACTATTTAATACAGCTTTTCTGATCTGTAAATCTTCATGTAAAGTGTTTGCATATTCTTTCGGATCTACATACCACTTTGACTTCCAAGTTTTATTGATTCCAAGTCTTAGTCCGTAAGGATGTACTTTTTGTCCCATCTACTTATTCCCCTGCAACTTTTTTTTCATCCAACACAACGTAGATGTGAGCGGATCTCTTAATTAATCTATCAGCTCTACCTCTTGATCTTGCCCAGATTCTCTTTTGACTTGGTCCTGCATCAACAAGTAGCTCTTTTACATACAACATCTCTTCGTCTAACTGACTATTTTGGAACATTGCGTTTGCTCCAGCAGATTGAAGAACTTTCTTTAAAAGTTTTGCACTTTTATTTGGCAAAGCTTCTAATACTGCAACTGATTCCACGTAAGATTTCCCTCTAATCAAATCAGCAACAGGTCGTATCTTAAAAGGAGACATTGGTAAACCTTTAGCTTTGGCGCTATAACCTTTTTTTGCTTCCATTACTACCCAACCTATTTCTTAGACTTCTTGTCAGATCCAGCGTGACCTCTGTATATTCTAGTAGGTGCAAATTCACCGAATTTGTGACCTACAAGATTCTCAGTAACATACACAGGAACCCAAGTTTTACCATTGTAAACAGATACAGTTAATCCAACCATATCAGGTACAATAGTCGATGTTCTAGAAAAAGTCTTGATCATCTTTTTATCGCCAGCTTTAGCAGCTTCAACTTTCTTATAAAGGCTTTTAGCGACAAATGGACCCTTTTTAATTGATCTTGACACGCTTTACTCCTATTTTCTTCTCTTGACAATAAATTTGTCAGTTTTGTTATGTTTCTTTCTTGTTTTGAAACCTTTTGTAGGTTGTCCCCAAGGAGAAACAGGATGTCTACCACCAGAAGTTTTACCTTCACCACCACCATGAGGGTGATCAACAGGGTTCATTACAACACCCCTAACTTTTGGTCTTTTTCCTAGCCATCTAGATCTACCTGCTTTACCAAGCTTAATGTTCATATGATCCTGATTACCAACTTCACCTAATGTAGCCATACATTTTTTGAAAACTAGTCTCATTTCACCGGAAGGAAGTTTTACTGTTACATAATCTCCTTCTTTAGCAGCAAGCTGTGCTCCAGCACCTGCAGATCTAACTAATTGAGCTCCCTTACCTAATTGCAATTCAATGTTATGAACTGTTCTACCAACTGGTATAAGCTCTAAAGGTAGTGCGTTCCCAATAGCAATTGGTGCATCAGTTCCACTTACAATTGTAGCGCCTACTTCTAATCCTTTTGGTGCGATAATATATCGTTTATCACCATCAGCATAATAAATTAAAGCAAGATTTGCACTTCTATTTGGATCGTACTCAATAGCTTTTACAGTACCTGGTACACCAAATTTGTTTCGTTTAAAATCAATCGCTCTTAATTTTCTTTTATGTCCACCACCACGTCTTCTAACTGTAATAGTACCACTACCATTCCTACCAGATTGGCTGTTTTTACCTTTAGTTAGAGATTTAACAGGTTTTTCTTTAGACAAACCTTCAGTTGTTAAAGTTTGTGTAAATCTTAAACTTGGTGTTCTAGGACTAAATGTTTTAATTCCCACAGAATTCCTCCTAAACCTTCGCCCTATGCGCCTTCAAACATGTCAATTTTGTCGCCATTAGCTAAAGTTACAATTGCTTTTTTCCAAGCAGCAGAATAACCATGACCACGTTTATAACTAGCTCTAGAAACAGGAAGGTTTGCCTTCTGTTTTCTCTTCATATTAACAATATTACAATCAGTTGCAGTTACTGAAAATAACTTACTTACAGCATTTTTAATCTGTAATTTATTTGCTTTAACATCCACTTTAAAAGTGTATTGTTTTTTTGCATTTTCACGTAAGTTAATTGACTTCTCAGTAATAACTGGCTCTAAAATGATTTGTTCAACAGTCATAATTTAACCCCTTATTTCCCGTAGAATTCGTTCAGTTTTTCAACTGCGCCTTCTAAAACAACAATCTTTTTTCCGTAGAAAAGTTCATGCGCTTTTAATTTATCATAGGCTAAAAACTTAACGTTTGGAACGTTTCTTCCAGCTCTTCTAACCATTGCATCATCATTTTTAAGAATAACAACAGTTCTTTCTTTATCTACAAAATTACTAATTACCTTAACAAAATCTTTAGTTTTTCCAGACTCAATTGTAAAGTCTTCAACAACAGTAATTAGATCTGTTTTAGCTTTCAAACTTAAAATAGACTTCATTGCTAGTCTTTTAGCTTTCTTAGGCATTGAGAAGCTATAATCTCTTGGTTTAGGTCCGAATGCAGTTCCACCACCAACCCATACTGGAGACTTTTTATCTCCTGATCGAGCTCTACCTGTTCCTTTTTGTTTCCAAGGTTTTGCAGTACTTCCTGTAACTTGTCTTCTTGTCTGTGTACATGCAGTTCCAACTCTTCTGTTAGCAAGCTCATTATTTATAGCAAGATAAATTGAACCTTCGCTAACTTCTCGAGCGAAAACAGCATCATCAAGAGTAACAGTTCTTAGTTCTTTACCCTCTATTGAATATACCTTTTTGTCCATAATATCCCCTACTTCTTCTTCGCGTTTCTAACAACAACGAGACCACCTCGTTTACCTGGAACAGCACCTTTAATTAAAGCTACTTGTAATTCAGTATCAACTTTAATTAATTCTAAGTTTTGTACAGTTTTTTTGTCGCTACCCATTCTACCAGCCATCTTAGTATTTCTAATAACACGCCCTGGAGTAGTCGCCATTCCTGTACCACCAGCTTCTCTATGAAATTTAGATCCGTGAGTAGCTCTACCACCACCGAAACCATGCTTTTTCATAACACCAGCATAACCTTTACCCTTAGAAGTACCTGTAACATCTACAAAAGATATTCCATCAAGTAACTCTACACCAAAAGAGTCTCCTACTTTTAACTCTTTCTCAAAACCTCTAAATTCCATTACATGTCTTTGAGGTTGAACTTCTTTGAACTGACCAGCAACAGGTTTTGAAAGCTTACTCTCTTTTGTCTCAACTGTTCCTATAACTACTGCATCGTAACCATCTTTTGCAGTTTCTCTTTGAGCAACTACAACATTTGATTCAAACTTTACAACTGTTACAGGTACTAATTCACCTTTCTCGTTGAATACCTGTGTCATTCCAACTTTTTTGCCGATAAGACTTATCATTTAATATCTATCCTTTTATCTGCACTTACTGTTTGATATCTACGTCAACTCCAGCAGGGAGTTCCAGCTTCATTAAAGCATCCATAACAGCAGAGGTTGGTTCTAATATATCAATAAGACGCTTATGCGTTCTCATTTCAAACTGTTCTCTTGATTTTTTATTTACAAAAGGAGAACGAAGCACTGTGTACTTGTTAATTCTAGTTGGCAAAGGAACAGGTCCTGCTACCTTAGCTCCCTGTTTTTGTACTGACTGAACTATAGCTTTTGCTGATTGATCCAGTAATTGTACATCAAAACCTCTTAATCTAACTCGAATTTTTCCTTCTTTTCCCATTATTCCCCCATATGATCGAACCCTAAGGCTCGATCAATTTCGCTTATTAAGCAATTATCTCAGAAATCTGACCAGAAGCAACAGTTCTTCCACCCTCTCGGATAGAGAATCTTAAACCTTGAGTCATTGCTATTGGGTGAATTAACTCAACAGAAATTGTTACGTTATCACCTGGCATAACCATTTGTTTATCTTCAGGTAATGTTACTGTTCCAGTAATATCAGTTGTTCTGAAGTAAAACTGAGGTCTATATCCTGAGAAGAATGGATTGTGTCGTCCACCCTCATCTTTTGTTAAAACATATAGAGCAGCTGAGAATTTTGTGTGTGGTAAAATTGATTTAGGCTTACAAAGAACTTGACCTCTTTGTACTGAATTTTTATCAATACCTCTTAAAAGAGCACCAATATTATCTCCAGCTTGCGCATCATCTAATAATTTATTAAACATCTCAACACCTGTAACAGTTGTAGTTTGAGTATCTCTAATACCAACGATCTCAACAACATCACCAACTTTTACAACACCTGTCTCAATTCTTCCTGTAACAACTGTACCTCGACCTGAAATTGAGAAAACATCTTCAATTGGTAATAAAAAGTCTTTGTCAACTTGTCTTTCAGGAATTGGGAAATATGTATCCATTGTGTTTAAAAGCTCTTCAATACAAGCTGTTTTTTCTGTATCATCAATAGCAGACATCGCTTGGAAAGCAGATCCTTTAATAATTGGTGTCTCATCTCCTGGGAAACCGTACTCAGATAATAAGTCCATAACTTCCATTTCAACTAACTCAACTAACTCTGGGTCAGCTAAATCCATTTTGTTTAAAAATACGATTAACTTAGGAACACCAACCTGTCGAGCTAAAAGAATATGCTCTCTAGTTTGTGGTTCTGGACCTGAATCTGCAGCTACTAATAAAATAGCTCCATCCATTTGAGCAGCACCTGTAATCATGTTTTTAACATAGTCGGCATGTCCTGGACAGTCTACGTGAGCATAGTGTCTTGCTTCTGTTTGATACTCAATGTGTCGAGAGTTGATTGTGATACCTCGCTCTCTTTCTTCTGGAGCATTATCAATATCATCATAACTCATTACTTTTCCGTCACCATTTTTAAATGAACAGTATGCACTTATAGCCGCAGTAAGAGTAGTCTTACCATGGTCAACGTGCCCAATAGTACCAACATTTATATGCGGTTTATTTCGTTGAAATTTTTCCTTAGCCATTCCGTCCTCCTGGATAATTTTGCTAATAAAATAATATAAATACCATTTCCGGGTATATTCTATAATTCTACATTGTAAATAATCGCAAAAGAACTTCTATGTAAATAGTTTGCTACATGAAAAATCACCTTTCAGAAAACTGAGGGTTTGACTAAACTTTCAAAAACAAACCTGGTTCAAAAGCGGATTACCACAATGTAATCATTCTGCCAGTAGAATGTACAACATATACATTCAAAAAACAAACATCCAAAAAGAATGTTTAAACAAAATAACCTAACTTAAATCTTTTATCAAGACTAAAGTTAGGTATTTAACAAAAAAAATAAATATTATCTATAATGAGAGAAAGCTTTGTTAGCTTCAGCCATTCTATGAACATCTTCTTTTTTCTTAAAAGCAGTTCCTGTAGAGTTAAAAGCATCTAATAATTCTGCTCCTAACTTCTGGCTCATTGTTCTTCCATTTCTCTTTCGAGCCGCAGCAATTAACCATCTCATTGACAATGCTTCTTTTCTAGTTTCACCAACTTCCATTGGAATTTGATAAGTAGAACCACCAACTCTTCGAGATTTAACCTCAACCATTGGCTTAACATTATCTACAGCTTTTAAGAAAACTTCTAAAGCTTCTTTTTCTGTTTTTTCAGCAAGATATTCCATTGCACCATAAACACATGCTCTACTTACTGATTTTTTTCCATCAATCATCATTCTGGAAATAAATTTTGAAACAACCTTACTTGAATACTTTGAATCTGGAGTAATAGGTCTTTTTTCAGCTGCTCTTCTTCTTGACATGATCTACCCCCTACGCCTTAGGTCTCTTAGTACCGTATTTACTTCGTGCTTGTCTTCTTGACTCAACACCTAAAGTATCTTTAGTACCTCGAATAATATGATATCTAACACCTGGTAAATCCTTGATTGCTCCACCTCTTAAAGCAACAACACTGTGTTCCTGTAAGTTATGACCAATTCCTGGAATATAAGCTGTAACTTCAATACCATTTGTAAGTCTAACCCTTGCAACTTTTCTTAAAGCTGAGTTAGGTTTCTTTGGTGTTACAGTCATTACTCTTGTACATACACCTCTTTTTTGAGGGCACCCCTGTAATGCAGGAGCTTTAGTTTTTTTAACAGTAGACTTTCGTCCTTTTCTAACTAATTGATTAACAGTTGGCATTCGCCTCTCCTAATTGTTTAATTAAATATCCAATGAACCCGCATATTATTTTAACAAAGTAAAAATTCATGGTATTTGTTTTTCAGCATGTTTGCAAAAACTAACACACCTTATAAATAAATTCAAGGGTCCAGCATAAACCCTTGATAATTTTATTAAAAATCTTCTTCTGGTGC
>JAFGYD010000063.1 GCA_016936295.1 Spirochaetales bacterium | reverse complement strand
CTTGATCCAAGAAAAAAATGGAATTCTGTTAATCCTTTAAAGCTTGGTATTTTATCAGCTGATGCTGTTAATGCCGTTAGCCCAACATATAAAAAGGAAATTCTGCAAAGAGATAAAAATAGTAGATATTTTTCGGGTTCAAATGGATTAGGAAAGGCTTTAAAAAAGATTAATAGAAGTGGTAATCTGTATGGAATTTTAAACGGATTTGAATATAAAAATAGCAAAACTTATGAAGAAACAATTAAGCTGAAAGAAAAATCCAAGTCATTACTAAGTCAGAGATTTAAATCTCCTGATAATTTTCTTTTAGGTTTTGTGGGAAGAGCTGTTGAACAAAAATTTAAACTGTTACAAGAAGAGTATAATGGGAAAAGTGTATTAGAGCATATCGCCGATAACAAAAGAGTCAATATTGCAATTTTGACAACAGGTTTACCAGAATATGAAGAATTTCTAAAAAAGTTTATTGATTACGACAATGTTTCAATTACTTTAGCATTTGATAAAGATTTAGCATCCCAGATAAGTTTAGGTTGCGATCTATTTCTAATGCCTAGTTTATATGAACCTTGTGGTATAACTCAAATGGAATCTTTAAGTAATGCGACACCACCATTGGTTCGTTTTGTTGGGGGATTAAAAGACACAGTAGTATCCTATAAAAAAAATGGCGGAACAGGATTTGGTTTTAATGGAATAACACGTAAAAGTGTTTTACAGAATTTAGTATCAGAAGTTAACGATGCATTAAATTTATACTATGATGAGCCTTCTGAATTTGATAAGATAAGAAGAGAAGCATTTAAACAGAGATTTTTATGGTCTGATTCAGCTACAAAATATATAGAGGTATATAAAGATTTGTTACAGGTTACAGATGAATAGCATTGATTTTAATAAGATGATATCTCTACATATGAATTCAGCCTGCAGAGGTTGTAAAATTTGCAATGGTTTTGGTTGTAGAGGCGAAGTTCCAGGAATGGGAGGAAAAGGTAAAGCATTAACATTTATCAATAATTATAAGTCATGGAATGAAATTGATGTAGATGGTGATGAAATGCCTGAATTAGGTGTTGCCCCAATGACAGGAGTTGGGCAAAACATGGGTAATGTATATCCTGAATCTGTTTTCCACGGTTATTTAGTTGCCGGTGCTAAAAAAGCAGGACTTTATTCCTGTATAGGTGATGGTACACCGGATTTTAAACTTTTAAGTGGTATAAAAGCATTAAAAGATAATAATGTTGTAGGTACTGCTTTTATCAAACCCTATCCCAATGATATTATAAAAGAGAGATTTCACTTAGTTGAAAATTATGTAGATACATTGGGTGTTGATATAGATTCTTATCGAATTCCAACAATGCAGGGTTTAGTAGCCCTAGAAAAAAAGAGTTCGTCTCAACTTCTTGAATTAAAAAAAGTTAGTAATAAAAAATTTATATTAAAGGGAATTCAGAGTCTTGAAGATTTTGAAATTGTAAAAAAAGTTGAACCAGATATTGTCGTAGTTTCTAATCATGGGGGCAGAGTATTTGATAATGGAGAGGGAATTGCTCATAGATTGAAAGCTCTTATGCCTCATTTGTTGAATTACTGTGGTGAAGTTTGGGTTGACGGTGGATTAAGAACAAAAGCTCATTTAAAAAAAGCCAAAGCGTTGGGAGCAACTAGAGTACTAATAGGTAGACCTTTGATTCAAGCTACATCGGTACTAAAGGAAGAAGGTGTTTCTCACTGGCTTAAAGAGTTAAAATAATAGGAGATTATTATGGTTGAAGAGTTAAAAAAACACTCCACTTTAACAAAAAAAAGTGGTCCGATTGTATTAGCAATAATGGATGGTGTTGGTTATGGTAAATATGTAGAAGGTGATGCTGTAAAAGCTTCAAAATTACCTACACTTGATAGTTTAACTGCTAGTTGTCCACATGTAGCACTAAAAGCTCATGGAACTGCAGTAGGTCTTCCTTCTGATGATGATATGGGGAATTCAGAAGTAGGACATAATGCTTTAGGTTGTGGTAGGGTATTCTCTCAAGGTGCTAAACTTGTTTCTAATTCTATTGCTACTGGTCATTTATATCAGGGCGAGACTTGGTTAAAACTAACAAACAGAGTTAAAGAAAATGATTCAACATTACATTTTATTGGATTATTATCTGATGGAAATGTTCATTCACATATAGATCATTTAGAGCATATGGTGAGAACTGCTAAACAGCAGGGTGTAAAAACAGTTCGTATTCATGCGCTATTAGATGGTAGGGATGTTGGTGCAACTTCTGCATTGGATTATTTTGAACCATTTGAAGCCTTTTTAAAAGAAATTTCTGATGAAAATTTCGATGGTAAGATTGCTTCTGGTGGTGGTCGAATGGTTATTACAATGGATAGATATGATGCTAACTGGGATATGGTTAGACTAGGCTGGGAGACTCATGTTTTAGGTGTTGGTCAAATATTCCCTTCTGCTGTAGAAGCAATTCATATGTTAAGAGAAGAAACAAAGGCTATTGATCAAGATATCCCTCCATTTGTAGTTGCAGATGAGGATGGTGCACCTGTTGGAACAATTGAAGATGGGGATAGTGTTATTTTCTTCAATTTTAGAGGTGATAGATCCTTGGAGATAACAAAAGCATTTGAACAGGGAGACTCTTTTGATAAATTTGATAGAGTTCGGGTTCCTGATGTTGAATATGCAGGTATGATGGAATATGATGGAGATCTTCATATCCCCTCTCAATTTTTAGTAAATCCTCCTCAAATAACTAGAACAATGTCAGAATATCTTGCTTTTAACAAAGTTAGACAATACGCAATATCTGAAACTCAGAAATTTGGACATGTTACATACTTCTTTAATGGTAACAATTCAGGAAAATTCGATAATGAGTTAGAAACTTTTGAAGAGGTTTTATCCGATGTTATACCATTTGAGAAAAAACCGGAAATGAAATGTAAAGAGATTACCGATAAAGTTGTTGCTGCAATTGAGTCCGGTAAATACGATTTCATTAGATTAAACTATCCAAATGGAGATATGGTTGGTCATACAGGAGTTTTTGAAGCTGTAAAAATATCTATGGAAGCTATGGATACTCAAATTGCAAGGTTAAAAGAATCAGTTGAAAAAGTTGGAGGTGTTTTAATGCTAACAGCTGACCATGGTAATGCAGACGATATGTACGAACATAAGAAAACAGGTGAAGTAGCAATGGATGGAGACCATCCTAAAGCTAAAACTTCCCACTCTTTGAACCCTGTACCTTTTATTATATTTGATCCAACATATAATGGTGAATATAAAAAAGAGTTAAATGAAGGTTTAGGAATTAGTTCTGTTACTGCAACATGTATGAACTTTTTAGGATTCGAAGCACCAGAAGACTATGATTCATCTATTTTAAAGATTTAATTTATTTAAAATAATTTAAACTCCGTACTTACTTACGGAGTTTTTTTTTATATAATGAAAAAATGAGTATTGAAGTAGAAATAAAAGCTTGGGTTGATGATTTTAATAAAGTTTATCAACTTTTACATGATAATTTTGAATTTAAATGTGAGTATTTAAAAGAAGACACTTATTATAGAGGAATTAATTCAATTACAAACGAAATAAAAGAGATTCGTGTTAGAAAGGATAATTTAAATTCTATAATTACATATAAAGAACGGTCTTTACATGAAAACATTGAAGTAAATACAGAAAAAGAATTTCATGTTGATAATGTAGATGATTTTATATATGTTTTACAATCTATTGGTTTTAAACCTTTTATCTCCAAAATAAAAAAAGGATTTAAATTTGTTTATAACAATATAAATCTTGAGTTATCCCATGTTGATAAACTTGGAGATTTTATTGAAATTGAATCTATTGAGAAATCTAAAGAAAATATAGCAAAAGCAAAAAAAGAAATCTTTAGACTTCTTGATATATTAAAAGTAGACAGAAATAGGGTTGAAAAAAGATATTATATTGAAATGTTAAGAAATAAATAAGAGCCCGAAGGCTCTTTTTATGTTGTTAATTCAGCACCTCTAGCCATTATTAAGTTACCACTTCTTATTAATTCTATAATACCGTATGGAGATAATAATTGCTGAAAAGCATCTAGTTTTGAACTACTTCCTGTAACTTGGAAAGTTATAGTTTCATCTGATATATCCATATTTCTAGCTTTAAAAACATCGGCTATTTGCAGAACATCAGTTCTTTGGTTACTATTACATTTAACCTTAACCAGAGCTAATTCTCTTTGTAGGGCATTTTCATCGTTATGTTCTTTAGCATGAATTACATCTACTAATCTATTTAATTGGTTAAGCATTAGACTTAGGGTGTTAGGGTCTCCTGTCGCAGTAATATTCATACTTGAAAATCTTTTATCAGTTGACTCAGATACTACCAAACTATCAATGTTATAGCCTCTTCGTGCAAAAACTAACGAGATTCTAATAAGAACTCCTGGTTTGTTGGCAACTCTTAAGCTTATAGAGTGTTTTTTATCATTCATCAGGTACTTCCTTTTGGTTTAGCCATTTTATTTTTAGGTCGCTCTAATAACATATCTTCCAATGGAGCTCCTGCAGGAACCATTGGGAATACATTATCACTTTTTTCAACTTCAGCATCGATAATACAAGGTCCATCATTGTAATCCAGTGCTTCACTTAAAATCTTTCTAACGTCTGAACTTCTTTTTATTCTAAAACCTTTAAGTCCATATGCTCCGGCTAATTTTAAAAGGTCTGGATTTCCCTCTAAATCAACACCTGATAAACGGTTATCATAGAATAGTTCCTGCCACTGTCTAACCATTCCAAGATATTTATTATTTATTACTAAAATTTTGATAGGTAATTTATTAATAACAGCTGTAGATAATTCACAAAGTGTCATTTGAAACCCACCGTCTCCAACTATAGCAATAACCTGAGATTTTGGTTTTCCTATTTGTGCCCCAATAGCTGCAGGGAATCCATAACCCATTGTTCCGGCACCACCAGATGAAAGCCATGTTCTTGGATTATCAGTTTTAACAAATTGTGCAGCCCACATTTGATGCTGACCTACGTCTGTAGCATATATTGCATCTTTTCTTGCTAAATTGTACATTTCATCAATTACATGTTGAGCTCTTAATTTACCCTCTTTTTTATAATTTAAAGGGAAATCTCTTTTTAATCTCTCAATGTTTTTCAACCAGGATTTTCTATCTTTTTTTTCTAGTTTTGGTATTAGTTCTTCTAAAACTGTTCGTGCATCCCCATGGATATATGCATCAAGTTGAATAGTCTTGTTAATTTCACATTTATCAATATCTATCTGTATTTTCTTTGCATTTACACAAAAAGCTTCAGGGGTCCCACTTATTCTATCGTCCCATCTGGAACCTATAGATATAATTAAATCGGCTTCGCATAATGCTTTGTTTGCATATGCTGTACCATGCATTCCTGGCATCCCTAGGGATAAATCGTCAGTTTCGGGGAATACTCCTTTTCCTAGCAGGGTATTAGTAACAGGAATATTATAATCTCTTGCTAAAATCGCAATCTCTTTTTCAGCCTTAGAAATTAGTGCACCATGACCAACTAATAAAACTGGTCTTTCTGACTCGTTCATAATCTGTGCAAAATCTAATAAAGATTTTTCATCGGCTGTGTGCTTTACTTTGTATCCAGGGATATCAAAATTTTCCTCTTCTTTTAATTCACAGAAACCACTGGAAATATTTTTTGGAATATCAATTACTACAGGACCAGGACGTCCACTTTCTGCTAAATAGAAAGCTTCCTTTACTATTCTAGGTAGATCCTCAATTTTATTTACTAAATATGAATGTTTTACTATAGGGTAGGAAATACCCGAAACGTCTGCTTCCTGGAAAGTATCCAAGCCCAAATTATTTGTAGTTTGTTGTCCACAGATAACAACCATAGGTACGGAATCCATTTGCGCTGTAAATATACCTGTAATTGTATTGGTGGCTCCAGGACCTGAAGTCACAATAGCAACACCAGTTTTACCAGTAGCTCTGGAATATCCATCAGCCATATGGGTTGCGCCTTGCTCGTGTCTAGTTAATATTAGTTTTAGTTTTGAATCATGTATTGCATCATAAATTGGTATAGCTGCACCACCTGGTAAACCAAAAACGCATTCAACGCCAAGACTTAACATGGTTTCAACTACTGCTTCTGCACCTGATCTCATATTTTTACTCATAATTTCTCCTAATGTTGGATATATATATGATAAAATACTGAATATTTAAAGTCAATCTTTTTAGTACAAAAAACAACTAATATGTTAAAAACTATAAAAAATCACAGAAATCATCGTTTGAAATAGACCATCTTTATAGAATTACTATACTTTTTTAGTAATATTTAGTTTTTATTATAGTCTTTTATTATAGTTTGGATTAGGTTTATGTGTTTTTCGTCATTTTTTATGTCTTTTATGTTTTCTAGTTCACTTTCATTCCCAGATATAATATTTTTCGTTAATTTTAATTTAATTATCCTATAAACTGATTCATTTAACCTTTTTTCTGTTAAATTACCAGCTTTATACGACTCTAATAAGTAATTATATGTTTTTTGCTGGTTTAACGGGATTAATACAATATCTATGCCCGCATTAATTGCAGTCAGAGCAGCTTCTTCCGATTTGAAATTCTGGCTTATAGCTCCCATATCCATAGCATCGGTAATTACTATTCCATTATATTTAAATTCATCTCTAAGTATTCCTGTTATTATATCTCTGTTCAATGTTGCAGGTAGTGGTATTGATGAAATCCCTGGCATTATTATATGTGCTGTCATTATTGCATCTGCATTTATATCGATACCACGTTTAAATGGAATAAATTCTACTTGATCCAGTCTTTCTCTGCTATGTGGCGATACTACAGTCCCTAAGTGTGAGTCTGTAGATGTATCCCCATGCCCGGGGAAATGTTTTAAAACAGAAATTACATTATTTGTGTTCATCCCATATATAAATTGTTCTATCATATCAGCAACTATAAATGGATCGTCTGAATATGTTCTGTTTCCTATTACAGGGTTATTTGGGTTAGTGTTTACATCGGCTACAGGAGCCATATCCATATTAAAACCTAAAGATTTTAATTCTCTACTTAAAATCTTACCAGAATTAAAAGCGAGTTCTGGATTATTTTTTGAACCGACTGTTAATGCAGGTGGAAGGTATGTCACACTTACATTCTTGTTTTTACCTAATCTTGAAACAACGCCACCTTCTTCATCTACAGAAATAAATAGAGGTACCTCGCTTATGCTTTGTAAACTTTTATTTAATTTTAAGACTTGATCATCATTTATAATATTGTTAGCAAATAAAATTATTCCACCTGGATGTATACTATTAATATATAACTCCAGCTCATTAGTCATCTCGGTATATCCTCTTATTTGAATCATTAAAAGTTGACCAATTTTTTGCTCCACTGACATATTATTTATAATATTATTAATTTTTATATCAAGTAATTGGGTTTCTGTAAGTTCTGGTTCTAAAATTATAACTGGTTCTACAATATCAATTTCTGTATTTTCTTCTGTTATTTGAGTGGAATTATCAATTGTTTTGCATGAAAATAGACATAATGCCAAAATGATGTATAAAATTTTGTTCTTCAAAATTTAGCCCCTATATACATAAATGTTGTTTTACAATAAAATCATTTAATAATTAACCTTATAATAAGGTTTTTTTATATATTTTACTACCCTAAAATAAGAGTGAGACACGTATGGAAAAGATTTTAAATATAAATATAGAGAATTGTAAACCTCTACTTTCACCAGAAACTTTAAAGCAAGAAATATCAGTTAGTAATGAGGCTTATAATACGGTTATTGATGGACGTAAAACAATTCAGGATATTATGGAAAAAAGTGACAATAGATTAATGGCTATTGTTGGTCCATGTTCTGTTCACGATTATGATTCTGCAATAGATTATGCTAAACAATTATATAGCTTAAAAGAAAGATTCAACGATAAAATATACATTATAATGAGGGTTTATTTTGAAAAACCCAGAACTACCGTTGGTTGGAAGGGTATGACACTTGATCCGCATATGGACGGTAGTAGTGATATTGAGGAAGGTTTACGAAGAGGGCGAAAACTTCTAGCAGAAATTAATAGTATAGGTCTTCCTTGTGCAACAGAGGCCTTGGATCCAATTGTTCCTCAATATACATCGGATTTAATTTCATGGTCTGCAATTGGTGCCAGAACAACTGAAAGTCAGACACATAGAGAGATGTCTAGCGGTTTATCAATGCCTGTAGGTTTTAAAAATGGTACAGACGGAAGTATAAAAACTGCAATAGATGCATTGATAGCATCAAGACACTCACATACATTTATTGGTATAGACCAAGATGGACAAACATCAATTTTAAAGACAAAAGGTAATAAGTACGGACACATAATATTAAGGGGTGGACGTGATGGATCTAATTATGATGAAAAATCTATTTCTGAGTGCGAAGAACTGCTTGATAAATTTAATTTGGAGAAAAACATAATTGTTGATTGTAGCCATGCAAATTCTGATAAGGATTATAGAAAGCAGGGAAATGTAATTAATTCAATTATCTTACAGAAACAAAACGGAAATAATTCAATTATAGGATTCATGCTTGAAAGTAATATTAATGCTGGTAATCAATCCATTCCTACAGATTTAAAAGAATTAAAATATGGTGTTTCTGTTACAGATCAATGCATAGATATAAAAGAAACCGAAAGATTATTAGAACTTGTATATAATTCTATTTAAAGCCACATTAGTGGCTTTTTTTTGAAAATTCAATCATAGAATTAAAACCAGGATGTCCAAATTTATCCAGTTCTGTTTTGTTCATAATTTTTGATTTATTACTGGAAATTGAAATTTCATCATTTATATTTAGTTTTAAACTTCCCTTGTCGTTTATTTTAATGTCCAGTAAAACATTTTGAATCTCAATCTCTTTTAAATTTTTGGGTAAAAACTCTTTAAACCTTGTATATGATAGATCTTTTGATGATTTAAAAACCAGGTCCTTAAGGTTTTCAGGAAGATCTTTTCTATATTTTGATTTTAATTTAATAACAATAGGCTCCATTAATTCACTATCTAAAGAGTCCTTAAGAATTAAATTTACAGATTGAATTTTACCAAGTTTTTTGGATATGAAGTCCTCAATTTTGTATGCCTGTTTTAATGGTCTAATTTCTATTACGTACTTATCGTTTCGAATGTCATTAAGAACAAAATTTAATATATTTCTTACATTTGGCAGTAAGGTATAACTACCAACTCTTTCTACTTCAAGAGTTGCTATAAAATTATCTTTTGTAATTTTAATACTAAAAAAAAGTGGAATAGTGTCTGAATGTTCTCTTTCTTTATGAAAAATACCAGAACCAGATTGAGTATCTACAATTTCAGATGATTGACCAAATCGACCGACTTTTATTCGACAGTAAAGTTCATCTCCAACATTCTCAATCTTTTCAATTCTAGAAGTACGTTCATTTTCATTATCAATTTTGAATAAATAAACATTTTTAGTTAAATATCTATTTACCTCTTCTATAAAATTAAATCCCGAAACATCTTTTAAGTTTACGAATTTATTTTTATCACCCTTTTCTCTTATTTGTAAGTTGTAAATTTCTAGTTTAGCAGTAAACGACATAATTAGAAGATATCATGAAGCTCTATTCTCTTCAATTATAATTATATATTTTAATTGATAATTATGAAATTTTAGTGTTGAATTAGAAGTATGATAGAATTAATTATTGGTCCTATGTTTTCAGGAAAAAGTTCAGAATTATTACGACGGTTAACAAGATATAAAATTGCAGGAAAACAAATTCTTTTATTAAGGCCTAAAACAGATACAAGAGGGTTTCTAACCCATGATAACAAAGAGAATAGTGTAAAAGAGGTATTTATAGAAAAAATATCTGATTTTAAAGATCTTTATAATTATGATGTTATTGGAATTGATGAAGGTCAATTTTTTCAGGATTTAAAAATTATTGATAGATGGGCAGATATGGGTCTAACAGTTATTGTATCTGCTTTAAATGGAACATCGGAGAAAAAACCCTTTAATTCTGTATTGGATATAATCCCACTTGCAGATGATATTCATAAATTAAGTGCAGTGTGCACAAACTGTGGAGCAGATGCTCAGTTTTCTTTCTACAGGTTTGGAAACAAAAATAGCGATATTGTAATAGGGGAAGATGAATATACAGCACTTTGTAGAAATTGCTGGAATGAAAAAAGTAATATGAAGGGAGAAGTATTTCAATCTTTTGATGAAATTATAAAAAAAAGTTACTAATTTAAGGATTTGCTTTTTTTTCTAAATCTAATAATTTCTCTTCATAATTATTAGTATTTTGTATAAATTCATAAAAGAAATTTAATCCAGATTCAGAAATACTTGGAGATGTAGCTAAATCGTAATTAAATGCCCAATATTTACTATTTTTTATTATCTCTTTTATTTGTAGTTGAACCGGAGAATAAATAGAGTCCGAAACATTTGTATGTGGTGCAATTGCTCCTGAATCATGATTAAAACCTTCTTGTGCCTTTAAACTGGCAAATTGATTAAGTATTTCATCTAATTTTTCTGAATTCCTAGATTCCTTTGATATAATAATTCCATCAATTGGACCTAATGAAACAGCATCGATATTAGGATTTATTGTTGGAAATGGGAAAAAGGAATAATCTTTATCGGCTTCAAATAATGCGCTATCTAATGTTGGTATGGCCCAGGTTCCCATTAGGGTCATTGCAGCTTCCTGTGTTGTTAATTTGAGTAACGCTTCATCCCAATCAATTAAAGCCATATCAGGATTAAAATACTCTTTATCTATTAGTGTTTTCCAAAGATTTACAGCATCTATAACTTCTTGATTGGTATAACTTTTTAAATTATTCATTAATTCCTGCCTATAATTGTAACCAGCTGTTCTTAACAACAGGTAATCAAACCAAAATTGAGCAGGCCATCTTGTTTTTGCACCTAATGAAAATGGAGTTATATTATTCTGTTTCAATATTTCTGAAATTTCTAATAATTCATCCCATGTTGTAGGTGCACTAAGATTAAATTTATCAAATATTTGTTTGTTATAAAAAAATCCAACAAAGTGTCTTGTTAATGGCAGCATATACATCTCTCCATTATATGAGCATGCCTCTATAGTTGAAGGGTCAAAAATATTTTTCCCCTTAATTGAGTTATAAAAATTTGTTATTGGTTGTATTTTATTATTATCAACTAAATACTTTGTTTTGGCTCCTGCCCAATAGGAGAATATATCGGGTGGATTTGGACTTTCCAGTTGAACTCTTATACTAACTTTGAATTCTTCATGCTCAAGAGGGGTGGAAATTAAAATAAAATCATTTTGGTTTGAATTTATTATTTTTGTAAGATCATCAATACCTGAGGATAAATTTCCAGTAAAATAATGCTGAAATAATATACTTGTTTTATTATTATCACTTTCTTTACAAGAAAACATAAATAAAATAAGAATTAAAATAATTAATCTTTTCATTTATCAAATTTCCTTTGGTATAGTTATAATAAATTCAGCACCTTTTTCTGGTGTACTATTAAAATTTATTATTCCATTTAACCTTTGTTCAATAAGTTCTTTAATAATATTAAGACCTAGACCTGTTCCTCCATGACCTTTTTTAGTAGTAAAAAAAGGAGTAAAAAGTTTAGGTTGGTTTTCAAAACTTATTCCGTTACCATCATCCATAATTTTAATTATAACATCATTTCCAATATTTTCTAACTTTATATTAATAATGCCTTTCTCTTTACCTTCAAATCCATGTAAAAAGGAGTTATTTATTAGGTTTGTAACTGTCTGATAAATAATAATAGGGTAAGTTATTAATTTAATGTTCGATTGAGAATTTAATATTATTTTGAAGTTTGTATCTTTTATATTGTATGAATAACTCTTAATTATCTCTTCTAAATAAATTTTAAGATCTATTTCAATTTTTTCATTACTATATTGATCAGATGCAAATTTCTTAAAATCCTTAGATAAATCTGCTGCTCTTTGTAAATTTTGCTCTATCATTAAAACAGTTTCTTGGGATGTTTCTATAAACTCTTTTAAATAAGATTTTGAAAGTTGATCTGTATTAAATTTTGTATGTAGTTCATCTATATTCCCGGATAAATGGGTTGTGGCGGTTATTGATATTCCTAATGGATTATTAATTTCATGTGATATTTTTGCAGCATTTTCGCCAATTATTGCCATCTTTTCGGAATTTATTAAACTCTCTTTTGTTAATTTTAACTCTCGAGTTCTTTGATCTACAATTGTTTCGAGATTTTCATTAATCTGTTTTAATTTATTCCTGTTTACTTCGATTTCATTATACGCATCTAATATAGCATTTGATAAAATTAAATCTTCTTTTATAACTATTAAACTTTTGGGTTTATTTATTTTGTATATTCCATTAGAAATTCCCTTCAATGAATCTATTAAAATTTTTATTCTTTTTCTAAGTACAAAAATGAAAAAAAATCCAAAACATAAAGAAACTAATGTTAAAACAAATATTGAGTTTGAAGTTGTATTTGAAATTTTATTATATATCTTAAATAAATTTTCTTCCGGTGTTATTACTACTAAATTATAAAAATATATAGGATCAGAATATACATGAACTAATAAATTATCTGAAGAAAATTGAATAAATCTCCCTTTATTTGTTCTGCTTAAAGTTTTTAATGCAAAATTATTACTAAAATATGTTTTATCCGGTGGATAAATATTATTATCAGACGTAATAAGTCTAACTTCAGATTTTATTGATGTTTCGATGCTTTGTATAAAATCTTGTAATCTATTGGTATTTATAGATGAGATAATTATATAGGAATCAGTCTGTGTTTTTATAGAACGGTAGTTCCAAATTGATGTTGGTAGATATTCCATTCCTGCGGGAGGAATTCCTAACCATAAACTTCTCTCACTATTTTCTAATAGAAGTAAACCTTGTTGAGATTTTAGTAAATTTTCTTTAATTTTGTTATCAATATCTTTAAAATTGTTGTTATTATCTATTAATACTCCAGGTATATTTTTACTTGTGTTAAATATTAATACATAACTATTGTTTGCATATATTTTCTTTAATTCTATAAATTTATCAGTATTTGTAAGCAGTTCTGTTCCTAACTCATTTGATGAAATTATATGTATATAAAGATTGTTTATTTCATCTAAAAATAAATTCAGATACTTTTGCGATTGATCTAGCAGACTGTTTGTAATTTCGCTTCTGTTGTCTAATATATTTGTTCTTACTGTTTTATTAACAATTGAATTAATCATTATTAAAGGTACTGCACCCAAGAGTATAACAACAAAGAGTAATATGGTACTTAAAGATATTTTAATTCTCATCTCTTTTTAAATTTTACACTATTTTTTAAAGAAGTAAAGTATAAAAAAATTGGTTCATTTTAATTAAATATCTGTTAAAAATTATTATATTCATAAAAAAGTAGATTCCCAGATAAAAATAAGCGATAATAATGTTGCATTAAGGAACCATCAATATGAAAAAAATTTTAAGCTTCTTCTTTATTTTTACGATTTTGCTACATTTGTCTGCAGAAGATATTATTTCCGATGGAATAAAGACTGTTTGGACAAGTAATCAGGGATTAATATCAGATACTGTAAAAGATCTTTTACAAGATAAATATGGTTTTATCAATATGGGTACATTTGATGGTTTAGTTCGTTTTGATGGTATTAAATTTGATGTTATTAATAAATATACAATGCCGGGATTTAACAGTGTTTCTGCTCGAGTTCTATCAGAAGATAGAGACGGCAATTTATGGGTTGGAACAAATGGAGATGGTGTTGCAATTATAAAAAAATCTAATATAACTATGCTTACAATAGAAGACGGATTACCTGACAACTCTATTCGGTCAATTATACAGGACATAAATGGCACAACATGGATTGGGACTACAAAAGGGGTGTGTTTTGTTCAAAATGGTGTTGTTCATAAACCAAGTTCCAGTATTGATTTTAAAAACACAGAACTTATAGAGTTTTTATATGCCGACTTGGATGGGAATATATGGCTTGGTACTTCAGAGGTTGGATTATTAAAATATGTAGACAACAGCTTTATTTTATCTGATATGGTTCCTCCCAATATATACTATACAAGAATGTTGCAGGATACAGATGGTGGATATTATATCGGAACTAAAGAAAATGGATTAATTTATTCTAAAAATGGAAAAAGTGATTATTTTAATAAAAATAATGGATTCATATCAAATAAAGTTAGTCATATAATGAAGGATAAAAGCGGATTAATTTGGTTTGGAACCGATGATGGTGTAGTTATAAAAGATGGCGATAAATTTAAATACTATACAGAAAAAGAGGGATTAACAAATAATCTTGTTGAGAAAATTATTGAAGATAGAGAGTCTAATATTTGGATAGCAACATCCAGGGGTGGAGTTGAAAAGTTAAGTAAGGGTAAATTTAAGTCACTAAGAATAAAAGATGGATTAGTTCATAATACCGTAAACACTATAGCCCACGATAATTTTGGGCGAACATGGATAGGTACTGATAATGGACTTTCATGTATTGATTCCAGTGGTTCATTTGTTTCCAACATTTTAACAAAACATTTAAATGGTATACGAATAAGGGATATTACTATTTATAATTCTGATATTTATATAAGTACTTACTCTTCCAAGGGTTTTATTATATTTAATGGCGTAGATATAAAAGAGTACAACGAGGAGAATGGGTTAACAGGAAATAGAGTTCGTGTCTCTTTAACAGCATCAACAGGCGATATATATGTAGGTACTACAAATGGTCTAAATAAAATATCTCCAAATGGAGAACTTGTTCAATTAAGGGATATAACTGGACTTCCGGATAATTACGTTATGTGTTTGTACGAAGATAAACGAGGTAATCTTTATATTGGAACCGATGGAAATGGAATAAATATATTAAATTTATATAATGGTTCTATTGATTCTGTTTCTACAGATAATGGTCTTGCAGGAAATGTTATTTTTAAATTTTTGCCCGATGATGAAGGACTATTGTGGATTAGTACTGGTAATGGTGTCTCTCGATTCGATGGTAAAAACTATTTTAATTTTAATGTAGGGAATGGTTTAGCAAGCGATTCTATATTTCAGATTATTGAGGATAATTCGGGCCGGTTATGGATGACCAATAATCAGGGTGTGTTTTGTGTTAACAAATTTGATATGAATTCAGTGGCAAAGGGCGCCTTACAAAAAGTTAATATTAAATTTTATGATAAAAATGATGGCCTTCCGGGCGGAATAACTGCGGTTTCTGTTAGTTCTATGGACAGTAAAGGAAACATTTGGTTTTCGACCCTTAATGGTGTGGCTATAATTAATCCTCTAAATATTTTTACTAATGTCTATCCTCCTCTAGTTAAAATAATTGATGTAAAACTTGAGGACGAATCGGTTAACACCGGGAATATTATTCAGGTTAAACCTGGAATTAAACGTGTAAGCTTTGAGTACTCCGGGTTGAGTTATACCGTTCCCGAACGTGTTTTATTCAAATATAAACTTGAGGGGTTTGATGAGGATTATTCTTTACCCACAACACGTCGATATGTAACATATACTAATCTACCTCCTAATAAATATACCTTTAAGTTAAAAGCAGCAAATAACGATGGAATTTGGGGTAATGAGACTGATAATATTGTTATTATTCAAAAACCTTATTTTTATCAAAAT
>JAFGYD010000277.1 GCA_016936295.1 Spirochaetales bacterium | reverse complement strand
TAAGTCAATTATTAGACCTTTAATAGCTTTCTCTGCACATTGTTGACAATCAAAGCAATAATCTTCATAAAACTGGTCATCAGTCTTATGCATTTTTGCTCTAGAGAGATTACCTTTAGCCCGCTTTATCCATACTTTAGGGTCTAAACTATCATCCATAAATAGCTACACCGTGTTCATAAATATCTTTATATACTAAATATCTATTGTCTTTATGCTTTTCAAACTTAGCAGGATTAGCTGCAACTAAATCAATATCCTCGTAAATATGACTTCTAAATAGAGCTTTCCTTGTCGAACTTGTGATAACTCTTTCATTTTCAATTCCACTTTTTAGTATAAAAATATCATAATCGCTATCTTCCCGGTTAGTTCCTTTAGCTCTAGAACCAAAGAGAATTATCTTGTCTGGGTGTACCGTCTCTACTATGACATCTCTTATTTTTTCTAAAGTCTCATCCATTACCATAATATCATATTACATCTCATAAATAACTATTTCAACAATTTTATGCCCTAGAATGACTGAGCCTATAGACTTTCTGTAACTCTTTGGTATTTATCCTAGTATAAATCTCTTTTGTAATAATTTACTATAACAGGCAAAGGATTTTTACTGTGAATAAAGGATGGGTTCGCCTAATTATCTTTAGGAAAATGACTACAGAAAAATAGTCTTTAGTAGAGTGGGGAAATTATACATAAATGATTGCACCGATATTTAATTTTTCATTATTAACATTACTTTTTACAGATACCCAGATAGATAATTACTCTCCTGCAGATAAAATGAAAACCACACACAATATTATTAGAAGTTTAATTCAAAAAAATTAGAAAAAAAGTTGGTTCTGAAAGTAAAGCACAGCTAGTAAAAAATTCTAAATATATAATAAATTCTTATTTAAATTTGGGGTAAATGTCCACATAGTTGTCAAATCTTTTAAGCTATATCTCTTTTCAGTTCCAACTGTTTATTATGGTGTTACTTCACTAATGAAAAGATCCCTGTAACAGCAGTATCTGCCCATTTTCTACCTTCATATACTTCAACAATCTCAAGTTTTACTTTTTTAGCCTTTCTAGGCAATTCAAAATATTGAAATTTTACAATATCTTCAAGAGTAATTTCAATTTCAAAAGGATCTCCATCATCTTCAGATATAATTTTAAATTTCTTAACTCTACTATTATCTTTGTATAAATTAGTTTTTAAGAAATCTACATACCCATTCAATATTACAATGTTATCCGTAGGTTCTTCATAAGCAACTTCAAGCCATTCTCCAATTCCGTATCCATCCACTCCTTCAACCCATGGAGGAAGTTCTGAATTCCAATACAATGTAATGAAATTAGAAATATATCGATTATTCAAAGACATCGCGCTATATTCTATGGTTTGTCCATGTAATTCTTCTTTTAAAGATGTACTTGAAATTACTTCTTTTATACCAAAAGTATAAACACGAATCTTTTGATCAGTATAAAAATCTTTATTAAAATATGGACTAGAATGAGCTTCTTTATTCTTTCTATTCGTATAGGTAAAATACTCAGTATACAAATCATACTGAGGGAATACCATAAAACTTAGACCTTTAACTTCTGAATTATATAATAAAAAATTATTTCTTCCAGTTATTACTATACTAGTATTCATTTTATTTTTTATTTTTGATTTCAAATAACCAAATCCATTATCTTTATAAATTATTTCTGAATCATAAAATACAATTTTTTCATCTAAATAAGATTTATACGTATATTGTTGATCTGTTGAGTTATACTCTATGGAAACTTCTCCAGCTGTATTTTCTATAAAAAAATCATTGCTATACAAATTAATACATGATATTACAAACCACAAAATATAATATTTTTTTAACACTTTTACCACCAATAATTTTCTGTTAAATTTCCAGAGAACTCATATCCTGAATATGCACCCCATGAATCCAAAGTATCAAGTAAATAAGAGTAATCCTCTGTTTCAAAACCAAAACATCCATTAACGAAGACACCTGTAGAATAATCTGTACCCACTTCACTATCTCTATTATTATTCCTATTCTGGTGCATTAACCATCGATCATCATTTCCTGCCATTCTACCGCTAAGATCAATATTCGTTCCATTTATAGTTGAGGCATTAAATATTACAAAAGGATCTAAAGGATAGTTTGAAGTAGACCTATATCTCAAACTAAATTCTCCTGGAGCAATAGTATTTCCTTGTACATTACCAAATAAAGGATGGCTAAAAGGTTCATCATAATCTCCAGCCATAGAATCAATTGTGTGCATTTTAGATGAAGTTGACGACATGATATTTCCATCAAGATCTCTCTGAGTAAAAATTATCTTATCTTTATATGCAAACTCAGAATCACGAACTCCATTCCTGAAATATGAATAGCTAGTATAATCTCTAATAGCATCAGCTGCTATTGTAGACTTTCCATACTCCCCATTAACAAGTTCTGTATCGAACATTATGTTTCCAATCGTTCCTTTTCGTTTTAGGTTAAAAGCTACTCCTTCTCCACTTGACCATTTTGTCTCATCACTCCAAGCCATTCCTGAGTTTTTCATAACCTTTTGCGCAATATAGGCCTGCTTCTGAGAAGGTGTTAAATCATTGATAGAGAATCCTGGATCACTTAACATAGCTTTTAAAGCATTAGAACCCGAATCAGTAACCTGCATAAGCAATTGTTTATCAATTCTATTTCCACTAATATCATTTACATCATAGCCCAATAAATTAGATGCCTGTTCTACTCCAAGATATCTGTAAAAGGATTGACTTCCCGATCCTGTTGTATCGGTAATCAGTCTTTGTTTACCAATGCTACCATCTCTATTTACAACTTCTGCATTTAGATGTGTGATGAGTTTTCCATTCTCATCATATTCAGCTTCTAATTTTCCATCCCGCTTTAACAACCAGTAATCAGATGAAGAATCATATTCTCTCCCCACATATTGTGCAAAAAGATCCTGGCCAGAAGTGATGTAAGACTTCACATCATTTAGTATATCTTTATACCCAGCAAAAATATTTTGCTTAAAATCCAACATCATTTCAATTGCCATTTGGGTGTGTCCGGCTACAGCATTTACAGTCT
>JAFGYD010000006.1 GCA_016936295.1 Spirochaetales bacterium | reverse complement strand
TGTCTGTTAGCAATTCTTTTCATTGCTTCCATTGTTAATTGGTTTCTGTCTGTTGCAACATTAGCACTATCGTAAATAGGAGCTAACTCAAATTGATTAGGAGCTACTTCGTTATGTTGTGTTTTAGCACTAATTCCTAGTCTCCATAATTCGTGGTTTAAGTCTTTCATAAATGCTGCTACTCTGTCTTTTATAACACCAAAGTAGTGGTCACTCATCTCTTGACCTTTAGCTGGCATTGAACCAAAAACTGTTCTTCCTGCTAACATTAAGTCCGGTCTTTGATCAAAATATTTTTTATCTACTAAAAAGTACTCTTGTTCAGGACCTACAGATGCAGTAACTTTAGTTACATCTGTATTTCCTAAAAGTTTTAAAACTTTTACAGAAGCTTTACTAACTGCTTCCATTGATTTTAATAACGGTACTTTTTTATCTAAAGCTTCTCCTGTATATGAGAAGAACGCTGTTGGAATACAAAGAGTAATACCTGTATTATCTTCTTTTAAAAATGCTGGAGATGAAACATCCCATGCAGTATATCCTCTAGCTTCATAAGTGTCTCTTAGACCACCATTAGGAAATGATGATGCATCAGGTTCACCCTTAATTAATTCTTTACCAGAAAATTCCATCATAATTGAACCATCTACATCTGGATCAATAAATGAGTCATGTTTTTCTGCTGTTAAACCTGTTAGAGGTTGGAACCAGTGTGTAAAATGTGTAGCACCTTTAGAAATTGCCCAATCTTTCATTGCTGTAGCAACAACATCGGCAGTTTCTTTGCTTAACTCCATTTCACCATTTTCTACCTTTTTCATCTCTTTATAGATTGTTTTAGGTAATCTTTCCTTCATAACACTGTCACTAAAACAGTTAGAGCCATACATTTCTTCAACGTTAACTAAGTCACACATATTTTTATTCTCCCAAATTAAAATTATCAAGATTATTTACAACATGTAAAGCATATTTTATGCCAAAAAATATAAAAATATAAAAAAAAAGCAAAAAGATGGTTAAGTTGTTATTATGTCTATATTTAAGATGGGTTGAAAGTTTCGGTTTATTAAATCCCAAAAAATGAAACATTAAGAATCCTACATAATTGTATGGATTTTTACATATTGTTTAAAATGACCTACATTTATGTAGGTATGTATAAAAACAAAGGAGAATTCATACATAAATGTATGTTTTCTCCTTTCCGTAGTAAATTATGAAAAATAATGGGCATTTTGAAGGTTGTATTTGCTTACTCTTGTACCTATCTGTCTCTCAGTAATACCAAGACATCGAGCAGCAGCAGCTCTATTGCCCTTTGTGTTTTTTAAAGTTTCTATAAGCATCTCTTTCTCAAGGGCTTCTACAGCTTCTTGTAGAGTTGATGTATTTTTAGTCCCTGAAGATTCGGCAGATTGGAGACTTGGAGGTAGGTGATAGGCATGTATTACATCGTCTGAACTTAGTAAAACTGCCCTTTCTATACTGTTCTCCAATTCTCTAACATTTCCCGGCCAGTGATAGGACGTAAACAATTCAATTGCTCCAGAAGAAATTCTTTTAACATTTTTATTGTTTTTTTTGTTATACTTCTCTATAAAATGGTCACATAAAGATATTATATCTGTTTTCCTCTCTCTTATTGGAGGAATAATTATAGGGAAAACATTTAATCGATAGAATAAATCCTCTCTAAAATGACCTTTTTCTATTTCGCTTTCAAGATTTCTATTTGTAGCAGTTATTATTCTAACGTCTACCTTTATAAGGTTCGATCCACCAACCCTCTCTATCTCTCTCTCTTGTAAAACCCTTAAAAGTTTTACCTGTATCATCGGGGATAACTCTCCAATTTCATCTAGGAAAATTGTTCCACCATCTGCTAATTCAAATCGTCCTTTTCTTGAATTTAATGCGCCTGTGAATGCACCCTTTTCATGTCCAAATAATTCACTCTCAATAAGATTTTCGGGTAGTGCTGCACAGTTAACCTTAATAAATGGTTTATTCGCCCTTAAAGAGTTGTAATGAATAGCGTGTGCTACTAACTCTTTTCCTGTTCCACTTTCCCCTCTAATTAAAACTGTTGCTTCACTTTTAGAAACTTGATTAATAAGTGTGAAAACATCTTGTATTGCTTGGGATGAACCAATCATATTATCTGGTCTGTAGGATGCCTGTAACTCTTTATGTAATCTTGTATTTTCTGCTTGAAGTCTCTGATTTTTTTCAATTATATCCTGACGAATTTGAACATGTTTTGCTATCATGGAGCTAATAATAGATAAAAGTTTTAAATCTTCGTTTATGTCTTCGAGATTTATATATACTTTATCCATACTAAAAGCACCTATAGTTTTACTACCGTGGATTACAGGAACGCAGATAAAAGAAACCCTGTTGTTACCCCGTGCTCTTTTATGTCTTGTTTTATCAAGGAATTGAGGAGACTCTTTAATATCTTCTACAACAATTGGATTTCCTGATTGAATAACCATACCAGTAATACCTTCGCCTGGTTTATAGGTTGTCTTTTTTTGCTGATTAGGCGTTAGGTGAACAGTAGTTTCAATTGTTATCTCGTTAGTCTCTCTATTTAACAGAGCAAGAGTTCCATGCTTCATTCCCAATCTGTCTGATAATTTCTCAAGAATTGGTCGTATAATTTCATGTAATTCCTTACTCTCGTCCAATGATTGGCTAATTTCGAATAGCAGAGTTAATTCTTCAATTTTTTGTCTATAATGATGTGATTGAGTGGACATAGAAGTAATTATGTTATTTTGTGGAAATAAATTCAATATGAGAGAGTTTATTGGTGGCGCATTGTGCATATTGTTATCCTTATATATAAAAAATCGTTAAAATTAAAAAAGCTACCTAGCCATATAGAATAGGTAGCATAAATAATTTTATTACGTTTAGCCTATAGCTTCAGTTCCGGTTTCACCGCTCCTGATTCTTATTGTTTCCTCGATTGGCAGGATAAAAATCTTACCATCCCCAATTTTGCCAGTTCTGGCTCCACGTATAATTGCCGAAGTTGTTTTATTTACAAAGTCATCGTTTACGGCGATTTCAATTCTTATTTTATCCAGAAGATTAACCTCTGTTTCAACACCTCTATAACTTTCGGTAAAACCTTTTTGTTGACCACAACCTTTTGAGTTTGTTACTGATATTTTATGAATATCATCCTTAAAAAGTTCCTGTTTAACATCATTTAATTTATATGGTTGTATATATGCTATAATTAGTTTCATCAATTGCTCCTTTTATATGTTGTGAAAGATTTGGAAACCAGGATAAGACTCTGTTCCGTGTTCTTCCATATCAAGACCTTTAATTTCTTCGTGTTCTTTAACTCTTAAACCAATAGTCTTTTTAATTATAGTAAATAGTAATCCAGCTGTAATTGTTACCCAACCAAACGCTATTATTACACCTAAAGCCTGAACACCTAATAAGTGAAATCCACCACCATAAAATACACCAACTAATCCATCATCTGGTTTGTTAGCAAATAATCCAACAGCAAGTGTACCAAAAGCTCCACAAACACCATGTACTGATATAGCTCCTACAGGATCATCGATATGTAGCACTTTATCGAAAAAGTTAACTGATAAAACAACTAATATACCTGCAATTAAACCTATAATTATTGCTGAACCAGGTCCAACAACCCATGTTCCTGCTGTAATTCCAACTAAACCTGCTAATGCACCATTTAATGACATTGATACATCTGGTTTCCCCATTGAAATCCACATAGTAAACATTGCTGCAATTGCACCAGCCGAAGCTGCTAAAGTTGTTGTTACTGCAATATGTGCTATTGATGCATCTGTACCAGAAAGTGTTGAACCACAGTTAAATCCAAACCAACCAAACCATAATATAAATACACCAAGTGCAGCTAATGGAAGATTGTGACCAGGAATAGCTCGAACTTGAACTTTTCCATCTTTTTTAATATATTTACCAATTCTTGGTCCTAAAATTACTGCACCCATTAACGCTGCCCAACCACCTACAGAGTGAACAATTGTTGATCCTGCAAAATCATGGAATCCCATTTGTGATAAAAATCCACCACCCCATGTTAATCTACCGTAGAAAGGATAAATAATTCCTGAAATAACTACAGAATAGATTAAGTAAGCATTGAATTTTGTTCTTTCAGCCATAGCTCCAGATACAATTGTAGCTGCAGTAGCTGCAAAAACTACTTGGAATATCCAGTCTCTTAGTACTGTTGGATCGTCGGACTTAAGAAACGTATTAATTCCAAATCCACCATAGGAACTACCATACATAATAGCCCAACCCACAGCCCAGAATACTAATGCTCCACCAGCAAAATCCATTAGGTTTTTCATAATAATGTTTCCGGCATTTTTAGGTCTGGTTAAACCTATTTCAACCATTGCGAAACCTGCTTGCATAAAAAATACCAATGCAGCTGCTAATGTAAGCCAGATCATATCCATAGAAGACATAAGTAGTTCAATTTGACTAGCATCTTCTGCAAATGCTGAAGTTCCAATCCCCAGCAATAAAAAAATTGGTAAAATAATTTTTTTCATAATTTCCTCCGTTTGACCTATATATAGCAAACGGCATGCCAATTTTTTGTAATTCATTGTTTATTTTATTTATTTCTTTACTGTGTAAGTATTTAAAAAATATAAGCGTATGGTTTCTTGTAATGAATAGAAAATAATAATATAGCTACTTACTTTATGGTAATACAATTATGTAGCCATAAAACATTGATATTACATTAATGTAGCTATTTTGTAAATTGAGTGTTCGATGTATTTTTGATGTAAAATACCTGTTCTCACAATATTTTTATAAAGTTGTATAGATTGCTCTAATGCTTCTAATGGTGTTTTTTCATCGGATTCTGCAATCTCTTTTATATATGGTTGTATAATAAATGATAATGTATCCTTTAAATTATCCTGGATCATCTTTTGGTCATTGATTGTTAATTTTTTTAGTAATAAGTCTACATTTTTGTTGCTTTTATAGTTTTCCATTATGGCTAAAGCTAATTTATATGAGTTTTCAGCTATTTGTAACAGGTTGTTTAATTCATTGCTAAAGTTTTTTGCAGATTCTAAAAGGTTTGGTAAGTAGTAATTTTCCTCTCTATTCTTTAGAGTTCTCAGGATTTCTTCTATTTTGGATCTTTGGGATGGTAAATTTGTTAGAGTTTCAATTTCCACATATTCTAAACCCTCTATTGCACATGCCTTAGGGGAAAGGGTATATGTATTGGGATTACTATCAAGGGATAATTTTTCTTTAAACCAGTCAATATAAACTGACATTCTTTTATCTGATAGAATCTTATCTCCATTATTGGAAGTCACAAAAGTTGGATATCCGTTGAAAATATATGAAAAGGATTGAGTTTCTAAAGTATTTAATCTATTAGATGTTCTTAACATATTTTTCTCAAAATAGCTATTTTTATAATGGGTAATGTTACCTGGAAATCCCAGATCCTGACCAATAAAGTAGATTTTATCCAAACCTAGTTTTTTCGAAAAATCCCAGATATTTGTACTAACAGATCCACCCGATGATATTACAGGGAAATTCACCCTGGATTTTTCAAAATATTTACCAAGGGGATAACTGGAGTGGACAAAAAATACCCTGTTTTTAAACTCTCTTAATGCCGCTGGTTGTATGGATGAATCTGCTATTAATATAGATTTTTCGCATTTTATACCTTCTAAATGCCTTGCATTCCAATATTGAGAATCTATACTCATGACAAAGTCTGGTTCTATCCCTTCTTCCAATAGAGATTTAAATGCGGTATCAACAGCTAAAATGAGAAAATTCTTTTGTAATTTTTTTAAGTAGGGAATCAAAATTTCCATACTGGGTCCTGCGGAAACAATAATACCAGAGATCCCCTTGAATTTACCAAATATTACAGATATATCTTTTTTGTAACCTAATAATGGAAGATTTTTACTTTGATTTTTTACCCATAACTTACCAAATTTTTTTAAGGTATTTTTATTAATTTCTATTCTGGTATTATATAACCGAATTATTTCTTCAAGTTTTTGAAATGGTTCTGGATCATCTTTAACTCTATTTATTAATGGGATATATGTTACCTTTTCTATTTTGTTAGGGATTAAAAAATCTTTAATATAGTCAGGTGATAATCCTGTTAAAAAAATTACATTTTTATTTAATATTATATTTGATATATCCTTATATTTTAGAGAGTCTATAAATATTTCCAGAGATGGATCATAAACAACAATTAATGAGTTGGGAAAGTGTTTTATTATTGATTGGCATTGATAGCCTAACCCAAAACCTCCTAAAACAAATAAGTCCGATTTTTTAAGATTTTCAGATACTTTATCTGCCTCTTTTACAGGATCGTATTTTGAATGTATATAGTTATTATTTATTTGAGCAGTTAATTCCCCGGATTTAGCAGTTGAAACCAACATAATATCAATATTTGTTCTATTTATAATTTCTAATAATTTAGGATATTTTTCTTTGAGAGCATTTAGGTTTTTATCTTGTATCATTTAAATTCCAAATCTACTATTGTTGTACTGGTTATTTTTGCTCCAGGATTTGGTGATTGTTTTACTACATAACCATTACCTGTAACTTTGAATTGAATATTTTTTTTATCTAAAAGTGTAAGTACATCTCTTTTAGACATTCCTGTAAAATCTGGAATAGTATCTGTAACTATAATATTAGTATTTGAAGTTTTTTCTAACTTAGAATTAACACGGTAAATAGGTGAGGATTCTGTAGGAATATTTAAGTAGTTTGTAAAATCATCAATCATATTTCTAATAACTGGAACAGCTAGTCGACTACCATAAATTGAAGCACCTTTAGGGTTTTCTATTACAACATAGATAATAACTTTAGGATCCTCTGTAGGGTAAATAGCTAAGGCAGAAGCTAAAAATCTATCATCGTAGTATTTTCCTGTTTCTGGATTAGTTATTTGGGCTGTCCCTGTTTTTGTTGAGATATTTAATCCTTCAATTTTTGTAAGCTTACCAGTCCCAATTTCTGTAGTTTGCTGCATCATTTTTAACACAGATTTTGCAACATCTGGTGAGATTACTTCCCTTATTGGCTCTCTGTTATACTCAATTTTTACAATGCCTTCCTGATTTGATATTCTTTTAACAATATGTGGCTTTAAAAGAACACCACCATTAGTTAGTGCTGTTGCTGCTGTAACAACTTGCATTGCAGAAACACTTATTTCCTGACCTATTGAAATTGTTGGCTTGCTTCTGGCTGACCACAGTTCGGGTGATCTTAAAATTCCGTTACTCTCTCCATTAAATGTAATTCCTGTTTGGTTTCCAAACCCGAATGAACGTAATGTTTTGTATAATTCCATTGAAGTAACACTCTCTGATGCCTGTGCTGTTCCATCATTACATGAGTAAATAAGAATTCCCGGGGTTTCTATATGCCCATGAACACCAAGACAGTTAATTACAACATTATTTGACTCATCGCTATAAACACCATCGCAGTAGAATTCGGTATCGTTTTTAATTCCACCTAACTCTAAAAAAGAAGCTATTGTAAATACTTTGTATACAGATCCCGGTTCGTATGACATTTGAGCTATTCTATTTGTACGCTCATTTTCACTATAAGATCCAAAATTGTTAGGATCATAGGTTGGGTATGAAACATAGCTTAAGATCTCTCCATTTTTTGCATCCATTGATATAACCGATACAGAATCGGCAAAATTTGTTTCATAAGCCTCTTTAGCTGCTATAGAAGTAAAATATTGAAGATTTAAATCTATAGTTAAATTAACATTATGACCATATTCCTGTTTACCTGTAGATTTAATCTGTTTTGGAGATAGAGGTCCATTTAAGGTGTACTCAATTCCATCTAATCCAATATTATCGTATCCAACATAACCTGTAATATGTGCTGTTAATTCACCCTCGGGGTAGGATCGACCAAATTCTCTTTCAATTTTAATTCCTTGAAGTTTTCCTTCATCTATTAACTCTTGAATTTTATTAGCTGCATCCTCAGTAATTTGTCTTCTAATATAAAAATAACTACTTTCTCTACTTTTAGATAAATGTTCATATATTACTTTTTCATCTATATTTAGTATAGGAGCTAATAATTTAGAGCTTTCTTCTATGTTTTTTAATTCTGTAACCCAACCAGCAAGGGAAGGTACTTCATTTTGAAATGCAAGGATTCTACCATTTCTATCTACTATGTTACCCCTTGCAATTCTTGGTATTTCGGGAGGAGTAGGATTTGAACCTAAAACCATTACTCTGAGAAAATTAACAAATATAATAAGGGAAAGAATAATTGCTACAAGTTTTATAATATCTAATCTTTTTAGAGATTGTGTTTTCAAATATTTCTCCTAATATGTATTTATATATTAATATTTCTACCATGTCTTGTCGATACTAAATTTCAGAGGAATAAATGGTAATATCTTTAGAATCTCAGAATGTAAAAAATAAAAGAGTAAAATCCTTTGATTTTTCTCTACCTAGTTTTCTTAAAAATATAAACATCTCTTTTGATTTAATCAACTTACCTTTTATACTGGGGTTGTTTATCTATTCAGTTCTATTTTCTAATGGATTTTCTCTTTTTATCCCCAAGTATTCAAGATCTGTGGAAATTCAGAAAGTCATTTTACCTCTTAATGGTGTGGAAATTCTAAATAATAAAGAGATAGAGAATTTTTCTGGTATAAATAATCAAAGTTACTTTGAATATAGAAAGATATATAAAGGTGACACTTTATCCTCATTATCTATAAAGTATAATGTTTCAATTCAATCAATATTAAATGCTAATAAAATTCAGGATATTACTAAAATTGATGATTTTACAAGTTTGAAAATACCTTATAGAGATGGATATCTTCATCGGTTAACAGCAAAGGATAGTTTAGAATCACTAAGTAATAAGTATGGAGTGGAAGTAAAGGAAATTTTTACTGCTAATGGATTAAAGTCCGAGAATATAAAAGGCCTGCTTGAGCTCTATATCCCAATGGTCAAACCTGAAGATTATGGTTGGAAAAGTAATTTAGATAAATTTTTAATCTATCCTACAAAAGGGAGTATTAGTAAAAGGTATGGACTTCATACTAATTCTATTACAGGATTAACATCTTTTTATGAAGGAATTGATTTTACTCCTGGTTCTGATCTAAAAGTTTTTGCAAGTAAGCCAGGGTTTATCTCTCTTATTGGCTATAGTCCTAATTATGGGAATTATGTTTATATAGACCACTCTGGAGGATTAAGAACCCTATATGCTCACTTGGAAAATATTACTGTTGGCTTACGGGATAGAGTAGACCAAGGTGATTTAATTGCAGAAATAGGAAGCAGTGGATTTACCAGTTCAAAAAAACTTTTTTTTGCTGTGTTAAGAAGTGATGAAAGTGTTGACCCAGAAAAATTATTAAAATAAAGAGGAGTTAAAATGAAAAAAATTGTTTATGTAATTATTACCCTTTTAGCATTTACCCTATTAATAGATTTAAATAGTGGGGGTAATGAGAAAACATTAAAAGTTATTAATGAAAATGGAGTAGTTGAATTTAATCCTATCTACTAAAAAAATCAGAATTTTTAACACAATCTCAAAAAAAATTAAAAAAAATAAAAAATAAATTTAATACAAAAAATTTGATTTTTCTACTTAAAACCTACTTTTAGGTAGGTCTAATGTTGTAAAAAAAGTCCGACTGTCATTTACAAAAAATCTTGCAATAAAAAACTAATATGACACAATTAAAGAAATTGTCATAATAAAAAATATGTAGTATAGTTATATCATAATTAAATCACCCAGGAGTTTTTAATGCGTGGTAAACCAGTAATTTATACTGAAAAATGTAAGGGATGTGAACTATGTATATATTCATGTCCAAAAGATATTTTAAGGATGTCGGAAGATACAAATAAGAAGGGTGTAAACTATTCTATGTGTATTGATGAATCTCAATGTATAGCTTGTAAAATGTGTGCTATTACTTGTCCGGACAATGTAATAGAAATTGTAAAGTTTAAGTAGGATAGAAATATGAGTGATAAAATATTAATGAAGGGGAACGAAGCCGCAGCAGAAGCCGCAATAATTGCAGGCTGCCGGTACTATTTTGGTTACCCTATAACACCGCAAAATGAAATACCAGAGTATATGTCAAAAAGACTTCCAGAGGTTGGAGGGACTTTTATTCAGGCAGAAAGTGAGACAGCTGCTATAAACATGGTTTTTGGAGCATCATCAACAGGTGCAAGAAGTATGACTAGTTCGTCTTCCCCTGGAATTAGTTTAAAACAGGAAGGTATTTCCTATTTAGCAGCAGCACAACTACCTTGTGTTGTAATTAATGTATCTCGTGGTGGGCCTGGATTAGGAAATATTGCAGGAAGTCAAGGAGACTATTTTCAATCAACTAGAGGTGGTGGTCACGGAGATTACAGAACAATTGTATTAGCACCTTATAATTGTCAGGAATTAGCAGATTTAACTTTAGAAGCATTTGATTTAGCTGATGAGTACCGAATGGTTGTACTTATATTAGCTGATGGTTTTCTTGGGCAGATGTCAGAGCCTGTTGTTCTTCCTGAACCTTCAGGGAAAAAATTTAATAAAGATTGGGCTGTTGGTATTGGTAGAAAAAATAAAGTTGCATCTTTAATTTTATCCCCCGAAGATGGTTTAACAAAGCATAACTATGTTTTAAAAGAAGTTTATGACAAAGTTGAAACAGAAGTTCGGAAATATGAAGAGTACATGCTTGATGATGCAGACTATCTTTTATGTGCCTATGGTTCATCTGCAAGAATTTGTAAACAAGCCATAACAGAATTAAGAAATAAAGGTATTAAAGTTGGTTACTTTAGACCAATAACACTTTGGCCATTTCCATACGATGAATTACTTAATGCAAGTAAGGGCAAAAAGAAAATTCTAACTGTAGAAATGAGTTTAGGACAGATGGTTGAAGATGTAAAACTAGCTGTTAATGGTTCTATTCCTGTGGATTTTTACGGTATTCCAGGGGGAATGATTCCTACACCAGAAGCTATTATAGAGAGAGTTGAAAGTTATGAGTAATGAAGAAATAGTATATAAAAAATCCCCATCTATGATGGAGAGGGAGACACACTACTGCCCTGGTTGTACCCACGGTGTAGTTCATAAATTAATTGCAGAATCTTTAGATGAGTTAGGTGTAGAAGATGCAATAGTTGTTGCTCCTGTAGGTTGTGCCGTATTAATTTACGACTATATGAAGTTAGATGGTGTAGAAGCAGCCCATGGGAGAGCTCCTGCAGTTGCTACAGGTATAAAAAGAGTCTTAAGTGATAAAATTGTTATTTCTTACCAAGGAGATGGAGATCTTTTAGCCATAGGTTTAGGGGAAACTATTCATGCTGCTAACAGGGGTGAGAATATAACAGTTATATTTGTAAATAATGCAATTTACGGTATGACAGGTGGTCAAATGGCTCCGACAACAATGCCGGGTCAGAAAACCACAACTTCACAAAGTGGAAGAATGGCAGATGATGTAGGGCTTCCTATTAGAGCTTGTGAATTAATAAATACACTTGAAAAACCAGTCTATATAGAGAGAGTTAGTTGTCATAATGGAGCTAATATTTTAAAAGCTAAAAAAGCAATTAAGAAAGCTCTTCTTAACCAGAAAGAAGGTAAGGGTTACTCATTTGTTGAAGTTTTAGCAACCTGTCCTACAAACTGGGGTCTAACTCCTAAAAAAGCATATGACTGGCTGGAAGATACAATGATACCATATTATCCTTTAGGTAATTTTAGGGATCAGGAGGTTTAATATGTTACATGAAAAAATTATATTTGCCGGTTTTGGTGGTCAGGGTGTTATTTCTGCAGGTAAGTTGTTGGCTATTGCTGCTATGAAAGAGGGTAAAGAGGTTTCTCATATACCATCTTATGGAGCAGAGATGAGGGGAGGAACAGCAAACTGTGCAGTAGTTATAGCAGATGATCCAATTGCTTCAGCTATAGTTCACAAACCAACAATTTGTATTGTTTTAAACGAGCCTTCTCTTGATAAATTTGAACCTTTAATTCAGGAAGGTGGTGTTTTAATATATAACTCATCTAAAATAAATAGAAAACCTGTTAGAACAGATATTACTGTTTATGAGGTTCCTTGTAATGATATTTCTGAATCAAATGGATCAATCAGAGCTGCAAATATGGCTGCTATTGGGGCATTATTAAAAGTAAAGCCAAAACTAGCATCCCTTGAAAGTATGAATACAGCACTATATGAGGGAATATCTGAAAGAAACCATAAGCATAACCCAATAAACATTAAGGTAATTGAAGAAGGGTATAAGTTTATTAATTAATCCATATCCCTTCCAATTGGTTGATAAAAGAGATCCTGGAAATTTTCAGGGTCTCTACCTAATGCATACATCATTTTTTGAATTGTAGCTTGTATTGTTAAATCTTTAGCTTCTAAAGCACCTGCATTTTTAACTCTAAGTCCTGTTTGATACTGTCCTAATTTGGTTGAACCCTTTGAGCAAGCTGTTACAATAACAACCTTTTTACCACTTTGGGTAAGTTTCTCAATTGAATTTAAAAGATAGCTTTGCACATTCCCTGTACCAAACCCCACTATTATAACACCCTTAATCTCAGGATTATCTATATAGTATTTTAGGGTATCACAACACCCTCCAGAGACTTGATAATGCACAACTATTCCACTACACATAGTTTTAAAAAATATTGGATTACTAATTTTAAATCTTTTTATTCTGTTTTCGTTGAGTCTGATGTTAACACCTAAATTCCCTATATATGGTTCTCTTGGTGAATCAAATGCATTAAAACCCTCTACATTATATTTGTTACTTCTGTTTCCACGTAAAATTCTATCACCAAAGCATATCACAACCTCTCCTATATCTTCTGTAGCTGTTTTAACAGAGTAGTAAAGGTTGTTTAAACCATCTGGGCCCGGTGCAAAAATAGGAAGTTGCGCCCCTGTTAGTACAATTGGCTTCCCTAAATTCTGTACCATGTAGTTAAGAGCGCAAGCTGTATCTGCCATTGTGTCTGTACCATGTGTAATTACAAATCCATGATAATCATTATGATTTTTTTCAATCTCTTCAACAATTTTCACCCTTATATTCTGGGTCATATCGGTACTGTCTACCCGGTCAATTAGTACATAATCTATATCTGCAATTTCTTTAAGTCTTGGAACAAGTGTTACTATATCTGCTTCTCCAGGAACTAATGTTCCTATTTCACGCATTACCTGACTTATTGTTCCACCTGTATCTATTATTAGTACTCTCTTCATCTTTTTATTCTAATATATTTTCGACGGTTTGTAACGCATCTTCAAAATTTGATGAGTAAAAGTCAGCACCCAATTCTAGATAGTTACTCTTATTTATTGCGGTTCCACCTATAATAATTTTTGTATTTTGTAAATTTTTGCTGTTTTTAATACTGTTAATCAGGTTTTTTGCAGAATCAAAATTTAAAGAGTATGTTACAGAAATTAATACTATAGTAATTTTGTTATCAATTATAAATTTTATTAAATCCTGGGAAGGGGTATTTTTACCTACATAGAAACTATTGTGTCCGTTAAATTTTAAAAGTTCCGATAACATTTTAATCCCTAATAAATGCAGTTCCGGGTATGGGGCAACACATAGACAATTTTTTTCAGAGAACTCCTTTTTCTCATACTTTAACGAAACTATTGCAATAGTTTTTTCAATCTCCTCGGAAATTAGATGTTCATCAATTACTGATATTCTATTTTGTTCCCATAAATCCCCAACCATATATAGGATAGGGGTAATTGCATTTTTAAATAGTTGTAATAAAGTTACTCCTGTTTCTACATAATTTAAAATATAATCTAGGGCTAAACTGTACTCTTTAGATAATAAAAGATCTAAATATTTACTATTATTAAATGTAACAATATTTGAATCTTGGGCAACAATATTATTAAAAAGATAGTCTAATGAGACTTTATAAAAACTTGCGATTTTTTTTAATATTACCTCATTGGGGAATCTAATTCCATTTTCATAATTAGCTAATGCAGATGAACCTATATTCATCGCATCTGCAGCCTTTTTTTGATTTAAACCCATTTTTTTTCGTATTTGCTTGAGTCGTAAACCAAAATTATCTTTTTTATTATAACTGTTCATAATTAAATTATATCACATTTTGTTAATAATGATAATCATTACTATATACATTTCACAAATTGTGTTATAATATTAATTATAGTTATAGTGGAGGATTAAAAATGTCTGGAATAAAAAAATATATTATAATAATCGGTGTATTATTTATTCTATCTTGCAGTAATAAGTCAGATGAAATTACATCGGCAACTTGGACTGTGGATGAATCAAAACCAGAGTTGTCGGTTGAAGTACTAAATATTACAACAGGTAGTTTGTATAGTGGAGTACAAGCAGCAGGAGTAATATCCGGTGTTATGGAAGCTTATATTGTGTCTGAAACTAAGGGCATTATTGAAAATGTTTCCCTTGGACTAGGAGATAGTGTTGAAAAAAACCAGGAAATTTTAAAAGTTGATAATACAATAGCCCGTCTATCTCTGGAGCAGACTAAACAACAATTTGAATCAGCAAAACTGGAATTAGATAGTATAGAATCTCTATATAAAAAAGGTATCTCATCTTTACAAGAGTTAACAAGAGCTAGAAGTTCCTACAATGGAGCCTTGGCTATATATGAAACATCTCTTAAATCCTTTAATGATAGCTCTATAAAATCCCCAATAGGAGGTGTTATTGCCTGGAAAGAATCAAGTGCGGCACTTGGTAACTATATAACTCCGGGAATGATTATTGCCAGGGTTGTAGATCTTTCTTCCCTAAAAATTGAACTCTCTGTAGGTGAGAGACAGATAGGACTAATAGATTTAGGAGCTAAAGCTACAATTAAAATAAGTGCTTTAAATTCAATAGGTCTAATTGAGGGTTATGTTTCTGCAATAGCTGGAGGGAGTGAGCTAAGTACAGGAAGTTACTCTTTAATAGTTAGTGCTGATAATAATTTTAAGGATAAAATTAAGGCAGGAATGAGTGTAGTGGTGGAGATTGAAACCAATAATGATAAAAATGGTATAATAATCCCAAATGATTCAATAGTTCTTAGAGATAAAAAAGAGTATATCTTTATTGATGATAATGGAGTTGCAACACCTAAAGAGATAAAAAAAATAGATGTGTTAGGAAATAGAGCTTTAATTGCTTCTAATGAAACCATTAAGATAAATGATAAAATTATCACTACAGGGCTATCTGCAATTAAACCGGGAAGTAAAGTAATATCCAGATTAAGTGGAAATACTGGAGATGCGTTATGAACATTGGTAAATTCTCCGTAGAAAATTCTGTACTAATAAATATTGCCATTTTATTAATTGTTGTTTTAGGTGTTTTTAGTTTAAATAGATTGCCAAGAGAACAATTCTCGGAAGTTCCATTCTTTTGGGTTAATATAATAACTCCATATCCAGGGGTTTCGGCTGAGGATATTGAAAAAAGTGTAACTATTCCTATAGAAAATGAATTTAAAGGGATTGATAAACTTAAAAGAATACAATCTGTTAGTTCTGAAGGCTTAAGTGTTGTTAGAGTCGAATTTGATGATGGTATTTCAAACGATGATTTTGCTGCACTATTCCAGGATGCAAGAACCAGATACAGTAAAGTTGTGTTACCTAATGATACTTTGCCGGGAAGTGTAGATGATTTTTCATCATCTGATTTTCTCCCGGTTATTGAGGTTATTATATCCGGTAATGGTAATTATAGCGATTTAGCATCTGAAGCTGAATTACTAAAAAATAGTATAAAAAGTATTAGTGAAGTATCTGATGTAGATATTGTGGGATTAAGGGATAAGCAGATAGTAATAGAAGCTGATAGAAACAAATTAGAAGCTCTTGGTATGTCAATAAATGAAATAATTAGAGCCGTAAGTATACAAAATATAAATGTGCCTGGTGGTACTTTAGGGACTGAGACTAAGGACTATTTAATAAGAACTGTTGGGGAATTAAACGATTCTCAAGGTTTTAAAGATATTATTGTTAGGAGAGGAAATTCCCAGGGAAACATAGTTCGAGTTAAAGATTTGGCAAAAGTAGAAGATGCCTATGATAGTAGAGGGGTAATTTCACGATTTAATAACGAATCTTCAATTGTTTTAAGGGTCTCTAAAGTTCCAAGAGGTAATTCTGTAGCAGTTATAGAAAAAGTTAAAACATTTGTTAACGAGTATAATAGAAATGGAAAATTTAATATTACTCTTTCCGGTGACTCTACAATACAAATTAAAGATAGTATTCAGGTTTTATTAAATAATGCAATTATAGGACTAATTCTTTTAACTGTAATTTTACTATTTTTTGTAGGGTTTAGAAATGCAATGATAACAGCACTTGGAATTCCTGTTACCTTTGCCATCACATTTGTAGTTTTAGAGTTTTTTGGTGAAACTTTTAACACTAATACACTTTTTGGTATGGTGTTGGTTTTAGGATTAATTGTTGACCATGCAATTGTTATTACAGAAAATAGTTTTAGATTGGAACAAAAGGGATTAGATAAAAAAAATGCTGCAATACAGGGAATTAATCAGGTGGTTGTTCCTGTAATAGCTGCGACTGCTACAACAATTGCTGCTTTTTTACCATTAATGATTCTTCCCGGGACTATAGGAAAGTTTTTGAGGGTTATTCCATTTACAGTTTCTATTGCTTTAGCTGCATCAACCTTTGAAGCAGTAGTTTTTATTCCATCACATTATGCAGATTGGCCAGGGGGTAAAAATACTGGAAAAATTTTTGAAAGATTTACAAAAATTGAAAACAAGTTTAAGTTAATTCTTCTTTGGTTATATAAAAAGAAAAAAATATTTTTACCACTTATATTTGTTATTGTAATATCTATTTTTTCTTTAGTTCCACTATTAAAACAGGACTTATTTAGTGCAGAGGATTTTACACTATTTTATATTGATATAGAGTTATCTCCAGGGTCACCAATAGAAAAAACTAACTTAGTGACACAGGAATTTGAGGAAAAAATATTACCATATGTTGGAAATGGAGAGATTGTTTCTATAATATCCACAGTTGGTTTTAGTTCTGGTGGTTCAGGTAATAGTGTTCAGCCAAATATATCCCAGATTGTTGTCGATTTATCTGAAAGATCTGAGGGTAGGGTTCGTTCAATTGAAACAATTTTAAATGAGATAAAAGAGTTAACAAAGGATATTCCTGGGGCAGAAGAGATTAAATTTAGCAAAGCTACAAATGGACCACCTACAGATGCACCAGTTTCATTTAGGTTATTAGGTGATGATTACACCCGTTTAGCAGAAGTCTCTGATAAAATTAAAGAGAGATTGGGGAATTATCCAGAACTTTACAATATTGAGGATAACCTGGAAAAGGGTAGCCCAGAAATTAAAATTACTTTAAATTACGATAGAGCATCGGCTTTGGGTATAGATGCTTTAACACTTGGAACTTTTTTAAGAGATAGTTTTGAGGGAAGAGTAGCAACTACTTTCTTTAAAAATAATTCGGAAATTGATGTTATAGTTAAATATAGTTCAGGTAGTACTCTATCTGTTGAATCCCTTGATCAATTAATAATACCTCTAAATGATGGTAGAAAAATACCATTCTCTTCTGTTGCAAATATAGAGACAGGAAGAGCTTTAGCAAGTATTAAACGTGTTGATGGAGAAAGGGAGATAACAATAGTATCCGAAGCTTATTCCAAGGATAATGTTAAAGAGATAAATAAGGATTTAAAAGAATATTTTAATAATAATTTAAAATCAAACTACTCGGAAATAAAATTTATTGTAGGTGGAGAGTTTGCTGAATTAGGGAATTTATTAATACAGATTTTAAGAGTATTTTTAATTGGAATATTCTTGATATATATTATATTAGGTGCACAGTTTAAATCTTATTTGCAGCCGTTTTTAATTCTTTTAACAATTCCATTTGCTTTTGCTGGAGTTATTTTATACTTATTTATTTCCGGTACACCTTTTTCTACAACCGTATTATATGCAGGCGTAGCATTAGCTGGTATTGCGGTAAATGACTCTATAGTTTTAATTAGCTTTATAAATGAACTAAGAGGGGAGGGATTAGCTGTTACAGAAGCTATAATAGAAGCAGCAACAACCAGACTACGACCAATAATATTAACTTCTATAACAACCATTGCAGGGCTATTACCTACAGCGATTGGAATTGGTGGTAAATCTGTTGTTTGGAGTCCTATGGCAGGTTCAATTATATTTGGACTTGTTTTTTCAACGTTAACAGC
>JAFGYD010000062.1 GCA_016936295.1 Spirochaetales bacterium | reverse complement strand
GATAAAATATTAATTCTTGTTTTACTAAAAAGTGTTTTATATAGAACACTACAATCATTATCAATAAAAATGGAAAAGCCATAGTTATTTCTATCAACACTACAATTATTAATATTTGCCCCCTTAAATAGTGGTTTCAACGAATAAATATTTACAGGGACTCTAACTTTTGCGGTTATATTAGCAGATTTAATTAATATAATTTGACCTTTACATGAGTAGCCAAAAGTTCCAGGTGTTGAATCTGAAATCACTATACAATCTGCAACAAAATGTTTTGTATTAATGGGGATATCATTACTATTTAAGATTATTTCTGCTCTACTAACACCTAACGAAGCTATTATAAGTGAAGAAACAATAATAATTAGATATTTTGAATATACTGATTTGTTAAGTTTACTTACTACGACAGAGTATGAAAAAATGGTGAGTAATATATTAAGAGGAATTATAAACTTAAAAGCCATGACTAAAATAATCGTCATGGCTCCTAATACTAATGGATGATAAAGATCTCTATTCATACATCACTATAGAGTCTTTATTTAAAATTAATTCAATTTATTTAAAGCTTCTTTTGCTACTTTTATTATTCCACTGGAGTGTCCAGAAAATTGAACTTCTGTTATAGCTGGACTTGCAATTGGGTTACCACTATTTCCCAAAGTAATAATAATCTCACGAATTATATCTTCATCTGTATATGATATATCTAAACCACTCATTTTTTTCTCATTGAAGTCAGAAAGTATAACTCCTAATGCAGAAATTGCGTCATCACTACCATTAATACCTAAAGTTCTAATTGCATATATTTTTTCTTCCAGATCTGCACCATTTCTAACAGATTGGCTTAAGTAGTAAACATCATCAATATTACTAGACTTAGATGCATACATAACCTTGATAGCTGCTTTTCGTAGTTTTGTTAATGTCATACCTTCCTGTATTGTGTTTGGAACATTATCAAAACCTTGTCTTAAAGCTTCTCTAGCGGCTGTAACTTTATCATTTGCAGGAGCTTTACAATTTGCAACTTCATATATAGCTTTCTCTTTCTCTGTAAAACTTCCATCAACAATAATTGGAATCAAAGCTTCAATAGGATTTTCTACAATTGTTTTTAAAACTTTATCTGCAAAAAATCTAACTCTCTGATCATACCAACCAATAGATGCAAAGAATACAGAATTATAACCTTTTATATCTCTAAATCTATCTAATGCAGCTATAGCACCATATGATACCTTAGCTTCCGCTTCTAATTCTGCGGATTTACCCTTAACAGGTCTCATGTTAATATTTCTTAATATAAAAGAAATATCATCCACATACTCCGTAGCTCTAATATTACCCAATGCAATTATAGCATCAGCTTTTAGTAATGGATCATTTGTTTCTTTAACAATAGTATAAATTAATGGTGCAGAATTTTTTGATTTTAACTCTCCTAACTCACGAACTACTAACTTTGTTAATTCAATAAAGTTTTGTTCTGCAGTCACACCTCTTTTATTATTTAAATTAGCAATAATATCCTCGGTTAATATTTCTTCTAAAAGAGGTATCATGCCCCTATCATTTAACTCAACAATATTCATCATTATTGAAAATTTTAATTCTGGAGTTGTACTTCGTCTGTACATTCTTGACCAAACTTCAGATCTATCTCCAGCAAATACATTTACAAACATCAATGTAAAAAAAACAGAGAGAATTATTTTTTTTCTCATTTTTACTCCTCAACCATCATTTTTGTTATTACAGTATTAGATTCATATTCGTAAACTGTATAACTTTCTAAAGCCCCACTTTTATAAAGCAGGTTAATTTTACCAGGTACTGGATAACCTTCATTGTATTCGTAACTTTCACTTCTAGTTTTTTTACCTTTAGAATCAAAATAAACTTTTTCAACTAATAATTCATCTTTATATAGATATTGAATAGAACTTTCAATTTTACCCTTTGAATCTAAAACCTTTTCTTCTGAAATAATACCATCAACATAATTTTTTTCAATTATACCATCAACAACACTTCCTGCATCTTTAATAAGTATTTTACTGTTAAGATCGTTTTTATATTCATAACTGGTTATTGCTAAATTACCTCCATTAGGTCCTTTAGTTATCCAATTACTAAGAATACCGTTGTTATATTCATAAACATTTATTGATTGTACAACATCCTCATCGTCGTATAAGGTTTCTGTTATAACATTACCATTACTATCATATTCATAAGTGGTATAACTGTTTAATGTATTCCCAAAACCGTAATTATCACTTCTAACAATTTTACTATCTTTAATTGTATTTACTGTAGACTCAAGCACCTCTTCCTGCTCATTAATCTGCACTCTGTTTTTTAACATGTAATTTTCATCGTAGATGTAAGTAGTAATGGTATCAATTTGTCCATCACCATAAAAAGTCTCTTCTTTAGTAACATAATAAAATGTTTCCTCAGTCTGAACTTCGACCATTTTACTTTCATTTTTAACATTCTCTTCAACAACAGGACTAATCTCTTTTTCTGTAGTTGCACATGAATAAAGTACAAATAAAGCAAAAATACTTATAACTACCTTAAATTGTTTCATCTATTTACCTCTTTAAATCTATTTGTATCATATACTATCAATCGTTAAGATACTCAACGTCTACAATATCTTCCTCAATTATAGCATCATTTATATCTTCATTGTTATGTATTTCAGCCTTATTTTCAACAGGTTTCTCATTTTTATTACTATCGGATTCAAATAATTCTCTACTGCTCGTATATAAAAATGATCTTATATATGAAAGCATTATAAAGTCAGGTTCCACTATTTTCATACGGACATAAGATATATTATTAATTTTGTTATAAGATGAGTCTTTTACAACACCACATACAACTACAGTATTTTCATTGAGTATAAATTCTATTTTTAGTGGAGTGGTTTTATTAATTATTCCATTTATCAAGAAAGCTGCTCCACCCTCTGAAATATTTTTTAATTGTGCAAAAGTCCCAACAAATCCTTCGTGTTTAGAATTCTTTTTAGAAATATCATCCAACTTATAAACATATGCATTTATTTCTACATCAACCCTTATATCCTCTCGTTTTTGACTTCGGATTAAACTACTGGAATGAGCAATCTTCCATTGCTGAGGAGTTGGAGTTTCTCCAACTAAAGATTCAAAATAGTACCCGGCGTCATCTTTTTTCCAAAAATATACATTTATAGGTCCATCCCAGTTTATTCCAGGTTTTATACTTGTTGTTTTTATAAGATCAATTGCTAAATAATTGGGGTTATTTTCGGTAACATGCCCAATAATAGGTGTTTCTATATTTCCAACCATAATTTTTACTTGCTGATTCAAACCTAGTTCTTTTGTACTTTGAATTATTGATTTTTTTTCAAGACGTTCCAGTTCAATTTTTTTTCTATAATCATACAACTCTTCTAAATGATCTATTAAGTCCAGATCTGAATAATTATTGCTTTTCAATAATTTATCTATTTGAGATATTGCATTATCTATATTTGTTACAGAGCCCATTAGAGTCAAAGGCTTATCCATTTTAAGAATATCAGCAGTTTTTTTTAATAATTTTATCTCTTTATTACCTAAACCGGCCTCTTTACCTCTGGTAATAAAATCAGCACCATTAATTGATATATTTCCACCACTCATATATAGAAACATCACAACAATGAAAATTATAAATATAAAAAAAATGGTAAAAAAAAGTATCATTCCTTTTTTTACCATGATTCAGTCTATATAGCAATTCTAATTATTTATTTTCTTTTTATATCTAAAGAAATCTTTAAAACCTCTACCCTTTAAATTAATCATAATAACCCCTAACTCATCGTTAGTTAATGGACCAACTAATAACCTTTCCATATTTGGGTTTGCCTCTTCTTTAACTTTAATAAATGGAAAATTAAGATTTTTTAGTTTGTCACCATCTTTATCAATATTTTCTTTATTTTGATAAATCCCTACTTGAAGGTAGTAGCCATCTTCTAAATTTCTTGTTTTATCAACTGTTGTTACAGCAAGTAACTCACTATCAGGGATTCCTCCAACTGGTGGTTTATTATTTGCCGGCTCCAGATAGAATATTCTTTTTACAGATTTTATACTTTCATCTTTATTTGTTAAATCAAAGAGTGAATCTGTTGGTAGCTCATCGGTAAAGATCTCCTTTTCTGGCATAATTGGCAGTTCATTTACTTCTTCTAGAACCGGTGTCTCTTCTAGAACCGGTGTCTCTTCTAGAACCGGTGTCTCTTCTAGAACCGGTGTCTCTTCTACAACCGGTGTCTCTTCTACAACCGGTGTCTCTTCTAGAACCGGTGTCTCTTCTACAACCGGTGTCTCTTCTAGAACCGGTGTCTCTTCTAGAACTGGTGTCTCTTCTAATACCGGTGTCTCTTCTAATACCGGAGTCTCTTCTAATACCGGTGTCTCTATTAAATTTTCAGCAGTTAATCCCTTAATTTCAGGTTCTGGCTCCACGCTTTCAATTTCAGTTTCAGAGAGAGGT
>JAFGYD010000276.1 GCA_016936295.1 Spirochaetales bacterium | reverse complement strand
TGCCGAGTTTAAGCGCTCTGGTATTGTTTGCGAATTGCAAAAGGTTTTTCCTTTAACCTATGCCGGTGAATACGTTGGGGCTTTTTTCGCCGACATTGTTGTGGTCAACACCATCATTCTCGAGTTAAAGTCGGTGTCTGGTTTTACCAGTGGCATGGTTTCACAAACCATAAACTATCTTAAGCTTTCCAAGCTGCCTGTTGCCTATTTGCTTAATTTCCAAGGGCCACGGGTTGTGTGGCAACGTTTTGTTAATACTAAAGGCAGCTCTTAGGGCTGCCTTTTTATCTGTAGGCATCCAGCCGGCGAAGCCATCGGCGTAGTTTCCTGAAACATCTGTAGTACAGCCATACGCGTAGCCTTCTGAGGCATCGGTAGTACCCTTCTCTAAACTGTCAAAGATCTGTTTTTTAGGTTTCATCTTTTTTAAAGCTATCCAAAATTGTTATACTCGGGTGGCATGAATTTGTAAACCCAACCGAGACTTGGCAATATATTTATCGCTCGCTCAAAATCTTCCGAAGAAGATGGTATAAAATTCAAGGGATCATATGTCACAATTATTCCTAATTTAATATAGCTTTTTTCGGAAATCTTGTAGTCAAAACAAAAAGAAGTTCCAATTCCCAAATTTACACCAATGATTTCTGTATAGACCTCAACAGATATAACGATCATGTTTCCATGAATACCAATTCCTGTACAAATAAAAAAATCATCATGTAAATAAAGTAATATTCCCCAACCAAGGAAAAAATCAAGCAGAACTGAGAGATTCACCCTGTCTTTATCTATTGAATGTATTACATTTTCAATATCGGTTCGTTTTGCGTCATAAATCCAGCCCGTATTAATTTCAATGATCGTTCTGAGGTATTCTCCTGTAATAACACCCAATGAAAAATTCAGACTCGAACAATTTACTTCTTGATAATATTCCGGTTCATTTACGTTTATGTTGTTAAAGCCCATGCTTATTCCCAAACTGGAATAATTCCAGGAGAAAGCTGTTATTGTGGAAAATAATAGTAAAGCTGATAATGATTTTTTCATAATAGTTCCTTTATCCACTATTTTTTTGTTTGTCTATTCTTAGAGAGAATTCTGGTTATTTTAACCGGGAATCATCGGTTTAATGATGATTCCCGGTATTTTTTATTGCGTCAATTTGAATCATCAGTTCTATAAATTCTAAATCCTATAAAATCGCTTGATTTTTCTACATCATATAAATTGTACTTACTGATATAAATATCATTTTCCTCAGAATTCCAATTACCACCAAGATAATAAGCTGAAAAACTAAGACAATCTTGCATCCATTCTGAAACATTACCAGATATGTCATAAAGTTTTAGAAAATTTGCACTATCCAAGCCCAAGCTTTTTGTATCGGCCGGTTCGGTTGGTTTTGGGTTTTGCTTGGCATATACAGCTACTTTTTTTGTCGCATTTTCATTTAATGAATTTGCTGTTGCACCACTGGCTGAATCTCCTTTTATAAAGTAGGGGTTTTTAAAACCAGGTACGGTGTTCACAGGATTATCTCCATTGTATCTTGCCACAAACTCCCTTTCAGTGTTTGTGGGAAGTCGGTATCCTGTTTTTTCATTATCAATGTCTGTGTTTAAATAACTCCATGTATGTGTTAAGACAATATTTGTATATACAACATTCTTTGTGTTTCCATCTTGCATTTCTGTTAACCAGTTACAAAGCATTATAGCACCATACCATGTGATATAGATAATTGGTTTATTTTCATAACCTTGCTTGATATTAAAATTTCCTTGTCCATCATAGCTTAATGGGCATTTAGGTGCAGACAAATCTATTAGCAATTGCCCTCCATAGTTAATAGTTGAGCTGCTTAATTCATTAGCAGCATTGCGTTTACTAGAAAATTTTTCATTATCATATGCCCATTTCAAAACAATCGCGGCCTGAGTATTGGTGAATTCTGTATTGGCAACCCAGAATTTTCCTCTTAGTTGAGAAATATAACTATCATCAAGGTCGCTTGGAAAATTAATATTGTTACGGTTATTCCCGTATATCATAGTGATTTTTTCTGATGTTCCTTGTAGTGTAATTTCAGATGAAATTATAGCTGGATGTTTGCTTGTAGTTTCTTTTTCAGTTGGCTGTGGTTGTGTGCAGCTGATTATTACTACTGAAAAGAAGATTATAATATTTATCGAACTAAATTTAATATTATTTGTTTTCATGTTTTTCTCCTTATAATTTTATATTGTAAGCCACCTGTGGCGTACAAACGATAATATGTGTTCAGTCGCCGAAAGAGCAAGGCCCCAGGGCCAGGCTATGAGCGGAACTTGTGGGTTGCGGTGTTTAGGGCTCGCCATATTAGTATAATTACCTATACTTATAAATATCCATAGGTGGAAATAAAGTAGGAAAATCTTTTGCTATAACAAACTTTATCTTTTTATCTTCTAAAAGAATCAGTTTATAGGTATAATTCCTTGAATTCAACATTTCTTTCACAAGTATGAATATTGCATTATCTATAACTTGATAATCATTAACAGTATACCCACTTGGAGAAACATAATCAGTTTTTTGGGTTTCCAAATTGTATTTAAATAATTGGTTTTCATTGCTTATATAATACAAAGTGCCATGGGTTCCATCAAAATACGGGTTATAACCATCTACAATTGGTGTCACAGCGTTATTCTGTATGTCCAAAATAAATATTTTGCATAATTCGTCATCATATTCAACAGTATAGTATATTTTGTTATCTTTTTCAGAATAAGAAATATCCGGCTGGTATGGATAGTAGATATAATTTAAATCAAAATAGTTTTTAGTTTTATTTTGCAAATTGCTAATTAGTTCTAATCTATCATCATCATAAAGATATTTATATAATTTGCCCCCTGAGAATAAAATCAAATCACCAAAGTCATTCAATTTAGTTCCAAATGTATGATTTTCAATAAGTACTCTTCTTAGAATTTCATTATCGTGTAAATTATAATACAAAATTTTATTATTTAAAAAAAGGCATGCCAAATTTTTATTTATTAGAAGACAATTGGCTTTTAAATATGCAGACCATTTTTCATCTGATAAATTGAGTTTTGAGTTAGCTGAATTATCATAAAAATAATAAACTCCACTTCTGCTAGTTAGAAAACTATATTCCTCGGATAGGTCACTAATTTTAAGAATTTCTTTATTATTTGAACAATTTAACATAAAGCCGCTGATTATTAATATAAGAATAAAGCATGTCCTTAATTTAATTCGTGTTTGCATCTATTTGACCTTTCTTGTCATAAGTATAATCGCTTTGCATGGATTTATCATAATCGAAAGTCCATTTCCCATCTACCAATTCACCAACGAATCTGTCTTCATTATTCTTTTTAACATTATCATATTGAACATCGGGAAGCATTGGTGTTAATGCCCATTCTTTTGTTCCTTCCATAGATTCAATATCTATGCTTTCTAAAACTTGGTCTACAAGATCGGCACAATTTTCAAAATTTAAATCATAAGGTAAATTTTCATTAAAGATTTGCTTCCCTTTGTCTATCATCTTTTTATCTTCAGCAGGTGTGCTTGTCATAACTAAATTACGGTTATAATTTTTATTTATCTGTTTATTGTTGTAATATTCTTTTAAATCAGTAAATTCTTTTTTTCTTATCCCATTTGATGACATATTATCAGGATCAGATTGTCGAAAATCATCTCTTGAAAAGTACATCCATCCAGTACTATCATTTCCAACAAGAATGGCTTGGTGCCCCTGTAAAAATACTGCGTCCCAATCGTTTAAAATAATAAAATCAGAACCTGTCGGGTCTACATATTTAACTGGGTTATTCGCTGCATAAGTATACAAATCAAAATTTACATAATTGAATAGTCCACCTGAACCAGGTAGTTTTGAATTTTTACTTGTAGCATTCTTAGTGAATGGGCTGGCAGGAATATATTTTATTAATGCCGGATCCGCGCTCAACCAAACCGCTGTTTTAGGGTTTAGGTATCTGGCACCAATGTAGTACAAATTTGTTTCTGTATCAAGTGGGCTGCCGGTAAACTTATAGGGAATGTATTCAAATTTATCATCGGTTTTCTCAATCCACAGCTCCCCATGTGGCGTGTATTCATATTGCGAAAATTGTTCACCTTTATAATCGGTAATATACTGAGCTGATCCAAGGAAATCGCCATTATAATAATACCTAGCGACTTTTTAAGGCTTAAACCCCTCTGTAGGGCCTTTTCCCGTAGAATCTTCATTACTCATTGTCTGCTTTCA